>CAJCJG010000196.1 GCA_903970625.1 Solirubrobacterales bacterium 70-9 | reverse complement strand
GACGGTCAACCGTCTATCGCGAAATCAAACGCGCCGGCCTTCAGCGCCCCCTCGAGCCAATAAGTTCCTGAGGCGTTCACCCACTGCGTTGTCTATCTGACAACCGACGCTATGCCCTCGCGTGCGCGCCACAGCAGGCGAACGCGCGGTCCGCTGCGGCATCTGGGCGCGCAGCCGCGCCCGACGAATGTCGTGCAGGCTGCCGAACAGCCAGTCCTGCATGACATCGTCGCCGACGAACCATGGCAACGCGGCATGATCGGTCTCAAGTTGCGCCTCCTGCAACAACGTCCAGGCTTGCGCGAAATGTTCTTGCTGGGCGAGTGCGAGGGCCGTGAGCAGCGTCCCCGGTTTGCCCGGCACGTAGCGTTTGCCGTACCGCTTGAGCAGGGCGAGCGCCCGCTCGGGCTTGCGCACTGCCAGCGCAGTCAACGCGGCCAGCAGCAGCAACTCCGGATCGACCGGCCAAACGAGCAGCGCTTCCTCGGCAAACTCGACCGCCAGCGACGACCGCGCGGCGAGCGCTTGGCGTACGCGACCGATCCAGACATCGGGCCCGCCGGGCTCGGCGGACGGCGTAGCCTGTCGCGGGCCAGCCGGGGGCAGCACCGCGTGCCGCCCGGTCCCTAGGGGTGCACGGGGGGCTGCGCCGCTTATGCGCATGTCCTGGACGGCACGGCGACTCGGTTGCTGGGTCATCCCGTCCACACTATCACGCACCAGCGTGTTGCTCGCCAACAGGTCTTGGTCGGCCTATCGAGTTGAATAACCTCTCTTTGGTTCGGCTTCCCTCGATATTTTCCATGCTGGCGCGGGCGGCGATGTGATAATACCTCTGCTAATTTTGGGAATATACGAGGTTTCGTCACTAATGATGCCGATCACTGGCCTCCAGCGGCTTCGTGCGCTCGATCTGCTAAAAACCCGGGGCATGCTCCGGCTCAAGGATTTCGACGCCGAAGGAATTGGTCCCGAGACCCTGGCCCGCCTCGTGCGGGAAAAGTCCGTGCTGCGCCCGGCGCGCGGACTTTACCAACTCGCTGCTGCTTCGGTCGACGCCGCCCACACACTTGCCGAGGCAGCCGCTCTGGTTCCCAGTGGAGTCGTCTGCCTGACCTCAGCGCTTCAATACCACGAACTCACACTGCAGATGCCCTCCGCCGTGTGGATGGCGATCGAACGTGCCGCCTGGAGGCCCAGGATCGACTCTCCCCAGATCCGCTTCGTGCGCTTCAGCGGGCCGGCACTGACTGAAGGCATTATGCGGTATCGGATCGAAGGCATCGAGGTTCCAATCACCGAACCCGCAAGAACGATCGTCGACTGCTTCAGGTATCGCGCGAAGGTCGGACTCGACGTCGCGCTGGAGGGTCTGCGCGAGGGCCTTCGCCGCCGCCGCTGCACGCCCGACGATCTCTGGAATTACGCGCGAAAGACCCGGGCGTGGGCCGTGATGCGTCCCTACGTCGAAGCCATGGTCACCGATGCCGCGTGAACCCCGCAACATTGGCGCCTCGGTGCGGGCGCGGCTCCTTGATCGTGCCCGCACTGAACGTTCGGACTTTCAGAATCTTCTGATCCGCTACGCGCTTGAGCGCCTGCTCTACCGCCTCAGCGTTTCCAAGCATCGCGACCGCTTCATCCTGAAGGGCGCCATGCTCTTCGCAACCTGGGTCTCCGATCCGTTTCGACCGACCCGTGATCTTGATCTGCTTGGCCTGGGCGAAAGCGGCACCGACGCAATCGCCAACACCTTCCGGGCCATTTGCAGCGAGCCAGTTGCTGCTGATGGCGTGATCTTCGATGCAACCGAGCTACAAGCGACGCCAATCCGCGAGGAAATGGTATATGGCGGCATCCGGGTTCGCACGACAGCGATGATTGACGGCGCACGCATTGCCGTTCAGGTTGATATCGGCTTTGGCGATGTCGTGACGCCGGCGCCGGTTGAGATCGACTATCCGACCTTGCTGGGCAACCCGGCACCACATCTTCGGGCATACCCCGTCGAGACCGTGGTGGCAGAGAAGTTCGAGGCGCTGACCAAGCTTGGGATAGCCAACAGCCGGCTCAAGGACTTCTACGATCTTTGGCTGATCGCGCAGACGTTCCACCTTCGCCAGCCGGATTTGATTGCAGCTGTCAATCGGACCTTTGAGCGGCGAGGAACGAGGCTGCCACTCGATACACCCACCGGACTGACCGACGCCTTTGTGACGAGGTGGGATAGACAATGGAGCGCCTTCCTCGGACGCGAACGCATGGCGGGCGCACCCGACTCCTTCACTACCGTCATCGCCGATCTCCGCGCTTTTCTGATGCCTTTGGTTGTCGGCGTATCCACGGAAGACCGCGACTGGCCTCCGGGCGGGCCATGGGCGCCGACGGCCCGATGAGCGAGGCAAGAGGGAAATCAACCTCAAATTCACTTCGCGCCGGCCCGCGTACCCGCGCGAGTAAATCAAAGTCCCAATTTGCCGGCCGGGCTTGTCTGAATAAGCTTGGCCCGCCGCACATAACTTCGCGTGGTGGGCAGGCTCCGATGCCTTGTGTGGCCACGATCTCCGCGTCGTACACGCCGTTGCGATACGCGGTGTTGATGAAGCCGGCGCCCATCCGCCTACGCTGCCGCCGCGAGCACGGAGAATTCCGTGATCCGCTGCGTTGTCGTCTTCGCCTCAACCAATTCGTTTCCTTCACCACCCGTAGCTACTGCTCCACCCATAGGCATTTGGATTGCGCTCGGCGCAAGCGCGGCCCCTGAGTCACTCCTGGCCCATCATCCTTCTCGGCCAGATACACGCGACGTTTGCCAGACCTGGCCGCATGGGCTTGGTCAGTTCAAGCTTCTGGATCCACTCGACACCCGCTCGGATCGCATATTGGCCCCACAGGGCGTCGAGGTTGGCGCGATACTGACGCCCCATCTTTCCTTCCGCGTCGCCCCGAGTCACCCTGCGTTAACGACTGCGCACGTATGGCCGCTACAAACTACCTTGCTGCGCCAAGAATGAAGGTGATGTATCGGTGCGCTCGGCCATTGCCAAGGGCGACATTGATGAGCAACGAGGTGGCCTCGCCGACACGACGCAGCCGCGCCGGCGGAAATCGAGCGGATCGCGAACCTGAGACGCCCACGGCTCCCGTGGCCGAGGACACGGACGTGGACAGCACGACAGCTCCCGAGCCCCACCCGGAACTCGACGGTCTGATCGGGACCTATAACGGCCTCAAGACCATGACTGTGGACGCTGCCGCAGCACGGCGCCTGCTCGCCATCAACACTGGCAATCGTCGTGTGAGCCAGCGGCGGATCGGCCAGCTCGCAGCCCAGATGCGTGGCGGGCACTACGAAAACACCGGCGAGCCGATCATCGTCAGCGACAACGGTGTCCTCAACAACGGCCAGCATCGTCTATTGGCCGTGATCGAAGCTGACGCTGCCGTCGAGATGGATATTCGCTTCGGCATCCCGCGAAAGGCCTTCGTGAAGACGGACACGGGCGCCGCCCGCAGCGGCGCCGACGTCCTGTCGATTCGGAATGTCTCTGGTGCCCCCCAGATCGCGATGGCACTTCGGTTGCTGATCGCCTACGAGCGTGGTCTACCCGAGCACCTACGCGACTATATCAGCAACGACGAGATCAATCGCGCTTACGATCGCTGGCCCGATATCGAACAGGCTGTTGCCAAGGTGCAGGTCTATCGCTTCCCCCCACAGATCCGAAGCACGCCCCTCTTCGCGACGACGTTCCTCGCCATGCGGGCTCCGCGTGCGGCCCGTGTCGATGAATGGCTCCATGTCCTGGCGACGGGCCTGGAGGCTCATCGTGAGCACCCCGCGTATGTGCTCCGGGAGCGGCTGCTCCGTGGTGTCGGCAGCGAGTTGGGCACCAGGGAGCGGCAATTGGTTCGCTTCGCGCTGATGATCAAATCCTGGAATATGTTCCGAAACGATGAAGAGATGCCGATGCGAGAGTTCCGCTGGTTGCCGACAGGCCGCGATCCGCAGCCATTTCCTCGTGTCGTCGGCGCACGACTTGCGTGATGGCCACTGCTGGATGGTTCGACTCGGTCTGGTGAACACATTGGTCGGTGGCACAGGTACGGCAGGTGAATGCGGCGGGACTGGGCTTCTCGCCTCCAGCCGACGTTAGCGGCGATTCCTACAACCCGAGCTTTCCAGCCGGGCTTGCCTGGTTGAGCTTTGCCCGCCGCACGTAACTGCGCATGGTGGTCAGGCTCCGATGCCTGGTGTGACCCATGATCTCCTCGTCGGACACGCCGTTGCGATAGGCAGTGGTAACGAAGCCGGCCCGCAGGCCGTGCGGCGTGACCGGCTCCGCCAAGGTTCCCTCGATCCCGGCCTGAGCGGCCCGTTTCAGCAGGATCTGCCGCACGGCGTCGGTGCTCAGCCGGCCGGCTTCTACCTTCCCGCCGCGGTTGACCTTGCGGAAGAGCGGACCCGTCGTGATCCCGGCTGCCGCGAGCCAATCCCGCACGGCCGACACCGGGCAGGTTGCCTCGGAACGACCACGGGGGATGGCGATCTGCGCACCCTCGCCTTCCTTGTCCGTCTTGGAGCGCTCGATCAGCAGCGTTATGCCTGCGTCGGTCCAGGCGACGTGCGCGACGTCCAGCCCGACGAGTTCCGAGCGCCGCAGTGCGCCGGCGAAGCCGATCAGGAACAGCGCACGGTCCCGGCTGCCGGCGAGGGTGGTCCCGCACGCCCGGCTCAGCTTCCTGATTTCCGTCGTGGTCAACGCGGCCGAGCGCCGGGCAGGGGCCCCGTGCTTGCGTCCGACGCCGCGGAGAGTTTCGCGGATCGCGGGGTGCTTGGTGTCGAGCGGTTGGCCCGCCACGCCGCAGGCGCGAGCAATGGCGGCAACCCGGCGGCGCAGCGTCGGCATCGCGTAGCCTTCGCCGGCGGCGGCCAGATAGGCGCCAACCACTTCGGGCGTGGCCGGCATGGCCGTGAAACCATGGCGCTTGCACCAAGCCTCGTAGTTGGCCAGATCGGCGGCGTAGGCACGCAGGGTCGCGGGAGCATCGGCCGCGTCCTGGTAAGCCTGCGACTTGGCGAGCGCGATGGCGGCGCGTGCGGTCGGCGGCTTGGCACCGTCGAGGCGGGCGAGTTGGCGTTTGCGGGCTTCGGAGAAGGGACTGGGCATGTATGCACCGTACCACGCCATAAAATGCGATAATAGTCCTTATCGCGTGTTATATTCGGTTCGACAGCAACTAGATATTCTCGGTTGGTCTTCGCTAGGTGCTCGGTTTTCTCGTCGGCGATAAAGTCGGCGTGCCGACCTCGGGTCATGTGGCCAGGCCGCGCGATCTGGCCCAGGCATCCAGCGATAGCGGCAATGCCGCCAGGGATGCATCGGGATGTAAACGCATGCCCCGCACGAAAGGCCCGTCCGCCAGCACCACCGCGCTTGCCCCCATCGCGACCGCGAACGCCAGATAGAGGGTGTCATAGGTCGAATGGTTCACCTCGATGCCGATATCGAGGGCTACCTCGTGTAAGGCCATGTCGGCGGTCGGTGTCGGTGCAATCTGCGCCCGCAACAGGGCGAGCGCCTCACGCGCTTCGTCCGCTGTGAACCGCTTCTTGCGGACCTGCAGCCATAGAACGTTGGTTGCCTCGTGCAGCCAGAAATCGGGCACGAGCAGGTCCGGCTCCCGCAACACCAGCGCCTCCGCGAGGTGGCTGTCCGGCTCCGGTAGCACCCATTTGAGACCAACCGAGGCGTCGACCACCAGCGCCATTGTCACGCGCCGTCGTCGGGCGGCGTCAGCGCCTCAATCCTTGCGGCGCGCGCCTCCGCCAGAAGTTCGGATGCGCTCGGTGAGTCGCGCGCGGCGGTGCGCCGGCGGAATTCGGCCAGCCGAGCTGCGGTCTGCTGGCGTCGCTGCTGCTGCCCGCCGTCAGCCATCAGAGCCGCACGCAGAATATCCCGGTGTTCGGCCTCGGCCGAGCGCCCGTGCTCGGCCGCGCGGATGCGCAGCCGGCGAACTACATCCTCGTCCAGGTTGCGCACCGTCAGCGTTGCCATCGTCATCCCATATGCTGTCAAGTGCTGCATTGACAGCATACCTGCACCGGACACCCAGGTAAACTGGTCGAGTATCGGTCGCCGCTCCAGACCCATTCCGGCCGATAAAGAGCTTCGGCCGCCTTCCCAAAAGCGGACTCCAGAAAAAGGGCTAGCCTCGGCCAGAAATGCTGTTTACCGAGCGCATCGCAATGCTGTTAGAAGAAACTGCAGGCTTAGAGCAAAGTGTTCCGCCGCGGGGGCGCGTTGATCGTAGATCGTGCTGGCACTGGTGCGGCATTAAGCAACCTATGAGGTGCCGGCGGCGTTCTTGGGGCTTACCCCATTTACGGAGAGCCGATCATGAAGATCCTGATGGTGCTGACCTCGCATAACGACCTTGGCGACACCGGCGAGAAGACCGGCGTGTGGCTCGAGGAGTTCGTTGCCCCCTACTACGCCTTCCTCGATGCCGGCGCGAAGGTGACGCTGGCCTCGCCCAAGGGCGGCCGTCCCCCGATCGATCCCAAGAGCGACCTCAAGGAGGCCGATGACGCCGTTCTCTTACGCTTTCGCGGAGATGCGGAGGCGGAGCACGCGCTCGACCAGACGGTGAAGCTGGAGGCGGTGCCGGCCGACTACTTCGATGCCGTGTTCTATCCCGGCGGCCATGGCCCGATGTGGGACCTGGCGGAGGACAAGCACTCGATCCAACTGATCGAGGACTTCATGAAGGCGGACAAGCCCGTCGGCGCCGTGTGCCACGGTCCCGCCGCGTTTCGCCACGTGATGGTCAAGGGCAAGCCGATACTGAAGGGCAAGCGCGTCACCGGGTTCTCCAACGCGGAGGAAGAGTCGGTGAAGCTGACGAAGGTGGTGCCGTTCCTGCTCGAGGACGAGATGAAGCGCCTGGGTGCGCACTATGAGAAGGGCGAGCCGGGCCAAAGCTTCGTCGTGACCGACCGCCATCTGGTGACCGGCCAGAACCCCGCGTCGTCGCTGGCGACGGCCGAGGCGCTCTTGGCGCAGATGGCGACGGTTTAAGCTGACGAGAGGCAAGGGCGGCAAGCACCCGGCGCTTGATGTCGTCGGGTGCTTCGCTTGGCCCGGTTGACGCCCGGCCGACAAGCGGCAAACGTGGAAATTTGCAGGCTAATAAAGGCCCTCGGCCAGGACGGACCGGCCACGGCCCCCCTAAAGCCGCCGCAACCAAGCGTGCTGGCGCCCATTGGCCAACCCTTGCCCAATGCCGTCTGGCCCGCAGAGTCACTTCCATTGCCGGCAGAGAAAACCAGGCGCCGCGGTCGCATCGGAATGCGATATGTCGCGGTGATTCCAGAGACAGACCGGTAATTTCCGGCCACTTGCAGCCGGCCTGCGCGGCAGCTTTGCGCCCTTCCCGGTCATTCAGGCGAGAGAGACCGCTTCTCAGAAGCAGACGTTCGCGGCGGCAGCGAATGGCGGAGTCGGAGGTTCCGTCAGGCTTCGTTTGATTCGCCACGACGCGCCAGTGCAACGGGCGCGGTCGTCGTCGCGCCTTGCTCGGCCCATGGACTCGCTCCTCCCGCCTCCGCCCATTCATTCCGCCTGAACTCGAGCGCAGCGAAAGCCGAGATTGCCAAAGCGGTCCGATGGCGCGTTGCTGCTACGGTAGGCGGCGCGCGCGCTTCGCGCCTCGCCGCTCCACGACCCACCGCGAACGACGCCCAAGGCCGGGATGTTCTGGTCGGTCCAGGCCGATCCATCCGACGGTGCGTCCGCGTAACTGGCGTGCCAGGTATCCGCACACCACTCCCATACATTGCCGAGCATGTCGGCGAGCCCCCAGGCGTTGCGCGACTTCTGCCCAACGACCCGCGTCCCCGCCTTGCTGTGATTGTATTGCTTGGCCGCCCAGCGGCCCGAATCCTCGCCATCCGGAAGATCGAAATCCTTGCCGCTGTTGCCGCCATACCAAGCGATCGGGTCCAGTATCGGTGCGTTGAATCGGTCGAGAATGGTCATCGATCCGGCATAGGTCGCCGTCTGCGTCCCAGCCCGGCAGGCATATTCCCACCAGGCCTCCGACGGTAGCTGTAGCTTCAGGCCCGGCACGCGGGCATTCACCTCGCGGAGGAAGAGCGCCACATCCTCGAAGCCCACGGTCTCCACCGGCCGCTGCGGTGTCCCGAAGCGGCTCGGTTTGTCGCCCATCACCTCCTGCCACAGTGCTTGCGTGCAGGGCGTGTCGAATAGCCAGAAGCCTTCCATGATCGTCACCTCGTGGCGTGGTCCTTCCGAAGCCGTGCGCCCCGGTTCGTCCTCCGGCGACCCCATCATGAAGCGGCCCGGCGGAATCCAGCGCAGCCGCTGTGTCACGTCCCCAACCGTGAACGCGACATAGACGCCGAATCCGTCTTGGCCCCACTCGCTAGCCCAGTCCGGCGCGAACCCGTCCACCAACGGGTGCCAGCCAGCATCGATGATTCTTTTCATCGAAAAGTCGCCCACGAGCGGCCGTCAGGCCGGCGAGCGTTCGAGATGCCATCCAGCATCCCTCCCAGCACGCCGGCCGTCGTGGCGTTGCGGCGGGCGCCGGCTTGCGGCGGGCGCGCCATGAAGACAGGCCTGTTCAGGTGCGGATTCTCCGACCCGCTCGTCAACTTGGGCACAGCGAAAGCCAAGGATGTCATTGCGATTCGTCGGGTCGTTGTCATTGCGGGACGCGGAGCGCACGTTGCGCGGAAGGAGTCCAGCGCCGCCCGCGCACGTCAGCCCCCGCCTTGTGGGCGCTTGCGCTTCGCCTTCGTCGCGCCGCGCGTCCGCGGCGGCCGGGACGGCGCCGCCCCTCGCTCCGCTCGTTGGGCTTGCTCCGCCCCGTCCTCCGCTACCGCTCCACTTTCCACCTGAACTCGGGCACAGCGAAAGCCAAGGCCGTCATTGCGGTGCGACGGGACGACGTCGATACGGAACGCGGAGCGCACGAGGCGCGCGACGTCGAACCAGGACCCGCCGCGGGTGACGCGGTACGCGGCGCCGTCGGCAGTGTCGATCCAGGCCAATCCGTCAGTTGGGGCACCATCGTAACTGCGGTGCCAGGTGTCGGCGCACCATTCCCAAACGTTGCCCAGCATATCGTAGAGCCCCCATGGGTTAGCCTGTTTCAGGCCGACTGGACGTGTGCCCGCCCGTGAGAATTCGTACTGTTTGTCTTTCCAGTCGCTCGCGTCCAAACCGTTTTCCAGGTCGAAATCCTCGCCGCTATTTCCGCCATACCAAGCGATCGCATCCAGCACCGGCGCGTTATGCTCGCCCAATATTACCATCGGGCCGGCGTACGTCGCTGTATCGGTCCCCGCCCTGGCGGCATACTCCCATTGTGCTTCCGAGGGCAGGCTGAGAGCCAAATCCAGCCCCTTGTCGCGGAAACGTGCATTCAACACCGCCAGAAATTGCCCCACATCCGCGAAATCGACCTGCTCGACGGGCCGTGTCGGGGATTTGAACCGGCTCGGGTTGTCTTGCATTACCGCCTGCCACAGCGCCTGCGTGCAGGGTGTGTCGAACAGCCAGTATCCTTCGGATATCGTTATCAAATGCTGGGGACCTTCGTCGTTGAAGCGCCCTGGCTCGTCGTTGGGTGAGCCCATCTGGAACCGACCCGGCGGAATCCAGCGGAGGCGTTGCGTGACGTCTGTATCCGGCACGGTGAACTCGGTGAACAGGCCAAAGCGGTCGCGACCGAGGGCGCTGGCCCAGTCGGGCTTTTCGAAGCGGCTAAAGCCCAATTCCTCTCGGTCGGAACGGATGATCAGCGCGCCGGCACGGGGCGCTGGGCATGGGGCTGCTTCGCCCGCGCGGAGCAGGGCGGCGTCGCCCGTCGAACCCCGCGGTCGGCCGCGCTCCGCGCCAGGCCGCCACGCCGGCGCCGCCACCTGCTCCCCTCCGCCTGTCGCCTGAACTCGGGCGCAGCGAAAGCCAAGGTAGCCAAAGCGGTCCGTCGGGGCGAGGACGAAACGGGACGCGGAGCGCACGTAGCGCGCGTCGTCGATCCAGGACCCGCCGCGGATGACGCGGAGCGCGGCGCCGGTGTCACCGTCCATCCATGCCGATCCGTCGTTCGGTGCGCTTTCATAGCTATTGTGCCAAGTGTCTTCGCACCACTCGTAGACATTGCCATGCATCTCGTACAGGCCCCAGCTATTTGGCGGTAGGCTGCCGGCCAGCACGGTTCCCTTGCTGTCGAAGTTCACTCTGGTCTTGTCGATCGTCGCGCCAAAAGAGTAGGACGTCGTGGTGCCGGAACGGCAGGCATATTCCCACCGTGCCTCGGACGGCAGGCTCAATCCCAGTCCGGGCAGCCGCCCGTTCAGAGTTGCGATGAATTCCTGCGCATCAGGCCATGAAATACCAGTGATCGGGAATTTCCCGGATTTCCGGCTGCCGATCGGCCGGTTCATCACCGCCGTCCACAACTCCTCGGTGCAGGCCGTGTCGAACACCCAAAAGCCGTCGGCAAGGCGTACTTCGTGAACCGGGCCTTCGTAGTCGTAGCGACCCTCCTCGGTCTCCGGTGAGCCCATCACGAACCGGCCGGGCGGGCACCAGCGCATCCGTTGCGTCACACGCTGACCATCTGCCCCGACCACGCTGAACGTGACCCACGCGCCATAGGAGTCGCGACCCCAATCGTCGGCCCAAGGCGGCGGCTTGTCGGCGGCCCAGAAAGCGTTGCCAGTCAGAACGGCGATGTCGCCGTTCACCGTCGCCAGTGTCGCCAGCAAACTTCCCGCCGAGGCGTGCGCAGTCGTTTCCCGCGTCAGGACATTTCCCCCGACCTGGCGCACCTCGACCACCCGCTCCTGGCCATCAAAAGGATCACTCGTCAGGCCCGGCTCGAAATCCGCGGGCGCCGCCGGCCGGTTCTCGAACCCCTGATAGGCGGTAGTATAGAGAAGCTGCTTGGCAGCCTTTAGGGACGGGTCACGCGACCGATGGAAATGATCCGGCGCCCGTTCGTAAACACCGCGATACCAGCGACGCCCTGAGGGCAAGCTTGCGAGCCGTGGCGCCAGATCCTTCAGCGCCTGCTCGGCCGCGGCGACATGGTCAACCCTGATCTGTTCCGGCAAGAACGCCCGAATCGCGGGATCGAGCGCCAGCAGTGCGGTAAACCAGACCAGCTGATTCATCCCCGCACCGTGCCAGCGCATCACAAGATCCACCACCCGTCGCAGCGGTTGCAGAAGCTGTTCCCGCTCCGCGTCGTCCGCTGCGTTGATGACCGACCGCAAGAGCTCGTCGTGGATGGCCCTTGCCCATCTACCGTCGAAAACAGCGCCTTGCGGCGAACGCCGGCCGATCGCATCGCTCTGTAGCGCGTCTACCTCGGTTGCGGCGTCGGCCGCGTCGCCGAGCAGCAGCCGGATGTCGCGCAGCAGACCCGGTTCTAGCCAGCCGACGATTGAGGCGAGGCGGAGCAGAGCGTCGGCGCGGGTCTTCCGCCCGTCTTGCGTGATCCGTCTGGAAGGGCCCGCAGGATCGCCCTCGATCAGTGTCCACGACTTCAGCAGCTCCGGGCGCCAATAGCCACGCGAACACGGCGTTATCGCAACGGCCCGGCAACCCGCACGCGCGAGACGCGCGCCCAGGTCGGCCCAGAACCTGACGATCCGAGTCGGATCACGCGCCAGACAGCCCAGATCGCCCAGCACGATGACCAGCGAGCCCAGCTCCGGCGGCCGGTATTCGACTGTGTCACCAAGACGGTTCATGGCGACCAGCACCTCGGCCCCGCCCAGGTAGCGCGCCCGCTCTACGCCACCGCGCGGAAACAACCGTTGGAGATGCGCCTCGAGGCTGTCCCGGTCAGCGTCCTGGTCGTCGAAAAACGGCGTCAGGCGATCGCTCCGATCGACGATGATCTGCGCCCGGCGGCCCCATCGCCGAAGCCGCAATCGGGGCAGACGACCCGGCAATCGACCGACCTCGAGCAGTCGCAGCACCTCGCCGATGTCGGGAGCATGGCCTTCGGCGCGTTCGGCACCGCCTGCGCGCAGTGCGGGTACCAACGCGCTCCAGGCTGCCAGCGGCGTGACCCGCACACGCCGCGCCGGCATTTCGATGGCAAGCGGGGGCGGCGCGACGCGCTCGGGGGGCGGCCCCGCGGTCAGAAAAATCCGCTGTTCGAGCCGCCAGAACGCGGCGGACATGGCCACGGCCGGTGTGAACGTGACAGGGTCAGTCGCCTCCTCCGGAGCGACTTCGCGCGGCTTCCCGTCGCTGTCCGGCTGCCGGCGCGCACGCTGGTAGCCGAGTAAATCCGCGAGCGCCGCTCTTGCCGCGTCGCCACCGACGGCACCCACCAGTAGCAAGTCCGCGTAACCACACAAGCCGCGAGGACGTAGCGCGTCGAAGTCGGCCGGGGCGCATGCGGAAGCGGCGTCGTTTTCAAGGCGTCGCAGCATCAGCGCGTGTCGTCCTCATCGGTAACATGCTTGCGCAGCGTGAACTCGCTGACCTCGCGGAGCATTGCCATCTGGCGGGTCACGTCCTTGCCGGCAAGTCCGACTACAGCGCGCAACAAATCCAGATATTCGGCCTGCCCCGGACGCGCGGTCACGCGCGCCTCGATCGCGGTTTTTCGTTCAACCCAAAGCAGCCTCGCGGCCTCGCGCAAGAGACTGCTATCGGCGCCCGGAAAATGCACCGCCCCACGCTCGATGAGGAATGCAGTCAGACCGCCTTCGTCCCTGGGCAATGTCATCGAGAGGACAAAACAGCGGCGCAGAAACGCATCCGGTAGGGCCCGTTCCTCGTTGGTGGTGATCACGACGAGCGGCGCGGGGCCGACGAACTGGACCGGGCGCGCCATGCCGAGCGGGGTGAATTCCCGCCCTCCCAACGCTTCCAGCAGGCCGTTCGGTACCTCCGATTCAGCTTTGTCGATCTCATCGAGCAGAAGCACGCAGCCGCGCGCCCAGTCGCCCTGGTCGGGCTGCGACGGCCGCTGGCCGCCGGCGAGCCTGCTCTGACGCGCCGCGTCATCGGGGTTGAAGACCCACCAGAGCGGTCCCGGCAGAACGTAGTTCTGAACATCCAGGACGGCTCTTACCTGCCTGGCATCCTCGACAAGCGCGCCGGCGACCTGCGCGTCGGCGAGGCGCTTGACCGCATCGAACGTCCACATCAGGTCGCGCGACTCGGTGCGCGAATCCACGACATACTTGACATAGGCGCGGCCGAGTTCCTTCGCGGCGGCGCGCGCGAGCTGACTTTTGCCGATACCAGGCTCGCCCCGCACGAGCAGCGGGCGGCCGGCAATGATGGCGGCGTTTATAGCGTGGATTTCGCGCGTACCCAGCAGATGAACGCGGTCAGCCACCCCACTCTCCGTCGTGAGGATCACCTCGCGGTAGCCCTCTTCGAAATCCGGCAGAGCAATCCGCTCGGCGGAGGCATTCATCAGACGTAACCAAACAGTCGTGAAATCATGAGCCACCATGAATCATGCGTATCCATCCAATCGGGACTCAGCTGGATGACAGCGAGATTTGTATACCGATCCGAAATCTTCTTCCAGATATCTGCCTCCAGCTGGGTCTCGCCGAAAAACGTCGCGTAATATCGTTTGTTTTCGTGCGTCTGTAGAAACGAAAGTCTCTCGTTGATCTTTCGATCCTTCGTAGCGGCGTCCGCGTTCTTGAATGCTGCTAGCACGCCGACCTTCTTGAACAGCGCATCTCGCAGGTCGGATTCCAGATCGGAGGTCGGATCGCGCGCGGGAAGATCGGACACGGCCCGACTGCCTCTCGGGTCGGCGCTGTCCCCCCGTTCGATCTCCGCCGCCCGCAATTCAAGGCCGGCGGAGATAAGTTCCGCGAAGCAATTCAGACCGATGGGAAGCGTCACGATCTTACCAATATAGACTGGCTCAAGCAGACTGAGCGGCGCTGGATCGGACAGCACATAGAGCCATGGAATGAAGAGCCTGGATATCTCCGCGAGTGCTTTTCGCCCCTGATGCTGGGCAGGTAGCTCCTGATACGCATCGAACATCCAATTCAGGACTCGGACGAAGTCTAGCCGCTGGAGTCCACTATTGATATCGGCCGCTCGCTTCTCTGGCGACGATGGCATTGCCTTGGTCATTTGGAATTCGTCGGGCGCCACGCGTTCGAACGCCTCGACCAACCCGATGTTCGATTTCAAAAGCCCGATGACCTCCGCCTTGATGGAGGCCGTTCGTTCCGTTATCCACTGCTCCCGTCGCCGACGCCGCCTGTCTTCCTCAGTAAAACCGGCCCGCGGCGCATCGTTTGACGACGCCCCCATCGGCCCCGCTTCGATTCCTTTGCTTCCCGTGGCCTCGACTCGGAATTCCGGTGACGATCCGCGGGCTTCAACAACAGCCGTGACGGCGGCTGCGGTACTGGCAGGCGCCACCGCATCACGGAAGCCTGTCTCTGCCTTCGCTCCCGACTTCCAGTCCGACCCCAACGATAGTGAACTGACGCCAGTGGTGGCCATCGGGGCCGAGGCTTCGCCAGAAACCGGTGTCGCCGCGCATTTGGGTGTCTTGGTTTGCCGATCTGGCGGAGTACCCTTACCCGTACCGTTTAACAATACGTCCCCGCTTTGTATTTTAAGTATTTTCACCGCTACATTTATATTGGTCTGGGTGATGGCGGAATATTTAGAATTCCATCTCTTGGAATCTTCAGTACCATGCAGCATTCGATGAAGGTTTGGACCTTTGAGGCGCGGGTCTTCCCTAAGACATTTCTTAATTTCGTCATCGGCAGCTTCGTAAAATTTCGAAAATGCCGTGTGATCGAGCCAAAGCTGGTTGTAGTTCAACTTGCCGTTCTTTCCCACTAAATGCGCGTCCCGGGCGCCAAGTACGACCTAGATCCAGCAGGCGAAGGAACATACGAGGATTTCCCCGGACGCCCAGCATTGTAGGGTAATATCCCCGTATGATCAAAGTATGTCCGCGTATTGTCGAAGTAATGGTAGTGCGTTCGCGGCCTCACTATGTTGCTGTCACCGCCGAGTGGTCGGCGCGTTAAGCAAAGGAGGCCACAGTGGCTAGCAATACAGCACCGCAGATTTCGACCCAAGTCCAACCGTCTCCCGACGACACGCCGCCGGCGCCGTTCGGCGGCGCCGGTGCGCTGCGTCCCGCGCAGTTCACCAATACAAATGTCGTGGGGCGCGCCGCGAACGACAACCACCTCGCTTCGCGCATCCGGCGTGACTTCGACGAGCGGCTCGGGTTCCTTGGCCGCTGGGTCGTGGACCGGTTCACCGGCAACCCGATCGCAGACGGCAAGTCGCGGCCGATCAAGCTCGGTCCGATCAGCTATCTTGCTTTGAACACGGCCATCGGCTTTTCCGCCGCAGCTGTCACGGCGGCGACCGTCACCTACGTGCCGCTGATCGCACCGCTGGTTGTTCCGTGGACGATGCTGATCCAGACCGGGCGGATGCGGAAGAACCAGACGCATCTGGGGCACGAAGCCAGCCACGGCAACTTCTTCCTGCGCGGCGACAAACGCCGGGACTGGCATGACCCCGTCTTCCTCGGCTTGGGCCTGAACGATTTCCTGGGCGAGCTGGCGACCACCCTCTCGCTGTCGAAGAACATGGAGGTGTATCGGCGGGATCACGACCTGCACCATGACCGACGGACCTACACCACGGTCGACGATCCGGACACCGCCTATGTCCGCACGCTGGGCAACCTGCCGCGCGCCTTGCTCGACCCCCGCGCCTATGCTCGAGACTTCGCCGCGCGCATCGCGTCGAACATCCTGGCGATGCGCTACGTCGGGCACGACGAGACGACGGATAAACCGGGTCGCGAGATCTCCTACTGGCCTCGGCGGCTGATGGGCCTCGTGTGGATCAGTTTCCTGATCGGTCTGGCGTTTGTGATGCCGTTCCCCGCCTGGCTGCTCGCTGTGTTCGTGCCTTACGCGATCCTGTTCCGGATTTCCGGGGTCCTGCAGATCCTCAGCTTGCACGATTGGGATCTGCCTCCGGCGACCTCGTGGCAGGAATACGCGGACCGGACCTGGGCACGCTTCAGCGGGATTCCGCTGCCCGAGCGCGGCCTGAAGGGTGCCGCGTCGATCAAGGCTTGGACGCGCTGGGGGGCGGAGATGCTGTTCTTGGAGTTGCCGTTCCGGCTGGGGGTGTTGTCCTCGGACCTTCAGACCCACGATGTGCATCACCTTGAGTGGGTTCTGGCCTTCGACCTCAAGCTGCTCCCAGAATTCGTCGACGACTGGCGCAACCAACCGTTGCGGCGGGCGGAAGTGATCCGTGACACGAAGGACGCCTTGGGTATGTCCAAGCGGGAAATCTGGGGTGTGCGGGCGATGTGGCGTGCCGCGAGGACGAACCTGCAACGCCTGAGGGACCGCAAAAGCACGGCTTCGGTGGCTCACGGTGCCAACGACGAAACCGACGGAGTTGTGGCCTTCGACGACCATATTGCGATCCGATGCGACAAGGACTGATCCACGCCTAAGTTGAACACAGCCGGGTCCGCGGAGCTAGATGCGGACTCGGTTGTTTTTTTCGGCTCGGCTGAAAGCCTACCTTTCTTTGCGGGTCTACCAGAGGATCATCGCCGGTGAAGCCCAGGCGTGCAGCGCTCAACAGGCAGCCTGTTACCATTGCAAGCACTATCCAGGAAGCTGACGTTCGTGCCGCAGTTAGCTGGCTTAATCTACAGTCTTGCAAGGGACCAACTACCGATGAAAATCGACGACTTGCTGGAGCGTTTGCTGAAAGGATTGCGCAGACGTTGCGCGACATTCATGACTTCTCGGAGGATCTCGACACGGTCAGAGCCTGACTCGACCGAACATAGAATGACGGTAAGCACTTGATGGAATGGGATTCTCTATCCCTGCCCTCAACGCCCGCGCCGCGACGAAACCTAGGGTTGGAGCCAGTTTCCCGTCGTTGCGCCGTGGTTCCGAGACATCCTCTCAGCTCGACTTTCCGCATTTTAGGCCGCAAGGCATAGAGTCTCCACGAATCGATTTAACAGACCGACAGGGATTTCCACGCTTTCGGTTTGCGGCCGGGATATGGAAAAATCCTGTGGCGTCCAAAGGACACGCCGGACGGCTGCGATCGCGTCGCTGAACGTTGGCTGGGACTTCTTGTACCAGGCTGCTGGATGTGGCCGAACGGCGGTATCGGGCACGGCCATCAGCCCATGCGCCCAGATGGTAATCAGCGAATATAGTCCTAACAGCGCCGGGGTGGTGCGCAGGATTGCCAGGTCGGACCATTGGCGTTGAGTCTCGACGCCCAAATGCTCGCGGACCTCCTGGAAGGTCGTCTCGATCCGCCAGCGGAACACGAAGCGGCCGAGGATCGCCATGGGTTCGAGATCGAGATCGGTGCACAGAAACGCTTGCGGGTCACGTTCGCCGGAAGGATCGCGGACCAGGACCCAGCGGATCTTCGCCGGCGGCAGGCCGCTGGCGTACCAGACCGCGATGCCGGAGACATAGTCCAGCGTGCGGCGTTGCCCGCCATACCACTCATCCATCGTGACCCGGGTCCAGGCGGTGCTGGGATCGGCCAGGACAGCGCTGAATTTGGGCAGGCGTTTGCCTTTCAACCGCGGCCGGCCGCTCTGGCCAGGCCGGCGCTTGGGGGCGGGTTCGAACAAGCTCGCGTCCAGACGTAGCCGGGTGATCAGGCAGACGTGACGGCGGACGGCGGCGATCGACTCCAACGCCGCGAAACTGCTGTCGGCAACCACCACCACACGGCGCTCCCCCAGCCAGCGTTTGGTTTGCAGGATCGCCTGGCGAGCCCGGTCGGTCAGGGTCTTGTGCCGCTTGCCTTGCGCCTCGCTCCAGCGCGCCGAGGGCGCCAGCACGGTCAGGAACGGTAGCGCCCAGCGCCGGCCCGCAAACGGCACCGGCAGCGTCACTGCCAAAGAAAGCCAGCGCAGGCCGCTGGTTTTGACGAACTGGCCCTGTGACGACCGTACCGGGTCGCGATAGATGCCGCGCGCCTTGATCTTGGCACCCCACCGCCGCTCGATGGTGTCGTCGACCGCGATGACCACCTCGCCATTGGGCCATAACACGGCGAGGAGATGCAGCAGGAGCCTGCGCGCCACGTCACGGGCATCCCAACGGGCTCGATTGAGTGCCTCATGGTATCGCCCAAAGCCGGGATGATCGGCCAATCCCATCACGCGCAGCGCCTGGGTGACGGTACGCTTGCCGGGGGCCAGGACAGTGCCGGCAACAAGAACCAGGATGTGATTCCAGACCGGTGCGGTGAAGCAGGGGCGGAAAACTGCCAGCCAGGATACCAGAATTGCCGGCACATGGGAGGCGGCGAGACTCGATTCGGTGCGCTTGGGTGTCATCCGAGTCTTCGAATCGCAATGACCCGCCAGCGCAAGAGTCCCGCGGCATGGACCGGCGGACATCGACAATCGCCCGCGACGCAGCGCGCGGGCCTTGCCTATTGTTGGCTGCGATGGGCCACCCGATCATTCAGCGTGTCGAGCAATTCCGCTGCTCCCGAGGGACCTCGTTCGCGGAATGCCGCCCCGCGGCCACACCCTCTATGATGCGACGCCGGGTGCGCCGGTGGCGCGCCTGCGTCCAACCGCAAGCGAGGACAGGTTTGACGTCCTTTACTGGCCGGGCTGGAAAGAACGATGTGCCTCCACGGCTCCTTCTGGGGCACCGTCTTGGCACTCGATGACACGTTAAAGGTCATCGCTTATGAGGATATCTTCTGGACCGCGACGTGAACCGCTCGGACTCGAAAATGCGGAAAGTCGAACTCAGAGATTGCCGTTTGCGTTATAGAGGATCCCACTGCTGTCCGGTCAAAATGCGAACAATTCCAATTGGTTGGTGTCCGTTGCCTCTTCGGATCTGTCGGGCATCGCCAAAAGTGCTGATTGGATCGGCATTTTTTCGAATACTGTGACCGAAAGGACCTGTAGCAATGTGTAGAGTGACGCCTCGAGCCCGAGCCGCTTGCGGACGATGGCGACCAGTACGTAGACCGACACGGCGATCCAGATTTGCGTCTTCACCGCGTTTTCCGAGGTGCCGTAAAATCGCTTGATGCGCAGATGTTGCTTAATCCATTTGAAAAAAAGTTCGATATCCCATACAAGAGGCCGCTGATAATTTGACAGGATTCGACGAATCCCCGAGACTCGGCCTCCAAGCGCTATGCGCGGTGGTGCGCTGGCTTGGATCACGCAATGAGCGAGGGATCGTCTTATCCGGTCTGGGAGACACTGCCGGCGGAACGGCAGCACGGCCTCGTGCGCACACTCGGACAAATGGCGATGCGCCAGATCCGGAGCCCGTCGACCGCGCAGCAGACCGTCGGGGAGACAGCCGATGATGACGGGCGGGGATCTCACGCCGCAGCCGCCCGGTGGGCTGTCGGACAAAATCTTTCGGCGGCATCGTGAACGTTTAGCGATTGTCTATATCCGTCAGTCGACGCTTCAGCAGGTTGAACGCCATCAGGAATCGACCCGGCTCCAATACGCTTTGGTCGATCGCGCCTTTCATCTCGGCTGGGCGCGGGAGAGCATTGTGGTGGTCGACGACGATCTTGGCCGTTCGGGTGCAACGATCGAAGGCCGGCTCGGCTTTCAGCGCCTGGTGGCGGAAGTCGGCCTTGGCCGTGTCGGATTGGTGCTCGGCGTGGAGATGTCGCGCTTGGCTCGATCGAACCGGGACTGGCACCAGCTTTTGGAGATCTGCGCGCTGTTCGACACGCTTATCGCCGATGTCGATGGTGTCTATGATCCCGCCCACTTCAATGATCGGCTTTTGCTCGGGCTGAAAGGGACGATGTCGGAGGCGGAACTGCACATCCTCAAGGCGCGGATGCTGGAAGGCAGGCGTGCCAAGGCGCGGCGGGGCGAACTCGGCAAGGCGGTGCCGATGGGGTATGTGCGGCGCCTCTCCGGCGAGGTGGCGCTGGACCCGGACGAGCAGGCACAGGCAACGATCCGCCAGGTGTTCGCGCTGTTCGAGCGGTTTCGCACCGTTGGCAAGGTGCTGCGCTATCTGGTCGATCACGACATCCGGATGCCGGTGCGCATCCCCGGTGGCCCCGGCAAGGGCGAGCTTGAATGGCGCCGCGCCAACCGCCCGACGCTGCACAATCTGTTCGGCAACCCGATCTACGCCGGTATCTACGCGTATGGCGTGCGTGCGACGGACCGGCGGCGGCAGAAGCCGGGGCGGCCGGGCACCGGGCGACGTTCGCCGCGGGCCGGGGAAGCCGACGTGTTCGTGCCGGATCGGCTCCCAGCCTATATCACCCGCGAGCAGTTCGATCGCAATCAGGCGCAACTGCGTGCCAACCGGACGGATCGTCTCGGCCCGGTGCGGTCCGGCACGGCGTTGCTGTCGGGCTTGGTGGTGTGCGGTCGGTGCGGATTGCGCATGACAGCCGCTTACAACAATGCCGGCCATGCGGCGCGCTACGTATGTAGTGGCCAAAACTCGAGTTACGGCGCGCCGTTTTGCCAGTCTCTGAAGTCTGCTCCGGTTGATGCAAAAATAACATCCATCGTCCTGAAAGCATTGGAACCCGCCGCACTGGAGGCCAGCCTCGCGGTTGCCGCCGATCTGCAAGCCGAGCGCACAGCTCTGGAGCAACAGTGGCGTCAACGTCTGGAACGCGCGCAATACAAGGTTGATCAAGTGCGTCGCCGTTACGCCAGCACCGAACCAGAAAACCGGCTGGTGGCGCGGACGCTGGAGCGCGACTGGGAGGAAGCTTTGGCCGAGCAAGCTCGGCTTATGGCCGATCACGAACGCTTTCGGCGCGAACGCCCGCAACCGCCTGGTCCTGCAGAACTGGCCACGATCCGACAACTGACAGCGGATCTGCCGGCGTTGTGGCAGGCGCCGACGACGACCAGCGAAGAACGTCAGACCATCGTGCGCTTCCTGCTCGAGCGGGTTCTGCTCACCATCGTCGACGCCAGTGAGCAGGTCCGCCTGGAATGCCACTGGCATGGCGGAAGCCGGACAACCCACTCGCTGATACGCCCGGTGGCGCGGGTGAAGGCGCTCAGCACCTACGCCGCGCTGCTCGCGCGGGCCGTTGACCTGCACCGGGTGGGTCACGGCTGCACCGGCATCGCGACAATCCTCAACCAGGAAGCCTGGCGACCGCCGAAGCGGCGCGACACCTTCAACGCTCCGATGGTGCGCCGCCTTTTGACCACGGCCGGCGTCATCGAGCGTGGGCTGCGCCGGCCTCGGACGATTCCGGAGCGACAGCCGGATGAATGGACGATCCGCGAACTGGCCGCAGAACTTGGTGTACCGGAGCCAACGCTCTACAGCTGGGTGCAAAACGGACGCCTGCTCAGCCGTTCGGTCAAAGCTGGCTCCGGTTCCGCGAAGCTGGTCACGGCCGACGCCGCCACGATTGCCAACCTCAAGACGATCCGGGCAACGCCGCCACCCTGGCGCCGATTGCCATCGCCCGTGAGGAATACCAACGATACAACCCTCGATGCTTGAGAGTCGTCATGCCTCGTTCGATGACCGTGGCGCCGAACCCCCAGCCATTGCCGACCCGCTCCCGTGGCCGAGGTCTGGGCTACCGATATCGCCGCAGCGGTGTGCAGTCTGTTCGTTCTCTCCGAGGCGGAAATCCATTGTATCTCGTCACAGTGACGGGATAGAGTGCCGCATGCCCGGACCCAAACCACAAGGCGATCACGCATTAACCTCGGCCGAGCGCATGCGACGCCTTCGCGAGAAGCGCAAGGCCGAGGCAGAAGACAAACCGCCGGACAAGCCGGCGGTGGTGATCCGCTATCGCCACCCCAAAGATCGGCGTAGTCGACTCGAGCAATGGGCGAATGCAGTTAACACGCTCACGAAGTGCCTCGACCGATATCAGCAGTGGCGCGAAAACCTGCCCGACAGTCTTGTTGACAGCGCGCTCGCCGAGCGCCTCGACGCCATGCTGGAATTGCGCGACCTCGTTGACGAGCTATCTCTCGCCGATCCGCCGCGCGGATTTGGACGCGACTGAAAGAGGATCCACGATGTTCCAGCCAAAATGCCCCGTTGCAGGTCGAACCCACCCACCAATTGATTCTTGAGAGTCGCCATGCCTGGTCGATATCGACCTGCCAGCGGCTCTTGTATAAAGCGCAGATCGTCAAGGCTGGCAGCGTCACCTGATTGGTTAGAAAGACGAGCGTTTTGCCCGTCTTGGGATCGTGGAAGCGGACGCGCCGCAGGTGCGCGGGGTAATGTCGCCGTGTCAGGTGGCCGTGTCAGCGGCGCCGGAAATCCGCGCATATCCGGCGCCGAGTGGTTGTGAGTGGCCGGCAGGGGGCTGGGTCCGTCGGGGCGATCGCCCCGACGGACCCA
>CAJCJG010000195.1 GCA_903970625.1 Solirubrobacterales bacterium 70-9 | reverse complement strand
GCTGCCAGGACGCGAGAGTGCGCCTGCGCACGCTGAGTCAAATCCGCCTGGAGTGCCACCAGGTCTTGCCGCCGCTTTGCCGCCGCAGCCAATTCCGCCCGTAAGCGGGCGGCCCGCGTCTCCAACTCCTCCAGCGGCAGCCGCGAGACGCGCGCGTCGGAGATCCGGGCGAGCACCGCGTTGCGCTTCACCGTTTGGCCGATCGCCACTCCCCCCGCCGTCACGACGCCGCCGATCGGTGCGCGGACACCGATGCGCGGCGCGGAGACAACCGCGTCGGTGCTTTGCACTCGCACCACTGTCCCGAGTTCGGCCAGCAGGCCGGCGACGAGAAGGATACCGGCGGCACCGAGCTTGAGCGAGCGGCGCAGCCACCCATCCATCTTGTGCCAGCGCGCGCGCAAACCCCCCACGATCTGCCGGTTGCCCGCAATGTCCGTCTCGCTGCGCTTGTCGCTGGCAGTGGAGAGGGGAGGGCTTGGGACAAAGTGGGTCAAGGTGTCCTCCGCGGGAAGGGAGCCGGTCAAACGTTCAACTATCAGGTATCAAGTGGGAGCATTTTTTCGCAAGTGAAGACTTTTTTTGCACACATGCCATTCCGACTACGATCCCACCACCGGGTCGGATGCGGTTTTTGTGCGCATGGGCGCCATAATTTGAGATGGAGGGTTAAGGTGTCGCTAAGCCGTTCGCGGCGCGTCAGCCGCCGCCGGCTAAATCCTGCGGCATCGGCTGGAACGCATCGAGGGCCAGGGCGGCGCCGCCCATCGGCACTGCGTCGGTGCCGAACGGCGAGACCAGGATGCTCGTTGCGTCCAGCATCACCGCCAGCCCGTTGGTCGCAAGCGCCCGCCGGGCCGCCGCCAGCAGCGGTTCCGCCAGGACGGCGAGGTTGCCGCCGAGCACTACTGCGCGCGGATTCAAGGAATTGACGATATTGGCGATGGCCAGCCCCAGATGCGCACCGGCTTCCTCCAGCACGGCCAGCACCGGCGCATCGCCATCGGCGGCGGCCGCCGCGATGGCGTCCGCGCTTGGCAGCTCGCGCCCGGCTTCGCGGAGGCGGGCGGCGATGGCGCGTTCGGACACGTACGCCTCCAGGCAACCGTGCCCGCCGCAACTGCACAGGCGGCCGCCGGGCACGACCTTGACATGGCCGAGTTCGCCGGCCAGCCCGTCGCAGCCGCGATAGAGCCGGCCGCCGAGATGTAGGCCGCCGCCGATGCCGGCGTTGCCGTAGATGAAGACGAAGTCCCGCATTCCCCGCGCGACGCCGAAAATGCGCTCCGCGAGGGCAGCGGCCTTGGCGTCGTTGTCCACCTGCACCGGCACTGCAAAGGCGGCCCGCAGCAGGGCGACGAGTTCCACCTCCCGCCAGCCGAGGTTCGGGGCCAGCAGCAGGTGGCCCGAGGCGTCCAGCAGGCCCGGCACGCCGATGCCCAGGCCGATCAGACGGCCGGACGCCGCCGCCGTGGCCGAGATCTCGGCCACGCCGCGTTGCAGCGTTGCCAGCGCGGACGCCGGATCGGTGCTGCCGGGCAGATCCAGTCGGGCGCGGCGGTCGCCGTCCAGCCCCATCGCGACGAGGCTGATCGTGCCCGGTTCGATCGCAGCCCCCACCAGCAGTCCGGCGGATCGGTCGATTGTCAGGCGGCTTTCCGGCCGGCCGGCGAGCCCGCTGCGCAATGGGGCGGAGCGGGCGACGATGCCGTCGCTCTCCAGCCGCGCCACGATGGCCGAGACGGTGGCGGCGTCCAGGCCGGTCAGGCCCGCCAGCCCGCGCTGCGAACTGCTGGGCTGTTCCCGCAGGGCGTGGAAAATGCGGGCGGTGTTCAGCCGGCGGATCGCGGCCGAATTCAGGCGGGGCGCGGCCGGATCGTTGCGTGGCAGTGTGTCGGCGTCGCTCATGTATCCCACAGTTGCACGGAACGGGGGTGAATCGCAGGGGGTCTGCGGATATGCTCACTCGTCCATGAGGAGAAACGCCCAATGCACGAAAACGATGCAATCTACCCGAGCCTGCGCGACCGCGCGGTTCTGATCACCGGGGGCGCGGGCGGCATCGGCGCCAGTCTGGTCGAGCATTTCGCGGCACAGGGCGCCCGCGTGGCGTTCCTCGATATCGCCGACGTGGCCGCCCACCGGCTGGTCGGCGACGTGGAGGCGGCTGGCCGGCCGAGGCCACTGTATCTTCGCACGGATGTGACCGATACGGACGCGCTGCGCGCGGCGATCCATGCGGCGGCCGAACAACTCGGGCCATTCCATGTGCTGGTCAACAACGCGGCGCATGACGAGCGGCACCGCTGGCAGGATGTGACGCCGGACGACTGGGATCGGCGAATCGCAATCAACCTGAAGCACCAGTTTTTCGCCATCCAGGCGGTGGCGTCGGCCATGATCGCGGCCGGGCGTGGCGCGATCATCAATTTCGGTTCGACAAGCTGGCGTCTGGGCGTCGGCGGCATGCCGGTTTATGTCGCAAGCAAGGCGGGTGTGGAGGCGCTGACCCGCAGCTTCGCGCGCGACCTGGGCGAGCACCGCATTCGCGTCAACACCTTGCTGCCGGGCTGGATTATGACCGAGCGGCAGCTTTCGCTGTGGATGGACGAGGCGGGAGAGCAGCGGCGGCGGGAGGGGCAATGCCTGAAGGACCGGCTCTACCCGCCCGATATCGCGCGCCTCGTGCTGTGGCTGGCGGCCGACGACAGCCGGATGGCGACCAACCAGACGTTTTGCGTGGACGGCGGCTGGACCTAGCGGCCGCCGCTCAGCGGCATTGCTGCGGGCCAGTCACCCACCAGGACCCGCCGGTGGCCATCGGCTGGCACTGGCGCAGATAGCCGTTGAAGCACTGCGTCTGGCCGATGGCGCACATCATGCCACCGGCACCGCCACCACCGCCTCCGCCCACTGGCTGGGCGTAGGTCTGGAACATCGAGCGAACGAAAGCGTCGAATGGCAGGCCTTGGCCCATGCCCTGCGCATACGCCTGTTGCAGCGCCGGGGCGCAGATCGAGTACCATTGCTGGATGCCCATGCCGGCCGGCGGCGAGCAGCCTTGCGCGAACGCGGAGGCGCTCGTCAGCAGCAGGAAGACGGCGATGGCGAGGTGTTTCATGATGGTCCCAGGGCGGAGTGTGGCGGAAGCAGAGGCATTATGCCGGCCGCAGCCGAACCGGATGGAGGCGCTTCTCGATGGTGTCGAGGTCGCGGTATCCCATGCTTGGATCGAGAAAGCGCAAAAGCTCCCCGCGCAGCAAAAACCCGCGAATGGCGCGAATATACGAAATGGCGACGAGGTAATGAAACGTCATGTCTGCCCACTCGCGCGGCAGCGGGGCGTCGGCAGCGTGCGCCGCATCGCCGGATTTTACCATCGAATCGTGGATCTTCATTCCCAGCACGAGCGCGCGGAACGTGGTCGCGCTATCGATGTCGCCGGCCATTCTCCTGATCTGAAGCAATCGGACGTCGTCGGTGGCTGCATCTTTCAGCACACGCCGCGCGAGATCGAAAAACTGGCTGCGATGGAACCGCAGCCGCTCCATCCGGCGGCGATGCGCCCGGGTCCAGGCCACCACGCCAAACGAAACGATGCCCGCCAGAACCGCCCCCGCCAACAATTCAATCATCGCGCTTCAACCCTTCCGCCTCACGCTGCGCCCGCGCCTCGTCCACGGCGGCGATCAGCGCCGCCTTGCTTCTCTCGTGCGCCAGCCGATCAGCCCGGTCCTCGGCCCACACTCTGGCGAGCCGGGGCAGACAGAATATGGCTATCAACGTCACGCAAACCAGTATGATCGCGATCAACCGCGCCTCGTCCGTCTGGAACGCCGACAGCCAGCGCAGGTCGCCGAACGGGGTGGACGCCAGCGAATCGCCTTTCAAACGCCGTGGCTCCCTTGCCGCCCGCTCGCGACCCTATCGCGGGTCCGCGCCCCGCGCCACCGGATGACACGCCCCGCCCCGTGCGCTAAGCCCTCGGCGTTCGACCTTTGGATCGGGACCAGCATCGCGTCATGGCCAGCAGCAACGATATCCGCGCCACGTTCCTCGATTATTTCGCCCGCCACGGTCACACGATCGTGGAAAGCAGCCCGCTGGTGCCGCGCAACGATCCGACGCTGATGTTTGCCAACAGCGGGATGGTGCAATTCAAGAACGTTTTCACCGGGCAGGAAAAACGCCCGTACTCGCGCGCCACCACGGCGCAAAAATCGGTGCGGGCCGGCGGCAAGCACAACGATCTGGACAATGTCGGCTACACCGCTCGGCATCACACGTTCTTCGAGATGCTCGGCAATTTCTCGTTCGGCGACTATTTCAAGGAACAGGCGATCTACTACGCCTGGAACCTCTTGACGAAGGATTTCGCAATCCCGTCCGAAAAGCTTCTGGTGACGGTGTTCTCGGAAGACAACGATGCGGCGGTGTTGTGGAAGAAGATCGCGGGACTGCCGGAGGAAAAAATCATCCGGATTCCGACGTCGGACAATTTCTGGCGCATGGGCGATACCGGGCCGTGCGGGCCGTGCTCGGAGATTTTCTACGACCATGGCGACGGGATTCCCGGCGGGCCGCCGGGCGGCCCCGACGAAGACGGCGACAGGTTCATCGAGATTTGGAATCTCGTGTTCATGCAGTTCGAGGAAGGGCCGCCCGGCACGCGCGTCGCTTTGCCGCGTCCGTCGATCGACACCGGCATGGGGCTGGAACGCTTCGCCGCGATTCTGCAAGGCAAGCACGACAACTACGACACGGACACTTTTCGCGCTCTCATCTTGGCCAGTGCCGAAGTCACGGGGCAGGATCCCGACGGGCCGTTCAAGACTAGCCATCGCGTCATCGCCGACCATCTGCGCTCGATAAGTTTCCTGATTGCTGATGGGGTTTTGCCGTCCAACGAAGGGCGTGGCTACGTGCTGCGGCGGATCATGCGGCGCGCGATGCGGCATGCGCACATGATGGGGGCGCGCGAGCCGGTCATGTGGCGGCTGGTGCCGGCGCTGGTGCGGCAGATGGGCGGCGCTTACCCGGAACTGGTGCGGGCGCAGACGCTGATTGAGGAGACGCTGCTGCTGGAGGAGACCCGGTTCAAGGCGATGCTGGATCGCGGCATCGGCCTGCTGACCGAGGAAACCGCCAAGTTGGGTCAGCATGAATCGCTGCCGGGCGAAGTGGCGTTCAAGCTGTACGACACATTCGGCTTCCCGCTCGACCTGACGCAGGATGCGCTGCGCGAGCAGGGGCGCGGTGTCGATTTGACCGGCTTCGAGATCGCCATGACGGAGCAGCGCCGCCGCGCGCGGGCGGCGTGGGCCGGATCGGGCGAGACGGCGACGGACCGGGTATGGTTCGAGCTGAAGGAAAATCTCGGCGCCAGCGAGTTCCTCGGTTACGCCACGGAGAAAGCCGAGGGGACGATTTCGGCGTTGGTCGTCGGCGGGCATCCGGTTGAGCAGGCTGAGGCGGGTGCCGAAGTGTCCGTGTTGTTGAATCAGACGCCGTTCTATGCGGAGTCCGGCGGGCAGGTAGGCGACACCGGGACGATTTCGGCGCCTGGACTGGTCATTCACGTCATCGATACGCAAAAGAAATTAGGCGATCTTTATGTCCATATCGGCAGGGTTGTCGAGGGGACGGCGAAGGTCGGCGGCGCCGTGCTGGCGGAAGTGGATCATGCGCGGCGCTCGGCGATCCGCGCCCATCACTCGGCGACGCATCTGCTGCACGAGGCGCTGCGGCGGCGGCTGGGCGAGCATGTGGCACAAAAAGGCAGCCTGAACGCGCCGGATCGGCTGCGCTTCGACGTGAGCCAGCCGACGCCCATCGGGCGCGACGACATTGCCTGGGTGGAGGGCGAGGTCAATGCGCGCATTCGCGAAAACAGCGAGGTGACGACACGGTTGATGTCGCCCGAGGCAGCGGTCGCCGAAGGGGCGATGGCGCTGTTCGGGGAGAAGTACGGCGAGGAGGTGCGCGTCGTCTCGATGGGGGTCGGCAGCGGCAATCGGCCGGCGTGGTCTATCGAGTTGTGCGGCGGTACGCATGTGCGGCGGACAGGCGATATCGGGCTGTTCCGCATCGTCGGCGAAAGTGCCGTTAGCGCCGGGGTGCGGCGGATCGAGGCGGTGGTGGGCGAGGCGGCACTGGCCAATGTCGCTGAAACCGACAGGCGGCTTGCCGAAACCGCCGCGACGTTGCGCGCCAGCGCGCCGGAGGTACCGGAGCGGGTGGCGGCGCTGATGGAGGATCGCCGCAGGCTGGAGCGCGAGGTTTCGGAGTTGCGCAAAAAGGTCGCGACCGGCGGTGGCGGCGCGGCCGATGTGGAGACGATTGCCGGGGTCAAATTTTCGGCCAAAAATCTCGGGGATGTGCCGCCGCGCGATTTGAAGGGCATTGCCGAAGCCATCGGCAAGCAGATCGAAGGCGGCGTGGTGGCGCTGGTTTCGACGGCCGAGGGCAAGGCCAGCGTCGTCGTCGGCGTCTCGGGCGATGCAGTCGGGCGCTTCAACGCCGTCGATCTCGTACGAGCGGCAAGCGCGGCCCTGGGCGGCAAGGGTGGCGGCGGCCGGCCGGACATGGCACAGGCGGGCGGGCCAGATGCGGGGCAGGCGGACGCGGCGCTGGCGGCGATCCGGGCGGCGTTGGCGGGCTGATTCGGAGATTCGTTCGCCAGGAGTGTCACGCACCCGGAAAAGTGCGGCGACACTGGAAAATCTCTTGTCGAGTTGTATCCGGTTGCGCTATCGGAAAAATCGTAACGTCTTATTTTTGCGTAGTAACTCTAAATTCATGCTCGAATCACGCGGTTTTCGATGACGTGACGCGCCGGCCAACGCCCTGACAGGAAGCCATTCGTGACCCACACCGTCGTCTCGTCCGGCCATGTCACCAGCACGGCACTCGGCGCGGGGGACACGCTGAGCGCGGTGTCTAGCGGGACAGCCAGCGCCACCAGCGCCAATTTCGGCGGCGTGGCGGTGGTGTGGGGTGGCGGCACGCTGGTGGGCACGCAGGTGGGTAGCGGCGGGCTGGACGTCGTCTCGTCCGGCGGTACGGCCAGCACGACGCAGGTGGGCGCGGGCGGTGCCGAACTCGTGTCCTCCGGCGGGCTCGCCAGTGCGGCGACCGTCGGCGCCGGCGGCATCGAGGTGGTGCAGTCCGGCGGCTCCGCCAACGGCACGATCCTTGCGGCCGGCGGGCTGCTGGTGGTGCTGGACGGCGGCACTGCCACCAACACGGTCTCGGCCGGCGGAGCTTCGATCAGCGGCAACGACGTGGTGCTGGAGACGGCGGACGGCCCGACCGGGCTCGGGGCATCGGTTGCGGGCACGGAGATCCCTGTCGACAGTTTGTTATATGTGCTGTCCGGCGGCAGCGGCAACGGCGTGACAGTCGATTCCGGCGCGAGCGTGGTGCTGCTGGGCGGCAGCGCAAGCGCCACCGTCGTCGGCAGCGGCGGCAGTTCGTTCGTGCTGCTCGGCGAGGACGACGGTGCGACCGTGTACGGCACGCAGACGGTGGCGGGCGGCAGTGTCAGCGGCGCCACGATCAGCGGCGGGTTTGCCTATATCGTGGCCGGCGGCGTCGCGGATTCGATGACCGTGACCAATGTTGCCACCGCCACGGTGTCCTCCGGCGGGCAAACGTTTGGCGCGTTCGTGACCAACGATAGCGTCGAAAACGTGGGGCGCCGCGGCGTGGCGAGCGGCACCGTGCTCGGCTATCTCGCGTCGCAGACGGTCAGCGGCGGGCGGGCGTTCGGGACGTTCGTCTCCGCCGGGGCGACGGAGACGGTGCTGTCCGGCGGCACGACCAGCGGGACCGAAGTCGGCAACGACGGGCAGCAGCTTGTCTCGCAGGGCGGCAGCGCCATCGGCACCATCATCGACGGCAACGCCGACGTGGCGGTGCAGAGCGGCGGCACCACCAGTGGCAGCCTTGTCGGCAGCGGCGGCGAGGAGCTTGTTTCGGCGAACGGCAGCGCCAGCGGCAGTATCGTGGGCAATGGCGGCGAGCAGGTGGTATCCGGCGGCGTCGCCATTGCCACGGTGATTTCCAGCGGCGGCTTCGAGCTGGTGCGGACGGGCGGCATTGCCAGCGGCAGCATCGTCGAGCGCCTGGGCCAGCAGATCGTGCTGGCCGGCAGCACGCAGGCGACCAGCGTGAGCGCGGGCGGGACCGAGATCGTGTCGTCGGGCGGCGCGGCGGGCGGCAGCGTCGTGGGCCAGGGCGGCATCCTGGTGGTGACGAGCAGCGGCGCCACCAGCGGCACCCAGATCGGCTCGGGGGGCATCGAGGTGGTGCTGGCCGGCGGCAGCGCCTCCGCCACGACCGTTTCCGCCGGTGGGCTGCTGGCGCTGGTGGGGCAGGCATCGGCGAGCGGGACGACGATTCTGGCCGGCGGCTCGGCAGTGAGCGGCAGCGGCGTGGTGCTCGACGCGCCGGGCAGCGTGTCGGCGTGGGCGACCGCGACCGGGGGCCTCGCGGTGTCCAGCGGCGCGACGCTGCTGGTGCTGGGCAATGGTGTTGTCAGCAACAGCATCGTCAGCAGCGGCGGCAGCGAGGTCGAGTTCGGCGGCATCGCGCGCAGCAACACCGTTGCCGGCGGCGGTGTCGATGTGGTGTCGGCCGGCGGGCAGACGGTGGCGCTGACGCTGATGGCCGGTGCCACGGAATACATCTACTCGGGCGCCGCCGCCTACAGCGCGATCGTCAGCGGCGGGACGCAGGCGATCGAGACGCAGGGGCGAGCGTCCGGCACGATCCTGCTGGGCGGCAGCCAGACGGTCGCGGCGACGGCGTCGGCCACCGCAACGTCGGTCGGCGCGGGCGGGGTGCAGGCGCTGCTGGCCGGGGGCGACAGCTTTGCCACGGTGGTTGCGGCCGGGGGCGCGCAGACGCTCGGCTATCACGCGCGGGCCTCGGGCACGGTGCTGTCGGGCGGCTTGCAGATCGTCGGGTCGGCCGGGCACGGCAGCAGCACGAGCGTGGGCGCGGGCGGCACGCAGATCGTGTCGTCGGCGGGGTTCAGCTATTCGACGACGATTGCCAGCGACGGCGTGGAGGTGGTGCAGGCCGGCGGCACAGCGACTTACACGACCGTCTCGGCGGGCGGGTTGCTCGCGATCCTGGCCGGCGGCACGGATCAGGTTCCGGCGACGTCGGGCGGCTTCGTCACCAGCGGGGACGCGGTGGTGACGCTGACGGCGGCGGGCGCGACCGGGTCGGGCGACGCGGTGGGTGCCGCGACGGTGGCATCGGGCAGCACGCTGTATGTGTTTTCGGGCGGCACGGCGGACGCGATCACCGTCGAGGCGGGCGGGCGCGCGGCGATCCTCGGCGGTTCGGCGAGCGACGTGACACTTTCGGGCGGTGCCGCGACGGTGGCGGCCGGCGGGCAGGTGGGCGACTTCATCAGATTTGCCACCGGCGGGGGCGCCTTGTCGGTGCTCGGCGACAGTTTTCCGGGCGCCATCATCAGCGGATTCGGCGCAGGCGACACGATCGACCTGACCGGCGTGGCATGGGCGGCGGGCGGCTCGGTGGCGCTGAACGGCCAGACCGGACTCCTGACCGTTCACGAGGGCAGCGTCGCCGCCGTGCTGAACCTGGACCCGCCGCCCGACTACGACGGCGACGTGTTTTCCGCGACGGAGGATGCGATGGGAGGCACCGAGATCACCGTGACGTGCTTCTGCGCGGGCACGAGGATCGCGACACCGGACGGCGACGTGGCGGTGGAGCTTTTGCGGCCCGGCGATCCGGTGGTGCTGGCGGATGGGCGGACGATGCCGGTGCGATGGCTGGGGCGGCAGACCGTGTGCCGGCGGTTCGCCGACCCGCTGCGCGTGTTGCCGATCCGGATTCGCGCGGGGGCGTTGGACGGGCACCTGCCGAGGCGAGATTTGCTGGTCTCGCCGGGGCACGCGTTGCTGCTCGACGGCGTGCTGGTGCAGGCCGGGGCATTGGCGAAGCTGGCCGGCGTTTCGCGCGAGTATGCGATGCCGGAGAAGTTCGTTTACTACCACGTCGAACTCGACGCGCACGCGCTGCTGCTGGCCGAGGGGGTGGCGGCGGAGAGTTTTCTGGAGGGCGCGGAGACGTTCCCGTTCGACAACCGGCACGAGCGCGCGGAGCCGACCGCGGCGCGGGAAATGGATCTGCCGAGGATCAAGGCGGCGCGGCAAGTGCCGGAGCACCTAAGGGCGCGGCTGGCGCGGCGGGCGGCAGCGTAGGCGCGGCGCTATATGTTACGATAACGTAACATTAAGGGCGTGCCAAGGCGCGGGCTTTTGGCGGGCTGGAATTTTTGGGCCGTGGGTGGCTCTCAAGCCCTCCGCCCTTGTCGGAGACGGTTGGGTGAGGGGTGTTTTAAGCTCCGGTTTTCGGGCGGACCGAACCCTCTCCCCTGCCCTCTCCCGCAAGGGGAGAAGGAGTTTTTGGGCCATTTTCGGCGAGATTCGGGTCCGGCGCTCCCGGCGGGGCTGGGCGCGGTGGGACTGCCGGCGGGGGGCGAGCGGGGCGGCGGGGACCGGGACCGGGACCGGCTGGCTCTCGGCGAGCTTGCCCTCGGCGACCTTGGCGGCGAGAAGCGCAAAAGCTTCGCCGATGCCCCGGAGATCGCCCACGATCATCGCCACCAGCCACTTGGGCAGCCACCAGCAGGCCCGCGCCAGCAGCGCCTGGATCAGAAACTCGATCAAAATCCCGAGGCGCTCGGCCGGGGAAAGGTTTGGAGTATTGTTCACGATGTGTTCTTACTCCGAACGGGGGGGCTGGGCAAGCGAAAAATACGGTGCCGGTTGAGATATCGCTTCGTCATGTGGGATACGGTACGGCTTGCAAGCTGCGTGGATGGTTCACGCGAGCGACGAGGGGTTACGACGGCAGATGGTGTTCCGGGTCTATGGCGAATCGACGACCGAGAGTTCGGAAGCAGAAGCTCTGGCCGCGACTTCGGCGGTAACGTATTTTCCTTATCCGCAAGACAAGATCGAGACCCATCGCGATGCCTTCTACTCCCCCAAATATCATTGTCTGTTCGACGCCGACGGCATAAGGATTGACAGCAGCCTTCTGAGACGCAGCAGAAATGGCCGAGAAATATGGCCCACCAACATTCCCGAGAAGATCGACGTACCGACAGACATGCCCTGTCACGAGGCGCCAATCCTTTTTCTTGGGGTCCTGTTTCCGCATTACGGGCACTTCCTGACGGAGTGCATGTCGCGCTATTGGGCCCTCGACCGGATCGGCGACCCCGAGATCGATTTGCTTCTGTCGCCGGAGAATTGGGAGAAAATCCAGGCCAGCGGATATTTCGGCGATTTTCTGGCACTGGCCGGCATCGACGATGCCCGCATCAAGCGATTCGGGAAGGCGATTCGGTTGCGGGAAGTGATCGTCCCACACTCGTCGTTCTCGTTGTATTATCAAGCCTACAGCAACCATGCGGACTTGCTACGCCGTGTCGCGGCGAGCGTCGTCGAGCGGCGCCGGCCGGCAGCCCTCGGGATGCAGCCGATTTATCTGTCCCGGTCGCAGTTCAAGTCGAATACGAGAAGATTGCTGGGCGAGCCGCTCCTGGAGGACGCTTTGCGCCGCCAGGGGTTTCGCATCATCTATCCTGAAAATATCACCTTCGTGCAGCAATTGGTATTTTACAATACCAATAAAATATTTGTTAGTCCGCGCGGCAGTGCCTTGCATAATTTTGTCTTTTCGAATGTTGGTTCGCAGCAATATGTTTATGTGCCGTTCGAATCAGGCGGCAATCCCGTGCTGGGAGCACAGTATTTAGTCGATTGCCTCGCCAACCTCGACAGCCATTACATCGGCGCGTTGCGGCGCATCACCAACGAACTGCTTTTTACGGAGCCGAACTCCAGCCGCGTGGACTACGAAGTCGATGTCGGGATGGTGATGGAATGGCTCCACAATCAGGGTGTTTTTTCCCTTTCCCCGCGACCGGCAAAAAGCACCCCCGCCCCCGCGAGTGTGCCGGATAGGCATACGGATGAGCGTAAGCTGTCGGCTGGGAAACTGGTCGCTCATATCGCCCGGCGCGGCGATGTCGCCAATTCGCAAGGGTTGTTCGCGGGCGCGCGCTTCAGCGGCGCCGCCATCGAGGGCTTCGTGCTGGAGCCGTCGGCGATCCCGGCAGACGAAATACAATACGCCGTCCGCACGGCCAAAGCCGGATGGTCCGGTTGGGTGCCAGGGGGCACGTTCTGCGGCAACCGCCTCGCTCACGATCCGGTCCTGTCCTTCGCCGTGCGACTGCGCGGCAACACGGCGGACCAATACGATTGCACCTACTGGGCGAGCTTTGTCGACGTGCCGGACCCAAGTTTCGCGAGCGATGGGGGCGCGTGCGGCGCAGCCGACGGCGCCCCGCTGGAAGCCCTGCAAATCCGCTTGCGACCGAAGCTGAAATCGAATTCGGACGGTAGCATCGAGGGCGGAACGTTTCTTGCGCACATCGCCTTCGAAGGGGATGTCCGGTCCAACGGGCTGGCTGTCGGCAGGGCGGGAAGCGGCCGGCGGATCGAGGGCTTCCAGGCCGACATGACGGAGATCCCGAACCCGTTGGTCGAGTATCGGGCGAAGCTGTCGGCAGAACATTGGTCGGAGTGGACTCCGGGCGGCCAGTTCGTCGGCACAAGGGGCCACGGCGTCGCACTGCGCGGCGTTGCCTTCCGGCTGCTGGGACAGGCGGCACTCGAATTCCAATGCGACACCATCGCGACCTTCATCGATGCCGCGGAGCCGGTGCGCGGGACGAACGGCGAGGCGTGCGAGGGCGAGGCGGGCGCAAAACTCGAATCGATCCAATGCGTGATCCGTCCACGGGCGCGCGAGAGGCTCGGGGTGCCCTGAGATCGACGGCCGAATGCGGAGAGAATGGTGCTGACCGGACATTTTGGGCGCAGGTGGGCGGCGCTCGCCGTTGCCTGCGTGATCTTGTCCTGCGCCCCGGCCACGGCGGCGCCACCGACGCCTGCGGACTTGGCGCGCGCGGCCCTTGCGGACATGACGGCGGCCTTCTGGGTCGGCACGCCGCAAAAGGGGCATCTGCTGGCCTACGCGCATGACGACAGCAAGCCGGACGAGGTCGGGGCCTGGACCTATACGTCAGCAATCATGGCCTATTATTGGTCGTGGAAATATTTTGCCGATGCGGAGTCCGGCCAGCGGGTCGCCGCCGAATGGGCCTGGACGCGCCAGAGGGCGCGCGACCCGGCCGAATTGGCCAAGTGCGGGCCGGGGGCCAAATTCAATTTCGAATCGGACGATACCGGATGGGACGTGGGATTCTATCTGGCCGCCTATGATGTCACCCACGATTCCGTGGCTCTGACGGCAGCCGAATCCTCGCTCGATTGCGCGTGGCGAACTTGGTGGGACGCGACATCCGGCGGGTATTGGTACACCGAGAAGCACGGCAACAAGACCATGTACCAAGCCGTCCTCACCCACGACTCCGAGTGGGCGTATCGCCTGACGCATAAGGACATCTATCGCACCCGCGCCGTCGCGTCCGAGGCGTGGGTCGCGGCACATTTGCGGCGCGGCGACGGCCTGTACTGGAAGGCGGTGGGTGCCGATGGGTCGCTGCCGGAACAACGGATCCGCTATATGATCAATCCGGGGCAGAGCGTCACCATGATCGTCGGCAACATGGCGCAGGCGATCGCCGAGGTCTGGCTGTACCAGGACACCCACGATCCCCACTATCTCGCGCGGGCGCAGGGAACCGCCGCCGGCATCCGGCGCTATGAGGTGGACAGCAGCGGCGTGCTGATCGACGACCAGGACGGCTTCGTGAACGGATGGGAGATGTGTCCCTTCGCGCACGATGTTGTGGCCGTGCTGTCGCCGCCAGAGAAGGCCGCCTGGGGGCAGGCACTCCGCACCTCGGCGCTGAGCGTTTGGCAACAGGACCGACGGCCGGATGGCAGCTTCGGCGCGGACTGGGGCGGCCCGCCGACCGGCGGCGCCTGGGAGAAGCACGGCCAGGTCGTCGCCGCGAAGATTACCGTGTCGGGCGGTGCCGTGGACGTTGTGGTGGCAGGCGCCATCCCGTAGCTGCCCTTCGGATCATCGCATCGCGCCAAGGGCCTCGGGCAGCCTATCCGTCGCGCATGCCATGCGCTGGCCGCCAAGCCCGCCTGCTGGCATCGGGACCACGCGCACCCATATCCCAGTCGTCGTATCGTTGTTTCAGTTGCCCGGGCATCGGGCGGCGTGGCTTACTGAGTGCGCTGCGTCGCGTCGAAGCGCCGTCGAATGGAGAGAGCCATGGTCCCGTTGCAGCCCGTCGGACTCCGGCCCGTCAAATCGGCCCGCCCCCCGCGCCCGCGCGGATAGCCGCCGCAGGGCGCGGTCAGGGTGGCGCTCCGTAGCCTTGGATGCTGAACGACGACATTCCGTTGAGCTGCTCGTACAGCCATAGGGTCTGTGCATAATACGATTCCGCCCCGTCCTCCCGGCGTTCGGCGATAATCTGGCCGATGACCATGCCGATGGTTTCGCGCAAGCCGTCGCCGATAATGTCGTTGATATCTTTCAGCCGGACGTATTTTCGCCGGCACAACAAGCCGATATCTTCCGTGAATGAAGAAACGGCGATGTATGCCGTGTAAATATCCTCATCTTTCTTCGCAGCGGTCAAAACGTGCCTGAAATAATCTATTCGGTCCTTCATGTTCTGTCCCAGAATCCGAGGTTTGTTGTTTTCGAAAAATTCGTCGAGTTCATAAAGATCGTTGCGTGCTTTTACGATTTTCGACGAATCCCATTCCTTCGAAATGTTCAAATACATTTCGGCCTTTCTCGCCCGTGTCGCCTCCCGGTTCTGCTTCCTGAGATGGCGGATTTGCACGCGCGCGAAGAACAGGGCCACTATCGTGGCGGCCGCGACAAACGAATTGGTCAGAAAGTAGATCACCTCGATGAAGTTGATGGCTTTCGAATCCCCGCTGGGGCCGGAGGCCAACGATTCGTGGAATGGTCGGAGCAAGGCGGCCGATACGAGGACGGCAACGCCGCTGTAGAACAGCAAGCCCGCCACCAAAACGACATAGCTTGCTCGCCCGATGCGATTTCCGTTGATGAACGAAGCCCAAAGACCGTCGCTCGGTCGAGAGCGTGGCATGCGCATTCCCCCAATTCGGCATGGATGCCGTCCAACGGAGCGTGGCGCTATTCCGTCGCCTTCGCCAGATCGTCGAACCGCTTCAGCCGCGCGACCAGCGCCCGCATCTCGCGCAGCGGGATCATGTTGGGGCCGTCGCTCGGCGCGTGGTCCGGGTCGGCATGCGTTTCGATGAACACCGCCGCCACGCCCACCGCCAGCGCCGCCCGCGCCAGGACCGGCGCGAACTCCCGCTGTCCACCAGAGGAGCCGCCGAGGCCGCCGGGCTGCTGCACGGAATGCGTCGCGTCGAACACCACCGGGTAGCCGGTGCGCGCCATGATCGGCAGCGCGCGCAGGTCGGAGACCAAATTGTTGTAGCCGAAGCTGGCGCCGCGCTCGCACAGCAGGATGCTGTCGTTGCCGGTCGCCGAGATTTTCGCGGCCACGTGCGCCATGTCCCACGGCGCCAAAAATTGGCCTTTTTTGACGTTGATCGCCCGCCCGGTTTCGCCGGCCGCCACCAGCAGGTCGGTCTGGCGGGACAGGAAGGCGGGGATTTGCAGCACGTCCACCGCTTCGGCGGTCGGCGCGCAATGGTCCGGCAGATGCACGTCCGTCAGCACCGGCATGCCGTATTGCTCGCGCACGCGGGCCAGAATTTCCAGCCCGCGCGCCATGCCGACGCCGCGCGCCGCCCCGGCACTGGTGCGGTTCGCCTTGTCGTAGCTGCTTTTGTAGATGATCCGCACGCCGGTCGCGGCCGAAATCTCGTCTAAAGCCGCCGCCGTTTCCAGCGCGTGCCCCAGGCTTTCGATCTGGCAGGGCCCGGCGATCAGCACGAACGGCCGGTCGTTGCCGATCTCGATGCCGCCGACGCGGACGATGCGGGGGGTGGTCTCAGCCATGACGCAAATCTTCCAGATGGGCGCGCAACGCCGGATCGGTGAAATCGACGATGGTCGCCGACGCACCCGCCTCGCGCAGCGCCGCGTCCGGCAGCGCGGTGCGCATGCCGTAGGTAAAAATCCCGGCGCCGCTGGCCGCCCGCACGCCGGACAGCGAATCCTCGAACGCGACCGCGTGCGCCGCCTCGCCGCCCAGATGGCGCAGCGCGGTCAGGTACGGCAGCGGATCGGGCTTGTTGCGCGCCACCTCGTCGCCCGCCACCACGACGTGGAACCGGTCCGCCAACCCGAGGGCCGCCAGCATCGGGTCCGCATTGATGCGCGGCGCGCTGGTGACGACGCCGCACGGCACGCCGTGCGCCTCCGCCCACGCAAGCAAATCGAGCAGCCCCGCCGTGGGCGTCAGCGTGCCCATCGCATCGCGGACCCAGGCTTCCTTGCGCTCGATCATCTCGGCATGCGTTTCGGGCGGGTGCTCCGGAAACAGATAGTCCATGATGGCGCCGTTCGGCGCCCCCATGATCCGGGTGCGATACTCCTCCACCGTCAGCGTCCGCCCGCTGTCGGCCAGCAGCGCGGAGAACGCGCCATGGTGCAGATGGTCGGTATCGACCAGCGTGCCATCCATGTCGAACAGCAGGGCCAGCATCAGCGCGCCTCTCGAACGGAGCCTTCCCCCTCTCCCACAAGGGGAGAAGGCTTTCAACCGGCCAGCCTACACCAGCCGCGCCTGCCGCACCGCCGCCGCAATGAAACCGCTGAACAGCGGGTGCGGGTCGAACGGCTTGGATTTCAGTTCCGGATGAAACTGCACCCCGATGAACCACGGATGGTCCGGAAACTCGACGATCTCCGGCAGCACCCCGTCTGGCGACATGCCGGAAAAACGCATGCCGGCATCTTCCAGCCGCTCGCGATAGCGCACGTTCACCTCGTAGCGATGCCGATGCCGCTCGTGGATGGTGCCCGCGCCGTAGATCGACCGCACCAGCGAGCCTTCCGCCAAATCCGCCGGATAGGCCCCCAGCCGCATCGTGCCGCCCAGATCGCCGCCGGCCGCGCGCGTTTGCATTTCGTTGCCGCGCGCCCATTCGGTCAGCAGCCCGACCACCGCCTCGTCGGTCGGCCCAAACTCCGACGACGACGCATTCGGCACGCCCGCCAGATGCCGCGCCGCCTCGATCACTGCCATCTGCATGCCGAAGCAGATGCCGAAGAACGGCACCCGGCGCTCGCGCGCGAACCGCACCGCCTCGATCTTGCCTTCGGTACCGCGCTCGCCGAAGCCGCCCGGCACGAGAATGCCATGCACGCCTTCCAGCCGCGCTACTGTATCCGGTTCCTCGAAGATTTGGCTATCCACCCAGTCCAGATGCACCCGCACCCGGTTGGCGATGCCGCCATGCGCCAGCGCCTCGGCCAGCGACTTATAGCTGTCGAGCAGGTTGGTGTATTTGCCGACGACGGCGATTCGCACCTCGCCGTCCGGCGCCCGCACCACATCGACGATCCGCTTCCACCGCGACAGATCGGGGGAACTTTGCCACGGCAGATCGAAGTGGCGGAGAACTTCGCGGTCCAGCCCCTCCTCGTGGTAGCTGATCGGCACGTCGTAGATCGTGTCCACGTCCAGCGCCGCGATCACCGCCCCCGGCCGCAGATTGCAGAACAGCGCGATCTTCCGCCGCTCGTTCTCCGGGATTGGCCGATCCGAGCGGCAGATCAGCATGTTGGCCTGGATGCCGACGTTCAGCAGTTCCTTCACCGAATGCTGCGTCGGCTTCGTTTTGAGTTCTCCCGCCGACTTGATGTACGGCACCAGGGTCAGATGCACATACATCGCGCGCTCCGGCCCCAGTTCGTTGCCGAGCTGGCGGATGGCTTCCAGGAACGGCAGGCTTTCGATGTCGCCCACGGTGCCGCCGATCTCGATCAGCACGAAATCGACCGGCCGGCCGGCCTCGTCCAGCGCCTCACGCGTGATCGCGTCCTTGATGGCGTCGGTGATGTGCGGGATCACCTGGACGGTGGCGCCCAGATAGTCGCCGCGCCGTTCCTTCGCGATCACCTCGGAATAGATGCGCCCGGTCGTCGCGTTGTCGTCGCGCGTCGCGTGGACGCCGGTGAACCGCTCGTAATGGCCGAGGTCGAGGTCGGTTTCCGCCCCGTCGTCGGTCACGTACACCTCGCCGTGCTGATACGGGCTCATCGTGCCCGGATCGACGTTCAGGTACGGGTCCAGCTTGCGCAGCCGCACCGTGTAGCCGCGCGCCTGCAACAGCGCGCCGAGGGCGGCCGATGCGATGCCTTTGCCGAGCGAGGACACCACGCCGCCGGTGATGAAAACGAACCGCGTCATGGGCCACCAGTTTATAGGCGCCGCCGAGTCGGCGTGAAGCTTAACGACGGGCGCGGATTGCCATGGGAGGTTTGCGCCGCAAGCAGCCCTGGCGCACGACCTGATCGGAAGGCGTCAGTTCACCGGCACGCCCGGTTTCGCCGGTGCCTCCGGCGCGGACGTCGCCGGTGCGGTCGAGGCCGGCGTGTCGGTGCCGGGGGCCGGCGGTGCCAGCGGCGGCAGGCCGGCCTTGGCGGGG
>CAJCJG010000194.1 GCA_903970625.1 Solirubrobacterales bacterium 70-9 | reverse complement strand
CGCGGGCGGCGCCGCCCGCCCCTTCACCTCCGGATGGGCGTTCACGACCACATCGGCGATGTAGGTCAGCAACCGCGTCGCCCGGTCGCGCCGCTTGCCGAACCGGAAAAGCTCCGGCGTCTCGTCGATGAATTTTGTTGTGTACTCGTTCGCCCGAAACTTAGGATGGTTCAACACCGCTTCCAGAAACGCGAGGTTCGTCGCGACACCACGGATACGATATTCCCGCAGCGCGCGATCCATCCGCGCGACTACTTCTTCCGGCGTCGGCGCCCAGGCCGTCACTTTCTCCAGCATCGGATCGTAGTGCCGCGTCACCACCGCGCCGGAATAAGCCGTGCCGCCATCGACGCGAATGCCGAATCCGAACGCGCCGCGATACGCCGTGATGCGCCCGTAATCGGGAATAAAATTGTTCTCCGGATTTTCTGTCGTGATGCGGCATTGCAAAGCATGCCCGTTCAGCTTGATTTCTGTCTGCTCCGGAATCCCAGTCTCCTCGACATGCCCGATCCGCCCGCCTTCGATGATCTTGATCTGCGCTTTGACGATATCGAGTCCGGTGACGACCTCGGTGACAGTGTGCTCCACCTGGATCCGAGGATTCACCTCGATGAAATAATACGCCCCGGTGTCCGCATCCATCAAAAACTCGACGGTGCCGGCGCCGATATAGTTCGTCGCTTGCCCGATCCGCAGTGCGGACTCGCACAACGCCGCCCGCGTGTCCTCGGCCATGTACGGCGCCGGTGCCCGCTCGATCACCTTCTGATTGCGGCGCTGGATGGAGCAATCGCGCTCGAACATGTGAACAAGATTGCCGTGCGTGTCGCCCAACAACTGCACTTCGACATGCCGCGCCCGCTGCACCAGCTTTTCCAGATACACCTCGTCCTTGCCGAACGCCGACTTCGCCTCGTGCTTGGCCGTCGTCACCGCGTCCAGCAGCCGCGCTTCTTCGTGGATCGGCCGCATCCCACGCCCGCCGCCGCCCCACGACGCCTTCAGCATCACCGGATAGCCGACTTCCAGCGCCATCCGCTTGATCGCGTCAGGATCGTCCGGCAACGGCAGGCTCGCCGGCATCACCGGCACGCCGAGCGAAATCGCGAGGTCCCTCGCCGCCACCTTGTTGCCCAGCGTCCGCATCGTGGAGGGCAGCGGCCCGATGAATGCGATCCCCGCCGCCGCGCAAGCATCGGCAAACTCGGGACTTTCCGACAGAAACCCGTAGCCTGGATGGATCGCATCCACCCGCGCCTCGCGCGCCACGCGGATCACTTCGGGAATGGACAGATACGATTCCAGCGGTGCCATGTTCTTGGCACCGCCCTGCCCTTTGCCCACCAGATAGGCTTCGTCCGCCTTGAATCGGTGCAGCGAGAGCTTGTCTTCTTCGGCATAGATCGCGACCGTCCGGATGCCCAGTTCCGCTGCCGCGCGAAACACGCGAATGGCAATCTCGGATCGGTTGGCGACGAGCAGGCTTCTTATGGCGGCCATTGGTCCCCGGGGCGCTGACTGTCCCCCGCATAGCACGTTCCGCGCCAGAAGCATCGGGACGTAGAGTGGGATGCGCTTGGGCATCCCACCATCTTCCTCGTGCATCGGTGGGACGCCCAAGCGCGTCCCACCCTACGAGTCCGCCAATGGTTGGGGAATGGAACGCCCTTACGGCCCCACCTGCCCCACCGCCCCGCAATAGTCTGCGACCGTACTCACCCACCCGAAAAACTTCTCGACATTGAACACTGCCGCCTGACGGACAAAATCCGGCCCCGCGTGATGCGTTGCGTCGTCCAGCATCAAACAGAAATACTCCAGATGAAACCCGTCCCGCAGCGTGGACTCGACGCAAACATTGGTGGCGATCCCGCAGAACACCAGCGTCCGAATCCCCCGCGCCCGCAGCATCGTGTCGAAGCCGGTGTTGAAGAAGCCGCTGTAGCGCGTCTTGGCCACCACGATATCGCCCGGCTGCGGCTGCAAACCGTCCACCAGGGCGTAGTCCCACCCGCCCTTGGCCAGCAACGTGCCCTCCAATTCCGGCTTGGCGCGCATCGTCTTCATCGCGTTGGACTTGTGGTAGTTCGGCGACCCCGGCCCGCCCGCCTCCACATACGCCCCGTCCCACCCGTTCTGAAAAAACACAATTTGCACGCCCGCCTTGCGCGAAGCATCGAGCAAGACGTTGATCTTCTCGATCACCGGAGGTGCCCCGGAAATGTCGAAGCCGGCGATGTCCAGATACCCGCCCGCGGTGGCGTAGGCGTTCTGCATGTCCACCACGATCAGCGCCGTCTCGCGCGGCACGATCCGCAACGGCTCCGGCCGCGCCGGGATGGAGACGGAAGGTGCATCGTGCAGCGACGTGGCAACCGACATGGCAAATCCCCTTATCAAGCCGCCATCGGATGCGAGCGGCACTGCATTTGCGGCTGCACATGCTCGCCGAATTTCTGCACGCCCTCAAGGAAATCGTCGAACGTCAGCAGCACGCCGCGCACGCCGTCCATCGCCGCAATCTCGTCCAGCATGGCAGCGACATGCGCATACGACCCGACCAGCGTGCCCATGTTGAAATTGACAGCGCCTTCGGACTGCGTGATCTGCTTCGTGTGCGCGGTCGGCGACGCCGCATGGTCCATGCCCGCCTGCGCCGCGATCCATGCCAGCGCATCGACATCGGCGCCCGCCTTGTAATGCTCCCATTTCGCGTGGGCCGCCGCGTCGGTCTCGTCGGCAATCACCATCACCAGCGCGTAAGCGCCCACGTCGCGCCCGGTCTTCTCGTTCGCCTGCGCCAACCGTGCGACGGACGGCGCGAACGCGGTCGGCGTGTTGATGCCTTTGCTCAGGCAGAAATTCATGTCGGCATATTTCGCCGTGAACGCCAAACCTTCGTCGCTCTGCCCGGCACAGATCAGATCGATCTCCCGGCTGGGCCTAGGACTCAGCTTGCAATCGTTCATGGTAAAATACTTGCCGTGCAAATTGCTGGTGCCGGTGCGCCACAAATCGCGCATCACCTGCACGTATTCGGACAGATACTCGTACCGGTCCGAATAATGCGCCTCGCCCGGCCACAGCCCCATCTGGTCGTACTCGGCTTTCTGCCAGCCGGTCACAAGGTTCATGCCGAACCGCCCGCCGGAGATGTCGTCGATCGTGCTGGCCATCCGCGCCGCCATGGCCGGCGGCATCGTCAGCGTCGCGCATGTCGCGTACAGCCGAATCTTGGTGGTCGCCGCCGCGAGGCCGGACATCAACGTGAAGGATTCGAGGTTGAAATCCCAATGCCGCGTGGCACCCCCGAAGCCGCGCAGCTTGATCATCGACAGCACGAAATCCAGCCCGTACCGCTCCGCCGCCAGCGTGATGTCCCGATTGAGTTCGAAGGTCGGCTTGTATTGCGGCGAGTTGGCCGAGATCAGCCAGCCATTGTTGCCGATGGGAATGAACACGCCGACTTCCATGACCGCCCTCGCGAAATGCGTTTGTGCGGACATAGGCAAGCAGGCGCCGTGCCACAGCCTCGTTTGTTCACCCCTTCTCCCGCATCAACCGCGCCTTGTCCCGCTGCCAATCCCGGTCGGCAATCGCGTGCCGCTTGTCCGAGGCGTTGCGGCCCTCGGCCAGCGCCAGTTGCACCTTGGCCAAGCCTTTGTCGTTGAAATGGATGTCCAGCGGCACCAGCGTCTGCCCCTTGCGCGCAATCGCGCCGAGCAACTGGTTGATCTGCTTGGATTTCAGCAGCAATTTCCGGGGCGCTCGCGGCTCGAAGCGACTCAGCACGCCGGCCTGATATTCCGGGATATAGCAATTGAACAAATACATCTCGCCGTCGCGCTCGCCCGCCCACGCCTCGGTCAACGTCGCGCGACCCAGCCGCAGGCTTTTGACTTCGGGGCCTTTCAGCACAAGCCCGGCCTCGATGGTCTCCTTGATCGAATAGTCGAACCGCGCCTTGCGGTTCTGCGCCGCCAGCCCGTGAGAGATCAGCCCGGATTTCTTCTTGTCGTTGGCAGCCATCGGTCAGTTCAACAACCCGACTTCCGTCATCGCCGCCCGAACCTTTGCCCGCGTGGCCTCGGCGCAAGGCGCCAGCGGCAGCCGGCAATGGTCGGCGGTATGGCCCAGCAGCGACGCCGCGTATTTCACCGGCCCGGGATTGGATTCGGCAAACATCGCGTCGTGCAAAGGCACCAGGCGATTCTGAATCGCCATCGCCTCGGCGATTTTTCCGTCCGCCCACGCATGATGCATGTTTGCCGTGAGCCGGGGCGCAACATTGCCCGTCACGCTGATGCAGCCGTGGCCGCCGGCCGCCAAAAACGCCAACGCCGTGTGATCCTCGCCCGACAATTGCGAAAAATCGGGCCCGATGGCCCGCGTGGTGTGCAGCGGCCGCGCGAGGTTGGCGGTCGCGTCCTTGACGCCGACGATGTTTTTGTTGCGCGCCAGCCGCGCCATCGTCTCCACGCTCATGTCGATCACGCTGCGGCCGGGAATGTTATAGATAACGACTGGAATGTCCGCCTCGTCCGCGACGGCGGAAAAATGCAGGAACAGCCCCTCCTGCGTCGGCTTGTTGTAGTACGGTGTCACCACCAGCACCGCATCGGCCCCCGCAAGCTTGGCATGCCGCGCCAGATCGACGGCTTCCGCCGTGCAGTTGGAGCCGGCCCCGGCGATCACCGGCACCCGCCCGTTGGCCACCCCAATGGTGACTTCCACCACCCGTTTATGCTCGTCGTGGCTCAGCGTGGGGGACTCGCCCGTCGTGCCGACCGGCACCAGCCCCTGCGTGCCTTCGCGAATCTGCCATTCCACGAAGCGCGCCAGCGCGTCCTCGTCCACCGCGCCATCGGCGCCCATGGGGGTAATCAGGGCGACGAGCGACCCTTTGAACACGACGCATTCTCCCGAACCAAGCCGCGAAAGTTAGGCGCCCGGGGGATGCGCCGCAAGGGCGGGGCAGGTAGAAGGCGCCATGCACTCCCGACGCGCCCGAGTCGCGCTGCTGGCCGCCGTGCCGCTGCTATTGGCCGTGCCCGCCCGCGCGCAGGACGTGATGGCGCTGATCCATGCCGACCGCTGGGCCGACGCGGCAGCCGCCGCCGCCGCCAATCCGGACCCGGTCGCGGCCAAACTGGTCACATATTACCGGTTGTTGGCCCCCGGTGCCGCGACGCCCTCGGACATCATGCGCTTCATGGCCGACAGCCCGGACTGGCCGTTCCAGCCCACCCTCGCCCGCCGCCGCGACGAGGCCATCGCCGCCGATCCGGACGACGCGGACACAGCCGCCGCCTGCCCCGCCGCCGAGAGCGCCGCCGCCCTCGCCCGTTGCGCCGAAGCCTTTTCCAACCTCGGCAAAGCCGCCGAAGCCGCCAACGACGCCCGCCGCGCCTGGGTGGTGCTGCCGCCCGATGCCACCGAGGAGTCGAAATTCCTGGCCCGCTGGGGAACGGTTCTCGGCCGCGCGGCCCAATCCGCCCGCTTCGATCGCCTCGCCTGGACCGACACGGCCGGCGCCACCCGCCAGGAAGCCCGCCTCGACCCATCCGACATCCCCCGTGCCGAGGCCCGCCTCGCGCTGCGCCGCGACGAGTCCGGCGCGCCCGCCATGGTCCAGGCGCTGCCAGCCGCCGAGCGCGCGTCGCCCGCCATCGTCCTGGAATTGGCCAAATTCCTGCGCCGCGCCAACCAGGACACGGACGCGCTCGCGGTCTGGACCCAGCAAGGCACGGCCGCCGAACGCGCGGCCCCCCCGGACCATCTCGCCGCTTTCTGGGACGAGCGCAACATTCTCGCCCGCCATCGCCTGCGCGACGGCGACGCGGCGGGCGCCTACGCGCTGGCCGCCGACCACGCGCAAAAAGGCGCCGAGCAGATCGCCGACGCCGAGTTCCTCGCCGGCTACATCGCGCTGCGCAAACTGCACGACCCCGCCAAGGCGACGCAGCATTTTCGGGCCCTGACCGTCTCGAAATCCGCGATCACGCAAGGCCGCGCCCACTACTGGCTGGCAAGGGCCGCCGCCGACCCGGCGATGGCAGCGAAAGAGTATGCCGCCGCTGCCGCCTACCCCAACACGTTCTACGGCCAACTCGCCATCCTGGCTCTCGGCGAAGGCCCCGCCGGCCTCGCCAAACGCATCGCCACCGCCCGCGACCCCGGCTGGGACGCTTCGCAGGCGCTCGGTTTCGCCGGCCGGGAACTCGCGCGGGCCGCCGCCTACCTCGTCGCCTGGGGCGAGCCGCACCGCGCGGAGGCGTTCATGCTCCGCCTGATCGACATCGCGCCGGACGCCGCCGACCGTTCGATGGACGCGCATCTGGCGGCCGGCTTCGGCATGCCGCAAACCGCCATCGCCGTCGCCCGCAAGGCCGGCCGGGAGGGCGTGGTCCTGCTCGACGCCGGCTGGCCAGTGGCCGCCGACATCCCCTCCGACACCGGCCTGGAACCCGCCCTGGCGCTCGGTATTATCCGCCAGGAGAGCAGCTTCGACGGCGCCACCGTCAGCCCCGTCGGCGCGCGCGGGCTGATGCAACTGATGCCCGCCACCGCGGCCACGGTCGCCAAACGCCTCGGCATTCGCGCCCCGCTGCCGGCCCTGACGACGGATTCGGTGCTGAACATCCGCCTCGGCAGCACCTATCTGCGCGGCCTGATGGACGATTTCGCCGGCTGTACGCCGCTGGCCGTCGCCGGCTACAACGCAGGCCCCGGCCGCGTCATCGAATGGCTCGGCACCAACGGCGACCCGCGCGACGGCGGCACCAACATGCTGGACTGGATCGAGGAAATCCCGTTGGGCGAAACCCGCAACTACGTGCAGCGGGTGGTCGAGAGCGAGGTGATCTACCGCGCCAAACAGGGCCAATCGCTGCCGCACCCGCTCGCGCAATGGCTGAAATAAGCCTTTCCAGGGCGATAGCGGGCGTTCTCGGCCTCGGCCGCTTCCCCTGGGCACCGGGCACGGTTGCATCGGCCGTGGCGGTCCTGACAGGCGCCGGATTGCTGCAAGTGTCCCCCTGGATGCTCGCGGTCGCCGCCATCGCCGCAACGCTGGCCGGCATCTGGGCCATCGCCGCCACGGGCGCGGGGGCGGCCGACCCCGGCTGGGTGGTCATCGACGAAGTCGCCGGCCAATGGTTGACCCTGCTGGCCCTGCCCCGCCCCACGGTGCCCGGCCTGCTGGCCGCCTTCCTGCTGTTTCGCCTGCTGGACATCACCAAACCCGGCCCCATCGGCTGGGCCGACCGCCGACACGACGCTGTGGGCGTCATGGCCGACGACGTGATCGCGGGCCTGATCGGGGCTGCGATTTTGCTCGTGGTGCGCGGCATATGGCCCGGCGCGCTCGACTGACTCCGCGCGTTCGGGCAAGGATCGGCGCATGGCCACCGCCCAGCCCCCATCCACCCCACCGCTGCTGACCGTCCGCGAGCGGCGGGAGGCGGGGCATG
>CAJCJG010000193.1 GCA_903970625.1 Solirubrobacterales bacterium 70-9 | reverse complement strand
CCGCCTCTCCCTCGGCCGCGGCGGCCCGCGCGACCTCGGCGGCATCCGCGACGGCCTGCGTGCGGCCCACGCCTGCGCCGATGCGCTGGTCCCGCCGTTGCCCGCGTTCCTCGCGGGCTTGCGGACGGCGCTTGCCCCAACGCCGGCTCTCGCCGACGAACTCGCGAGGGCGCTGGCCGACCCCGCGCCCGTCCGCGCCGACGACGGCATGATCGCGCCGGGCTACGACCAACAACTGGATGCCGAACGCACGCTGCGCGACGACAGCCGGCGCGTCATCGCCGGCAAGCAGCTCGATTACGCGCAAAAATACGGCGTCGCGGCGATCAAAATTCGCCACCACGCCCAGCTCGGCTACGTCATCGAGGCGCCCGCCGTCGCGGTCGAAAAACTGCGCGCCTTCCCGGAACTCGTGCTCCGTCAGGGCATGGCCAACGGCGCCCGCTTCACTGTCCCCGACCTGTCCGACCTCGACCGCCGCATCGGCGAAGCTGCCGACCGCGCCATGGCCCGCGAACGCGCCATTTTTTCCGCGCTTTGCGTAAAAGCGCTCGCCGAGGCCGACGCGCTCGCCGCCTGCGCCAAGGCTTTGGCATGCCTGGACGTCGCCCAATGCGCCGCCCGCCTCGCCGATGGCGGCCGGTGGGTCCGCCCCATTGTCACCGACGACGCCGATTTCGCCGTCGAGGCCGGGCGCCACCCGGTCGTCGAAGCCGCCCTGTCCGGCATCGCCGCCTTCGTCCCCAACGATGTCTCCCTCGCACCGGACCGCCGCCTGCTGCTGCTGACCGGCCCCAACATGGCCGGAAAATCCACCTTCCTGCGCCAGAACGCCCTGATCGCGATTCTGGCGCAGGCCGGCATGCCCGTGCCGGCCGTATCCGCCCGCGTCGGAATCGTGGACCGCCTGTTCTCCCGCGTCGGCGCCTCCGACGATTTGGCCAGGGGCCGCAGCACCTTCATGGTGGAGATGACCGAAACCGCCTCCATCCTCCATCAGGCCGGCCCCCGCAGTCTGGTCGTGGTGGACGAGATCGGGCGCGGCACGGGCACGTTGGACGGCCTTGCGATTGCGTGGGCGGTTTTGGAGGCGCTGCACAACGCCGTCCGCTGCCGCGCCATCTTCGCCACGCACTTCCATGAACTGGCGCAACTGACCACGGAATTGCCACGGCTCGCCCCCCATACGATGCGGGTCAAGGAATGGAAGCAAGAGGTCGTGTTTCTGCACGAGGTCGCCGCCGGCGCCGCCGGACGAAGCTGGGGCGTTCACGTCGCCAAGCTGGCCGGCGTCCCCGCGCCCGTCGTCAAGCGCGCCGCCATCCTGCTCGCCGCCCTGGAAAAGCGGGCCGGGCGCCTGACCGAAGCCGCCGCCCTACCGCTGTTCGCCGCCGCAGCCGACCCCGAACCGGAGCCGCCGGCGGACGATCCGCTGCGCGAGGCGCTCGTGGCGCTGGACCCCGACCGGCTGGCGCCGCGTGAGGCGCTCGAAGAACTCTATCGCCTGAAAGCGTTGATTGCTGTCGCAACTTCCGATCCGTCGCTAACATCGTCCTGATGTCACCCGCCCCATTCCCGTCCGAGCCGCGCGAGGCCACCGCCTTGCTGCACGAAGCCCTGGCCGCCGCCGCCGAGCCGGACGGCGGCCCGCTGCCGCGCGACGCCGCCTTGGCCGTGTTCCGCCGCCATCTGGCGCGGGTGCAGACCCACGTCCAGGAAACGTTCGAGGAGGGCAACCTCGCCGGCCTGAAGGCCGCGCGGATGCTTGCCGGCTACATGGATGGCCTGCTCTCCACGCTCTACAGCTATGCGCTCATGCTGCACGCCGACGCCTCGGCCGGCGACGAGGTCGGCCGCCTCAGCGTCGCGGCAACCGGCGGCTACGGCCGCCGCGTGCTGGCCCCGTTCAGCGACATCGACCTGCTGTTCCTGACCCAAACGGCTCCGACTCCGGCCGCGCTCCGCACCGTCGAGTTCACGCTCTATTTCCTTTGGGATCTCGGCCTGAAGGTTGGCCACGCCACCCGCTCGGTCGCCGATTGTCTGACCGAGGCCAACGGCGACCCGACCGTCCGCACCTCGATGCTGGACGCGCGCCCGATCGCGGGCGACGCCGCCCTGTTCGCCGACTTTGCCGCCCGCTTCCGCGCCGCCTGCGAGGCCGCCGGCGCTGCCACCTACATCGCGGCCAAACGCGCCGAGCGCGACGCCCGCCACCGCCGCTATGGCGACAGCCCGTTCGTCGTGGAGCCGAACATCAAGGAGGGCAAGGGCGGCCTGCGCGATCTGCAAACGCTCTATTGGATGGCGCGCTACCTGTTCTGGATTCACAATATCCTCGAACTGGCCGAACTCGGCGGCCGCGCCGCCGGCATCATCACGGTCGCCGAAGCGCGGCAGGCGATCCGCTCCTGGGATTTCCTGTGGAGCCTGCGCTTCCACCTGCACTACGTCACCGGCCGCGCCGAGGAGCGCCTGACCTTCGATCTGCAACCGGTGATCGGCGCCCGCATGGGCTACACCCGCCACGGAAGGCAGGACGGCGTCGAGCGGTTCATGCGCCATTATTTCCTCACCGCCCGCGAAGTCAGCCGCCTCACGCATGTCATGGAGCCCGCCCTCATCCGCGCCGCCTTCGGCCCCCCGGCGCTGGCGCAGGAGACGGACGCGGAACTGATCGACGCCGGTTTCGTCCTCGCCGACGGCCAGTTGCTCTGCGCCAAGGGCCGCGAAATCCGCGAAAATCCCATCGGCATGCTGCGCATCCTGCAATTCGCCCGCGACCGGGGCCTGGAACTGCACCCGCTCGGCATGCGCGCGTTGATCCGCAACGAGCGGCGGGCGGTCGCCCTGCGCGGCAATCCGCGCGCGGCGAAAATGTTCCTCGATCTGCTGTGCGGGGCCGACGCCAACCGCAAACACGCCGACGGAGCGCGCTGGCTGCACGTCCTGAACGAAAGCGGCTTTCTCGGCCGTTACATGCCGGACTGGGCCCGCATCGTCGGCCAGATGCAGTTCGACACCTACCATATCTTCACCGTGGACGAGCACACGATCGAAGCCGTCCGCGTGCTGAACCTGCTGGAAAGCGGCGAACTGGCGCAGATCGCCCCGGTGGCGTCGGACATGATCGGCCAGTTGCAGTCGCGCCGGGCGCTGTATGTCGCGATGCTGCTGCACGACATCTGCAAGGGGCGCGGCGGCGACCATTCCGAACTCGGCGCCGAACTCGCCCTCGAAGTCGGCCCCAAGATCGGCCTGACGGCGGAGGAGACGGAAACCGTCTCCTGGCTCGTGCTGCATCACCTGTTGCTCAGCCAGACCGCGTTCAAGCGCGACATCGACGATCCGAAAACCATCCTCGACCTCGCCGACACGATCCAGTCGCCGGAGCGGCTGCGGCTGCTGCATGTGCTGACCGTCGCCGACATGCGCGCGGTCTCGCCGAAAGTGTGGAACGGGTGGAAGGCAACATTACTGCGCGAATTGTTCGCCCGCGTCGCCGAGGTGCTGGAAGGCGGCCTCGCCGCCACCGAGCGCGACGTGCGCGTCACCCGCGCCAAGGCCGCCGCCGCCTCGCTGCTGGAAGAATGGACGCCAGAGGAGATCGAACGCATCCAATCCTATGGTTACGCCGGCTACTGGCTGTCGTTCGATCCGGAGACGCACGCCCGCCACGCCCGCCTGATCCGCGACGCCGAGGCGCGGCACGCGCCGTTGACGGTCGAGACGCAACCGCTGCCCGCCCGCGCCGTCACCGAAGTCACCGTCTATGCCGCCGACCATGCCGGCCTGTTCAGCCGCATCGCGGGCGCGCTCGCCGTCGCGGGCGCCTCGATCGTGGATGCCCGCATCCACACGCTGACCAACGGCATGGCGCTGGACACGTTTTGGGTGCAGGACGCCGCCGGCGGCGCGTTCGACCAGTCGCACCGCCTGGCCCGTCTGTATGTCCTGATCGAACAGGCGTTGTCCGGCCGCCTCCGCCTGGCGACGGAAATCCGCAAGGCCGGGCGCGCCGTGCTGGGCCGGCGCATGCGCGCCATCCATGTGCCGCCGCGCGTGGTGATCGACAACCGCGCCTCCAACACACACACCGTGCTGGAAGTGAACGGCCGCGACCGCGCCGGCCTGCTGCACGACGTGACCGCCGCGATCAGCGAGCAGGGTTTGCAAATCGCCTCTGCCCACGTCACCACCTACGGCGTTCGCGCGGTGGATGTTTTTTACGTCAAGGACGTGTTTGGCTTGAAAGTCGAGAATGAGCGGAAGCTGGCATTGCTGCGCGAGGCGTTACTGCTGGCGCTGGCCAGTCCCGACGACGTGGCGCCCGCGCCGACCCCGGCACCGACGAAGCGCAGACGGGCGGCGGATGCCGCTTGACCGGCAGCCCATTTTGTTTTGATAACGGAACAAAATGGGCGTGCCAAGACAAGTGCTTGGATCAGGCCGTTTTTCGCGGTCGGGTGATGACGCCCTTCGGCCAGCGGGCGGAGGGAATGCGCGGCCACGGACCCTGCGGCGGCGGCGGCTCCGGC
>CAJCJG010000192.1 GCA_903970625.1 Solirubrobacterales bacterium 70-9 | reverse complement strand
ACCCGCCGACGCCCGATGCCGGCGATGTGCCCGCCGCCACGCCCGCGACCGCCATGGCCCCGGCCCCGTCGGGCAGCGCCGACCCGGGGGTGCGGGTGGAGCGGGCGGACCCGACGCTGATCGCGGCGCAGGGGGTGGCCAGCAATCGCGGCCCGGAGTATCCGCAGTCCGCATGGCGCTTGCGGCAGCAGGGGACGGTGCTGTTGCGACTGCATATCGGCGTGGACGGGATGGTGATCCGCGTCGAGACCCGCCGTTCCTCCGGCGTGGCGGCGCTGGACGAGGCGGCGATTGCGGCCCTGTCGGTCTGGCGCTTCTTGCCGGCCGAGCGCGCGGGCCAACCTGTGGCCTCGTACCGGGACCAACCGGTGAGTTTCGTCCTTCAATAGCAAGGAAAAAGCCCATGGTGCGGATCGATCGGGTTGTCACGCGCGGCGGCGACGGGGGGGAAACGTCGCTGGGCGACGGAACGCGGGTGGCCAAGGACGCGATCCGGGTGGAGGCGTATGGCGCGGTGGACGAGGCGAACGCGGCCATCGGCGTGCTGAGGCTGCATCTGGGCGGCGATGCGGCGGCGGACGCGATGTTGGGGCGGATTCAGAACGATCTGTTCGATGTCGGCGCCGATCTGTGCGTGCCCGGAACCGCCGGGGAGCGTCTGCGGCTGACCGACACGCCGAGCCTGCGGCTGGACCGGGAAGTGGCGGAGATGAACGAGGCGATCCCGCCGCTGACCAGCTTCATCCTGCCCGGCGGCACGGCGGGGGCGACGCACGCCCACGTCGCCCGCGTGACGGTGCGGCGGGCGGAGCGGCGGGTGGTGGCGCTGGGCCGCGAGGAGACGGTCAATCCGGCGGTGGTGCGCTATCTGAACCGCCTGTCCGACCATCTGTTCGTACTCGGCCGCCGGCTGAACGGCAACGGCGCGGACGACGTGCTGTGGGTGCCGGGCGCGAACCGCTAGGCCGGCTGCGGCGCGCCGGTCGCGGCACTTTGGTAGCTCGCGCGGACCAGGGCGAGGGTGCGCAGATTGTCGTGCCCCGACGTGTCCGGCGCCCGGCCCGACCGCAGGCACTCGACCCAGTGGCGCTGGATGGCCAGAACGCTGTGCTGGATGCCGTGCCAGGGGTGCGCGGCCCAGGGCAGCAGCGGCGGCGCCACGCTCCGCGTCTCCGCGCCATGGGCGTCCACGACCGTCAGCCGGTAGCCTTGCGCAAGCCGCAGGGAGCCGGCCGTGCCGTCGATCTCAACCAGAGTTTCCGGGAACGGCTCCGTCTCCAGCCGCGTCGCGTAGCTACAATCGACGATCGCGGTCATGCCGTCCGCGTGGTCGAGCAGCATGGTGGCGACATCTTCGCCCCGGATCGCGGGATTGACGCGGCGCGTGCGGGCGGTCACGCGGGCGACCTCGCCGAACAGGCAGCGCGCGATGTCTAGGATGTGGATGCCGAGATCCTCGATGATGAACCGCTCGCCCTCGGCCAAATAAGGCTGGCCCGCAAACACGTCGTAGGCGGAGCGGAAGCTGACGCGGCCCCAGAACGGGGTGCCGATGCGGCCGGCGCGCAGCACTTCACGCACCGCCAGGATCGGCGCCTGCCAACGGAAATTCTCGTGGACCATCAGCGGCACGCCCGCCGCGTCCATCGCGGCGACCATCGCCTCGGCATCCTGCGGTGTGGCGGCGAAGGGTTTTTGGCAGATCGCCGGGACGCGATGGCGGGCGGCGAGCTCCACCAGCGCGCGATGGCTGCCCACCGTGGTCGCGATATCGACGAAATCCGGCCGCTCGGTCGCGAGCATTTTGCCCGCATCCTCATAGAGAGCGGAAATGCCGAACGCGGCGCCGGTGGCGGCGAGGCGCGCCGGGTCCGTGTCGCACAGCGCCACGATCGCGGTGTCGTCGAGGTCGCGCCAGGCGTGCAGATGGTTGGCGGCGAAGAAGCCGCAGCCGATCAGCGCGCCGCGCAGCGGAGCGGCCACGCGCTCAGGTGATGCGCTGGATGCTGGCCGCGATCTCTGCAGGCTCGAACACGCGTTTCCAGTCGGGCTGCATCAGCACCGGCTTACCGAACTGGATCGCCTTGTTGGCGGCATCGGAAAACACGCCCTGGATTTCGCCGAACGTGACGGCGGCGAGGATGTTCATGTGGCCGAGCAGGAAGTCGTAGGCGGCCTGCCGGGGCACGCCGCGCGCCACCACCTCGTCCAGCGCCTCGCGCATCACGTCCAGCAGCGAGGCGCAGACGGTCTCCGACAATCCCGGTTCCAGCAGCGCCATTTGTTCGACCGTGACGCGGTGCGAGCGCATGACCGGCGCCCAGATGACGCGGGCGATGGACTCGCCGAGCGCATACGCCTCGTCCGGCCCCTGCATCAGCGCGTTGACGATGTGCTGCTTGGCCGCGATGCCGCCGAAATGGTCGTGCTTGGCGGCGAACTCCGTCTCGTCGTTGAAGATCGGCGGGTGGCAGGGGTGGGTGACGAAATAGGTCAGGTCCGGCCGGTCGGGCAGATGGCCGGCGAACGGGGCGGCGGCGTCGAGCGCCACGACCATCGTGCCAAGCTTCAGTTGCGGCTCGATCTCGGCGGCGACTTTCCCGATCAGTGTGTCCGGCACCGCGAGGACCACGACATCCACCGCGTCCAGCGCGGCGTTGGCGCCAACGGTTTCGATGCCGAGGCCGCTGGACAGGCGGGCGCGCCCGGCGTCGGACACCTCGACATGGCGCACCGTGAAGGGGGAGGATTTCAGATTGCTGGCGAGCCGATAGCCCATTTTGCCGCCGGCGCCGAACAACGCGATCGTGGTCATTTCCCGCCCCCTGTGCGGCATCGTGTGCCGATAGCAAAGAGACTATCGGCGACTGGTATGCTGAGTCAACCAGACCCGCTGGCACTGGGGTTGACAAAGCTGGTCAAGACAATTTTTGCTCACGTCCGAGGCCTTCCGTTCAGGAGTCGGGATGAGAGTCGCTTTGCGGTCGAGCATTTGCACAGCCCTCTGGTCCGGCGTGCTCGCGGTCATTGGGGTTGGGGTTTGCTACGGCGCCCCACCAGCTCTTAATTGTATGGGGCCCTCACTTCCCCAGACGACAGGCAGCGCAGGCGATCTATTGAACGGGAAAGTACTGTTTGATGGATGCAGCCGGGAGGAAGTTAACATTCTCAAATGCAGATTTGTCTTTATAAAAACGACGCCGGGATCTGAGGATTTTGTCTACGATCCGAGAGCATACCCGTGGGCAGATAAATTAGTCGACGATCTCCTGGTCAACCACAATCAGGGACGTGGAGCGCTTGTCAACCGCCTTAATACTGAAGTCGACACAGTCAATCTCGACAAAGGTGATTGGGTTTGTTACGTCCAAGAATTCGATGCAGGCGGCGAGAGTCCTAGAGATATGGAGAGAATAAAATCAGTTCGCGTCTTAATCTTCCCTCATCCTGGTAAGGCTATGGGACCTGTTGCAGTGACAGGGCCCGTGCGCTAGGGCGACCTTGATCTTCTGAGTTGGACGACGTTGCTTTCGCAGGGTGAGTAGTCGATCCAGCTAGTGACAGAACCAAGGAGTATGGGATCCCCTGGAACCTCATTTTTCAATGAAAGTTCGTATTGACGCGGATAAACCGCATTTCGAGGACTTGGAAAATTAGTCGCAAGTATGAGCGTGCCTGGACCGGGGTTGAATGTTCCTGTCACGGAAAATGGTTTATCCGGAAGCTTGGCGTAGTCAGCATCCACCGTCTTATAAGAAAAAAAGCCCGAAATTGTACCAAACTCTGAGAGTGCAATATTGAGACTTATGCCATGATATTCTAACGCTCCCCTGGTTGAACAGGTGTATTGACCGGTCCATTTTCCAGCAAGTATCGTTTGTGGCGGTGCTGGTTCGGCTGGAGTTGCGTTGGGTGTATTGGTTGCAGCGGGTGTAACCAGTGGCTGGGATGCTGGTATTGACTTAGTAGTGAGCAATTGTGGGGGTTGTAAGGACTGTAGCGTTGCTGTATCCTGTTGCGGTTTTTCTTGATCCACAAGAAAAATTGGCTTTAACGCCAGCCATGCCGCGACGGTGCAAAGGATTGTAAAGAACAGTGTCCAAAAATCGATCCGCCGGTAGAACCGCTCTGGTCCGGGACGGGATCGAGCCGGGATCGATTGATTGGGCACGCTGTCCTGCTGCGATAATCCGCGTGCCGTCGCCGGACGCGGGGGCTGGGCAGATTTATTCGGCTGCACGGGCACGGTCCTTCTCGACGCGAAGGGATACATAATAACCGGAGTGATCGGCCGCCCCAAGCTTCCGTCAAAACCGGAGTAACCAGCGAGCTGCGTTGGTCATGGATCCTGCCGTAACTTCGTACTTGCAAAATTGGAAGCGTAGTGTTGGGTGTAGCCGCAGTCGCAAATCTCCGCCAGAGTAGGGGTCACCGCTAAGTTGCATTGGCGGGTTACGCCCAACCTACGAGACTGCCTTTCGTTTGGGCTTCTCCGGCGCCCCCATCAGCGTCGAGTAAAGCTGATTGGCGCGGGTCAGATGGTCCGTCATGGCCGCCGCCGCCGCCGCCGGGTCGCCGGCCGCGATGGCGGTGGCGATGCGGTCGTGTTCTTCCAGAGTCAGTTGCTCGGCACCGCGCGCCGTCACCAGATCGCTGCGGAATTGGGTCAGCCAGTCGAGCATCCCCTGGCTCAGCGCGCGGATCAGGCGGTTTCCGGACATGGCAGCGATTTGGCGGTGGAACGCCATGTCGGCGGCGACGAAGCGGGAAAAATCGCCGCGCGCCTGGTGGCAGGCCGCCAGCGCCGCTTGAAGCTGGGCGGCGGAGTCGGCCGTCACGCGGCGGGCGGCGATCTGGGCGAGGCCGACCTCGAACAGCAGCCTTGCGTCCTTCAGTTCTTCCAGGCCGCCCGGCACGCGCGTCAGCAACTGGACCATCGCGCCGGAGACCTGATCGAGGATGGCGTCGGCGGTCGGCAGGGTGACGCGGGCGCGTTCGCCGTGGGCGATGCGAATCAGGCCGCGCTGTTGCAGCGTCTGCATCGCCTCGCGGATCGCCGGGCGGCCGACGCCGTAGCGTTGCATCAGTTCGCGCTCGGACGGAAGCTGATCGTCGGGTGCCAGTTCGCCGGACTGGATCGTGCGCACCAAGCGGTCGAACACCTCGTGCGACAGTTTGCGGCGCACCACCGGGTCCGCTGCGTTGGGGGCCGTTGCGGCGTTCGATTCGGGTCTGGGCACGTCCGCGATGATCGTGCGGCGACGGGCCATGTCAAGGCGGGCGCGGGCTTGCGGTCTGGTATGATGAGTGCATAACGTGCCGCAAGCGGAGGAACCCAACGTGCAAGACCGGCTGCGCGCGACCTATCTGATGGAGAGCGGGTTTCCGCTGGAGCGCGCGGCGGCGGTGGTTGCCGGCGAGCAATCGAGCGGGACGTTCGTCGCCGTGCCGGGCGAGACGGCCGAACTTCGCGAGCGGGCGGGCGCACGGGTGGAGCGGATTACGCCGCTGGAAGACGCAGCAGCACCGTCGTTGCCCGGCGCCGGGCACGACGGCAGCGGGCGGTGGCGGCGGGGCGAGGTGGAACTGTCCTGGCCGCTCGACAATTTTGGCCCGTCGCTGCCGAACCTGGTCGCGACCGTCGCCGGCAATCTGTTCGAGTTGCGAGAGGTCAGCGGGCTGCGGCTGCTGGATCTGGCGTTGCCGGCTTCGTTTGCGGCGCACAATCCCGGGCCGCAATTCGGCATTTCCGGCACACGGGCGCTGGCGGGCGTGGCCTCGGGGCCGCTGATCGGGACGATCATCAAGCCGAGCGTGGGGCTGTCGGCGGAGGAGACGGCGGCGCTGGTGGAGCAATTGTGCGCCGGCGGGATCGACTTCATCAAGGACGACGAATTGCAGGCGGACGGGCCGAGTTGTCCGTTCGCGGCGCGGGTGCGGGCGGTGATGCGGGTGGTGCGCGGCCACGCCGAGCGGACCGGGCGCAAGGTGATGGTGGCGTTCAACCTGACCGGCGAGGTGGACGAGATGCGTGCCCGCCACGATCTGGTGCGCGACGAAGGCGGGACGTGCGTGATGGCGAGCCTGAACAGCGTGGGTCTGTCCGGGCTGCTGGCGCTGCGGCGGCATTCGGATTTGTGCATCCACGGCCATCGCAACGGCTGGGGATATCTGTCGCGGCACCCGATGCTGGGGTGGTCGTTCGTCGCGTGGCAGAAACTGTGGCGGCTGGCGGGAGCAGACCATCTGCACGTCAACGGGCTGCGCAACAAATTTTCCGAGAGCGACGACAGCGTGATGGACTCGGCGCGCGCCGTGCTGGCGCCGCTGTTCGCGGATACGCCATGCGCGGCGATGCCGGTGTTTTCGTCCGGCCAGTCCGCCGTGCAGCCGGAGGAAACTTTTCGGCGTCTCGGGTCGGCCGATCTGATCTACGCGGCCGGCGGCGGCATCATGGCGCATCCGGGCGGCATCGCGGCGGGCGTCGCCAGCCTGCGGCAAGCGTGGAAGGCGGCGGTGGCCGGCATCCCAGCCGATATTTTCGCACGCGACCATCGCGAACTGCGCGAGGCGCTGGCGCAATACGGGCGATGAGCGCGCTGCCCGCTGTCACGTTGCCTACCGGCCCGCTGGTCACGTACTACGGCGACGATTTCACCGGCTCGACCGACGTGATGGAGGTGCTGACCTTCGCCGGGTTGCCGACGGTGCTGTTCCTGGATGTGCCGGACGCGGCCGATCTGGCGCGGTTCGGGCATTGCCGGGGGATCGGCGTGGCCGGCACCGCGCGCAGCCGGTCGCCAGCGTGGATGCGGGACAATCTGCCGCCGGTGTTTGCCGCACTCGATGCGCTGGGGGCGCCGGTCCTGCACTACAAGGTTTGCTCGACGTTCGATTCCAGCCCGCAGATCGGCTCGATCGGCTGCGCGCTCGATCTGGGGCTGGCGGCGACGGCGCGGGATTGGTGCGCGATGGTCGTGGGCGCGCCGGCGCTGCGGCGCTATCAGGCGTTCGGAAATCTGTTCGCGTCGGTGGACGGGGTGGGGCACCGGCTGGACCGGCACCCAACGATGGCGCGCCATCCGGTGACGCCGATGGCGGAGAGCGATTTGCGGCGGCATCTGGCACTCCAGACGAAGGAAGCGGTGGCGCTGGTCGATCTGGTGGCGCTCAAGCAGGGCGGCGGGCAGGCGGCGCTGGACGCCGCACGGGCGGCGGGGACGCGGGTGGCGCTGTTCGACGTGCTCGACGCGGAGACGCTGGCGGAGGCCGGGCGGCTGATCTGGCACGCGCGCGGTCGTGGCATCTTGGCAGTCGCTTCCTCCGGCCTGGAATACGCACTGGTGGCGCACTGGCGGGACGCTGGGCTGCTGCCGGTCGCCGTTGCGTTGCCGGAGTGCGGGCCGGTGGATCGGCTGTTGGTGGTCTCCGGCAGTTGCTCGCCGGTGACGGCGGGGCAGATTGCGCGCGCGGTCGCCGACGGGTTTGTGCCGGTGCGCCTGGATGTGCCGGCCGCGATCGAC
>CAJCJG010000191.1 GCA_903970625.1 Solirubrobacterales bacterium 70-9 | reverse complement strand
CCCGCCGCCTCCACCAACACGCCGCCGACCGTGACCAGATCGCCGTCCACGACGAACGTGGCCGGGGGGGTGACGGTGACGTTGTTGAGGCGGACTTTTCCCTCGGCCAGCAGTTTCTCCGCATCGCGACGGCTGGCGACGCCCGCGTGCGCGAGCCATTTGGCGATCCGCTCGCCGCGCTCCGGCTGTGTTTCGTTCGCCTCGTCGCTCATCGGCTGGCGCCGATCAGCGCGTCGAAGATGCGGCGGTCGCCCGGGTCGATCAGGAATTCCGGGTGCCACTGCACGCCGAGGCAGAATTTTTGCGCGGGGTTTTCGATGCCTTCGATCACGCCGTCGGGCGCGGTCGCATCCACCACGGCAAGGGGGCCGGGGTCGCGGACGGCCTGATGGTGGGCGGAGTTGACCAGCATCCGCTCGCTGCCGACGATTTTGTGCAGCAGCGTATTGGCCCGCACCGAGATTTCGTGCCCCGGCTGGTCGCGCGGGTTCGGCTGCTCGTGGGCGAGCGCGTCCGGCACGGCATCCGGAATGTGCTGGATCAGCGTGCCGCCGAGCGCCACCGCCAGCAACTGTTGGCCGCCGCAGATGCCCAGCACGGGCATGTTGCGCGCGAGCGCGCCGCGCAGAAGCGCCATTTCCGCCGCCGTGCGGCCTTCCTTCAGAGTGACGGTCGCGTGGCGGTCGCCCTCGCCGTATAGCGACGGATCGACGTCGAACGCGCCGCCGGTGACGACGAGGGCGTCGATGCGGTCCAGCCAGTCGGCCGCCAGCGCCGGCATATGCGGCAACGCGAGCGGCAGGCCGCCGGCGCCGGCGACCGCCTCCATATAATTGGCGCGGACGGCGTACCAGGGGAATTTCGAGTAGCCACCGGGCTGCTCGGCATCGAGCGTCACCCCGATCACGGGGCGGGAAGGTTGGGTCATGCGCGTTGCTAGCGCCGGGGGGCGATGATGGGCAAGGTTTCGCCGATGGACGTTGCGTTCGAAGAAGCCCGCGCCGCCGCCGCCCGGGGCGAGGTGCCGGTGGGGGCAGCGGTGGTCGGCCGGGACGGAACCGTCATTGCCCGCGCCGGCAACCGCACCGAGCAGGATGTCGATGCCAGCGCGCATGCGGAAGTGCTGGCGTTGCGCGAGGCGGGGCGGGTGCTGGGGACGCCGCGCCTGACGGAGTGCGATCTGTTCGTGACGCTGGAACCGTGCGCCATGTGCGCCGCCGCCATCGGGCTGTTCCGGATCCGGCGGCTGGTGTTCGGCGCCTACGATTCCAAGGGCGGCGGCGTCGAGCACGGGCCGCGTATTTTTGCCCAGCCGTCCTGCCAGCACCGCCCGGACGTGATCGGCGGCGTGCGGGAGACGGAGGCGGCGGCGTTGCTGCGGGCGTTTTTCCGGGCGCGGCGGTAGAGGTATCTTCGGTCGCTCCGGCAGAAATAACCTTGGCACAACGCGCGACGGGGCAAATCGGATGAAGCCCTTTTCGGACTGAACGAATCGGTCCGCGCGGCGTTTAGACCAAGCCCGCCTTCCATCCCGGACCGCCCGCAGAATCCTTCATGGCATACCGCCCGACCTGGCAAGGACATTTGAAGCTGTCGCTCGTCACCTGCCCGGTTGCCCTCTACACGGCCACCAGTGCCGCGAGCGGCGGGCATTTCCACCTGATCAATCCGCAGACGACCAATCGCATCGAGATGACGACGACCGATCCGGAGACCGGCCCGATCGAGGACAAGGCGAAGGGCCACATGTCGTCAGAGGTCGCCGAGCCAGACGATACCAACGTCGTCGACCTGACCGCGCTGCGCGCGAACCTGGCCGGCAAGGGCAACGCCGATCCGCCGCCGGCGCCCAGGGCAAAGGCGAAAAAGCGCAAGACAGGTTGAATTCCGAGATGTCGGATTTTTCGCGACCGCCCGCGCGGCCGGACCCGCCGGGCGACAGCAACGGCCTTTCGGGGTTGACGACGCTGATCGGCGCCGTGGTGATCGTGGCCTCCCTGTACGTCGCGCGCGACGTTCTGATGCCGATGGCGCTGGCGGTGCTGCTGTCGTTCGTGCTGGCCCCGTTGGTGAACCTGCTGCGCCGCGCGTGGCTCGGGCGGGTGCCCGCCGTCATGCTCGCGGTGCTGCTGGCGCTCGGAGTCATCCTGGGCGTCGGCGGCCTGATCGGCGCGCAGGTCGCGGGCCTTGCGGGCGATATCCCGCGCTACACCAGCACCATCGAGCAGAAGGTACGGGCCATTCAGGGCGCGACGATCGGGCGCCTGTCCACGCTGGCTGATCGGATGACCAAACAAATCGACCCCGGCGCCCATGCGCCCGGACCCGCCGGCGCGCAGGATGCGGGCAAGCAAGTCCGTGCCGCCCCCGACACCCCTGCGCCGGCCGGCAAGCCGACGCCGGTGGAAATCCATCAGCCCGACCTGTCGCCGACCGAACTGGCCGAGCGCCTGCTCGAACCGATCCTGTCGCCGCTGGCCACCACCGGCATCGTCGTGGTCGTCGCGATCTTCATTCTGCTGCGCCAGGACGATTTGCGCGACCGCTTGATTCGCCTGTTTGGAGCCGACGACCTGCATCGCACGATGACGGCGATGGACGAAGCGGCCCACCGGCTCAGCCGATACTTTCTGACGCAACTGGCGCTCAATACCGCGTTCGGCTGCGCCATCGGCCTCGGCCTGTTCGCAATCGGCGTGCAGAGTCCGGTGCTGTGGGGCATCGTTGCGATTCTGACGCGGTTTGTGCCGTATATCGGCGCGTTGTTGTCTGCGGCGCTGCCGGTGGCGTTGGCTGCGGCGGTCGATCCCGGCTGGTCGATGGTGTTGTGGACGATTGCGTTGTTCCTGGTCTGCGAAGCGTTCATGGCGCAAGTCGTGGAGCCGATGGCCTATGGCCGCAGCACCGGGTTGTCGCCGCTTTCGGTCATCGTGGCCGCGATCTTCTGGGCCTGGTTGTGGGGCCCCATCGGGCTGGTCCTGTCGATGCCGCTGACGCTGTGCCTCGTCGTTCTGGGGCGGCATGTCGAACGCCTCGAATTCCTCGACGTGCTGCTCGGCGACCGCCCGGCGCTGACTCCGGTGGAGAGTTTCTACAACCGCATGCTGGCCGGCCATGTCGACGAGGTGCAGGACGATGCCGAGCAACTGCTGAAGGACTGTTCGTTGTCCGCCTACTACGACGAGGTCGCAATCCCCGGCTTGCGACTGGCGACAGTCGATATCGAGCGCGGCGTGCTGACTGAGGCGCAGACCACGCGGATCGTCGGCGGGGTTGGCGAGTTGCTTGAGGAACTGAACGACCACGAGGACGGCGATGCGGCTCGTGTCGCCCTTCCGCCGGCGTGGCAAGAGCTTTCGGCGGTGCTGTGCGTGGCGGGGCGCGGCCCGCTCGACGAGGTGGCGTCGACGCTGCTGGCGCAATTACTCGGCAAGCACGGGCTCGGCGCCCGAGTCGTGCCGCATGCGGCGGTCGGCGCAAGGGCGGCCGTCGCCACGCTCGATATGGCGGGGGTCCGGACGATCTGCCTGACGTATGCCGGCATCGCGGGTACGTCATCGAACCTGCGCTACACGGTGCGACGACTGCGCGCCCGAAATCCGACGGCCACCATTGTGGTCGGGCTGTGGCCCGCCGAAATGGCTGGCGACGGCAGGCTGCGGGCAGCCGTCGCCGCCGACGTGTATGCCGCGTCGCTGCGGGACATGGTGGCCGCGTGTCTTGCGCAGGCGCATGCCACTGGCGACCTGACGGCCCCGGCGTTCGAGGGCACGATGGAGGCGGCGATGGACGAGCCGGCCCGCTGATGTCAGTTACGCCGGGGTTAATACCAGGTCTCTGAAGGGGTGACTCGGAGGGACTTCCGCGACGCGCCGTGCGTGTGATTCACCATGGCGAACGAAGGAGGTTCGCCATGCCAATCCCGGTCCGTGCTGATTTCGAT
>CAJCJG010000190.1 GCA_903970625.1 Solirubrobacterales bacterium 70-9 | reverse complement strand
TGCTCGCGCTCGTCGGCGCGGATATGCGCGAGCACGCCGGCCGCGAGCGCGATCACCGGCAGGTCGTCCGCCGTGCCGCCCTTGCAGCGGCGGAACAGCACGATGCCGGCAGGCTCGGCCATGACCTCGGAAATCGTGGCGCAGCGGCGCAGGCGGGCGAGTGTGGCGCGGTCGCCGCCGCCATCCGCGTCCGGCTGCAATGCCTGCCACCAGCCGAAGGCAGCGTATGGGGCCTGGATCATGCGGACCTCGTCTTGCGGGGTTTTGCTTCGGGTGCTGCGAGTTCGAGGTCGGTGAACAGACCTTGCCCGTCTTTGCCGTAGCCGAGCAGCGCGAACAGCAGGTTGCGTCGTGCCTTGCCGATGCGCGGGGCGGCGGCGCCGCTGTCGGCCTCCAGCGGTGCGGCCTCGTCGAACAGAGCCAACGCCACGGTCCGCATCTGTTTCAGCCATTCCAGACACTCGGGCGTGGCGTCGGTTGCGCCGCGACCGGCGACGGTCAGCAGATGGGCGAAGAACGCGGCCTCGGTCTGGTCCCAAAACCGCTCGCGGACGCTGGAGAGAAGTTCCCAATCGAGTTTCACGCTGGCGCCTGCGCCGAACAAAGCCACCCGCACCGCGCCGCGCAGCATTCCGGCGACCCGCTCGGCCGACGTGACCAGCCGCACGGCAAACACGTCCAATCGCTGTTGTGCGCCGGCGTCGGCCAGCGCGGGCAGCGGCATTTCGGTTTCGACGAAGGCGCGGGCCTTCATGTTGTCCATATCGTAGCCGGCTGCGAGTAGGCGCGCGCGGTCGGTATCGGCGATATCGCGAAAACGCTGCTTCCACTCGGCAACCGCCGGGGCGGGCTTGCGCAGTCCGTCTTCGCTGGCGACGACAAGGCCGAGCCAATGACGGTATCCGATGCCGCCCGGTTGCGGATGCAACGGAAGAATTTCTGCTGCCGGCTTCTGCTGGTAAGTCGGTGTGAGCGGATGCTTACCGCCCCACGCAGCATAGTTTGCCCCGCGCGGCCGCTGCCGCCAGCCCACGACAAGAACGCTGTCGGGCACGCCGGTTACGTCGCAGGCGGCGGGCGGGTCGGCGGGTGCGAAATCGAGCCGGATGCGGCGCGGCATGCCCCACCAGCATTGCAGCTTGTGTGCGTTCTCCTGCGGCGTGACCACGCGCGCACCCTCGGAGGTCAGCGTCGGCGCCAGCCACGGGAAGACGCGCGGCAACTCGTCCGTGGCCGGAGGTTCACCACACGGCACGTTGGCCCACAGCAGATGCCATAGCTTGTGCGGCGCCTGCGGCATCACCAGCGTCACCAGCGGTCCACCACCGCGCAGGCCGACACGGTTCCCGGCGCCGCCGGCCGGTGCCCAGGATTGGAACGTGTAGAGCGCGATGGCGGCAGCGGCGCGACCGAGCTTTTCCACGCGGCCCCGCCGCACCAAGAGGTCGGTGTTTTTCGACACCGTGCTGTCGCCCGGCGCTTCGATGAGCAGCCGTTCGACCGGCTCCCGGTCGGCGTCAAGGTTTTCAACATCCTGGAGGATGCGCGGCCCGTCGCCGTCGAGGACAAAGGCGTGGGCGAGGGGGGCGAAGGCCGCGTCCAGCGTCTCGGGCGAGGGGGGGGTCTTCCAGCCTTCCAGCCATGCATCGAACTCGGCCGGCGGGCAGGCGGTGGCGAGCAGGCCGATCAGAAATTCCAGCGTGGCAATGCGAAAATCCGCACGCGGCCAGTCGATGGCGACCACCGGATCGGATTCCAGCGCCTCGGCAAGTTGCGCGGGCCGGATCACGCAGGGGCCGGAGTTGTGGCGGAGGACGGGGAGCCAGGGGTCGGTCAGAAGATTGAACACGAACAAACCTCAGCACTCGACGGCGCGGGCGCCGTAAACTATAAGGTCTCAGGTTCGCATGTCTTGCGTTCCCGAAGGTGAGATCAGGCGCACGCGCCTGTGCTGCTTCTTCTTCGCTGCTTAGTTTGCAAAGCGGTACCTCCTTCTAAAACCGGCCCGTTGAGACGATGGTCGGCAGGGCTGCCACCCTGCCGACCGCATTCGTATGAGATGCCAGATACCTTGTCAACGCGCATCTGTAGATTACACCAGACCACGCTACTTCGTCCCTGCGCGTGCAGGGAACAATCTGTGCCTTACACTCGGCCACGCTACGGGCCATCCCGCCTAAGCAGGTTTGGACCAGATCAACCCTGTCGCCACAAAATAGCCTGCGGTCACAAGTTTGCCCGACTCAGTTACCGCTCTCAGTATATAGCCGTCCTCCGACTCCGTCAGCACCGCCAGCAGCACCTTGTCCGACTCGCGCTCCCACCGTCCCCAGTTCGCGCGCGCCGCGTCCACCGCTGCGGCCAGTCCGTCAGGGGGCGGGCAGTCTGCGATGTGGTAGCGGGCGACCGACACCTCCGACAGCGCCCAGGCGCGGCTTGCATCCGCGTTCTCGGCATATGGCACCACCGCGCCGTCGCGGAGCCGCGCCAGCCGCAGCGTGACCGTCGGCCGGTCCTCCAGCCGCGTCGGCGTGCGGTCGTCCGGTTCCCACAGGCCGGCGCCGCGGTCGTACCCGCGCCAGACATCCAGCACGTTTTGCGCGGCGATGCCGATTTGTGCGTGGGTCTTGCCTTTCACGACGTCCGCCAGCCTGGCCAGCGCGCTGGGCGTGTTGTCGCCGTTGCCCGCTTCCTCGATCAGCGGGCGCATGTCCCCGGGCGTCGCGATGGCACAGCGCGAAAACACCGCGCCGGCGCTGCGCCACAGCAGCGCGGGGTCGGGATAGACGGAAGCCGTGCCCCGCTGCGGCCCGGCGATCCAGTCTGCCGGCGGATCGTCCACCGGGTCGGGCGAGACCACCAGTAACTCCGGCCCCGCCACCGGGCGCTCGCCTCGCGCGTGCCGCCACAGCCGCCCGGCGCGCTGGATCAGCAGGTCGGCAGGCGCCAGATCGGTGCACAGCACATCGAAGTCGATGTCCAGGCTTTGTTCGACGATCTGCGTCGCCACCAGCACGCATTGCCGATCCTTGCCCGCCCTGTCGCGGCCGAAGCGGCGCATGACTTCGGCTTCGATGTTCAGCCGGTCCTGCATCGCGAACCGGGCATGAAACAGCAGCGGCGCGATCCCGCGCGCCCGCAGCAACGCCGCAGCCTCGATGGCGTCGTCCACGGTGTTGCGCACCCACGCGACCGCCGCGCCCGCCTCGGCAGCCGCGACGATACGCTCCAGCGCCGCCGCCGCGTCGTCCAGCCGCGTGACGGCGACGCGGCGGGCAATCCCTTCGCGGACGCCGCACGGCGTCTCGACGGCCGCACCGGCCGCCACCAGCGTCGCGAGCGGATAGGGCGGTTTTTCGGCCAACGGTGCGGGCGGCGCATCCAGTCCGCTGCGAAATGCGTCGGCCAGCTTTTGCCGCGTCTCCCCCGGCAGCGTCGCGGACAACAGGATTGCCGAGCCGCCCAGCGCCGCCTGAAATCGCAGCAGCGCCGTCAGTTCGTGCAGCATGTACGGATCGAACGCATGCGCCTCGTCCACGATCAGCACTTTTCCCGCCAGCCCGTGCAACCGCAACGTCGCGTGCCGCACCGGCAGCGCCGCGAGCAGCGCCTGATCCAGCGTTCCCACACCCACCTGCGCCAGCAGCGTCTTCCGCCTGTCCTCGGCCAGCCACGCCGCGCAATGCGCTTCCGCCGGGTCGTCGGCCGGGTCGGGCGCGCCGGTGCGCCGGGACGCCGCCCCGCCTTCGAACGCCGCATGGAAGCGCGGATTCAGTTCGGCGCGGCCGTGGGCGAGGGAGAGCGACGGCCGCGCCTCGGGGACGAACAGGCCAAGATACGCCTTCTCCATGCGCTCGTACATCGCATTGGCGGTCGCCATCGTCGGCAGGGCAACATAGACGCCGCTCGCCCGGCCGGCTGCGATCAGCCGGTGTGCCAGCGTGATCGCTGCCTCCGTCTTGCCGCTGCCGGTCAGATCCTCGATCACCGCGAGCACCGGGCCGTCCGGCAACGGAACGGTTTCCGCCCACGCCTGCACGGGCGAGGGCACGTCTATGGCGGGGAACAGCTTTCGTACGCCGCCGAACGCCGCGGGCTCGGCATGGGCCAGCCCGGCGGCGGCCAGTGCGGCGGCAGCCTGCGGCATGGCCCGATTCCAGAAATAGCCAGCCGGATCGGCGACCGCCTCGGCCGACACGTATGGGAACCATGCCCGGCGCGAGCCGACCCAGTCGGCAAGCGTTGTCGCACCGGCCAGGTGCCACGCCAGACGCACCACATCCCGCGTTCGGACGGGAGCGAAGGGCGGCGGCCGAAACACCTCGCGCATCGCCCCGACAAACTCTACGGCTGCGGCGCGGCAGCCACCGCACACCACTTTGTCGGAGGGCTGCGGCACGTCTTCCTGCGGTGGGCGGCCGTGATGGCCGGCAAGCGCGCGCCACAGATGCCCGGCTGCATTGTGCGTCCAGCCGGGCATGATCGGGCTCAGGGCGTCGCGCACCGTGGGGGCGCGCAGCAGAAACAGCCCCATCGCATCGTGCGGCGGCCCGGGCGGCGGTCGCGTCGCGGGAAACGGGCCGAGCGCCTCGGCCGGCCAGTGTTTCTCAACCTTCCCCTGAAACGGGCGCGAAAACTTGCCGATGTCGTGCAGCGCGACCAGAAACCCCAACAGCCGCGCGTCGAGGCCGAACGCCGCGCGGGGCGGCAGCAGCATCGCCACGGCGGCGACATCGAGGCTGTGGGCAACCAGAGGGTGAAAGGCAGCCGCCGCACCGTCCATCGGCGGGCGCGCCTTGGCCCAAAAAGCCGAATACGAGGTGCTTAAGATGGCGTGTTCCCATTGCTCCGTTCAGCCGAGACGTCGTTGAAGCATCTCCGCCAAGTTGCCTTCCGCCGCTTCGGCGGCAGCAGCGCGTCATGCATCAACCGGCTTTTGCGGGCCAGCATCGCATTTAGATTATCGTCGAACGAGGGCCGGGTGGCCAGTGCAAATAGACCGTAACTTGGCGTTGCCGCCCGATCCCCAGGACGCGGCCCATGCATTTTCCCTCGACCATGAGATCAGGCTCCATTTATCGGTGCAGACGGAGGTGGTCAGTCTGCTTGCGGAGGATTTGCAGGTCGACTCTGACGAAGTCGGCCGCATCCTTGTTCGTCAGTCCAAGACAGATCAAGCAGGACAAGGCGCCTGGGTCGCGATCACGCGCGACGCCATGCACCATTTGCGCGCCTGGATGATCGCCGCCGGCATCGAGCGTGGTGCCGTCGCGCAGGTCGCGAGGCGCCGCAAGCAATTCATCTCATCGGGTATCTGCCCAGGTTAGGTGTCAAAGATAGCGCTTGCCGTCAGACCATGTCGATCGAGACATCGATGTTGCCGCTTATGGCTTTGGAATACGGCCCCCTCGGTCGGGCGACATCCGCAAGCATACGGGCGACGTCCGGCAGCATGTTCGCAAGACTGGCGTTCAGGCGCGCCCGGAGGAAATAGGCCCCATCGACGAGGCAAAGATCGACGGTCGCATCGATAGCAGTGTTATCGGACAGTACAACTTTCACCTTGAGGACCGCGAGCGCCTCCTTGCCGTCGAAACTCGCCGACCAACCGGCGGCGAACAATTGCTCGGGGTCGGCGGAGAAGCCCTGGCCGCCGGGCCGTCCATGCTCGATGTCCACCCGGCCATCGGCCCGGCGAGCGGACCCGTGTTCCCAGCAGCCAGTGGCGCGGCTTTTGGCGAGATACAGCACTTCTGCAACTTCGGTCATTGTCTTTCCTTCCGAGCTTGGCACGCAAAGCTCACGGTGCGTAACGCGTGAAAACGAAGTCGCGGGCGATGGCAGGCTCGTGGCACCCAAAGCAGGCGCCACGCCCTGCTTCGTCGGCGGGCTTGCCGTCGTTGAACTGAACGAAGCCCCAGCCGCCGGTTGCGGCATATTTTCTCGAGTCTTTCACCATGAACTGCACCCCGTTCACGGGTGGGCCGGCCACAAAAGATTGCGGACGGCCAAAGACTTTGTTGTTTTCCTCGGAAGGGAGATAGCGCCAGGCCAAACGGGCAACGATCGCGCCATCCGGGAACGGCAGCGTGTTGTCCCGGTAAGCCTTTATCGCCACGTCATTCCCGAGAACAGCCCGCAGATCGTTGAGGCTACCCTCTTCGTGGGCGACGGAAATCAACCGCCAGTCCCGGTATCCGACAGGGAGTTTGCCTTCGACAATCGCGGCGTCGTCATCGCCGGAACGGCCGAACGACGGTCCCGTCAAGACGGTCACGCCCGCGAGCGCGAAAGCGGCGACCGATGCAAGGATAATCCGTTTCATATTCTTCACTCTCAAGCCGCGATGTTCGGATCAGAGCAGCGTCACGACGGCCTTGATATTGCCGCTGACTGCTTTCGAGTACGGGCAAGTCTGGTGTGCCATGTCGACGATTGTCTGGGCCACGTCGCGCGCCATCCCCGGCAGGCTGACATTCAGCCGTGCCTGTAGGAAATAGGCGTCGCCGGTCATGCCGAGATCGACCTCGGCGTCGATGGCCAGGTCGGGCGGAAGAACGATCTTCATCTTCCTGGCCGCCAGGCCCATGGCGCCTTCGAAACAGGCTGACCAACCCGCCGCAAACAGTTGCTCGGGATTGGTGCCGAGCCCGGACGTGCCGGGCGACGAGAGCCGGATATCCAGCCGTCCATCATGGCTGCGGGACGCACCCTCGCGGCCGCCCGTGGTGTGGGTTCGCGCGGTGTAGAGCACTCTGTCGATTTTGGTCATGATCGTGGTCCTGTTGCGTGGGGCAGTTCGGGTGTGCCGGGCACCCGTCCGATGGCCGAGCGCCCGGCTTCCGAACCGATCAGTCCGCTTGCGAGTATTTCTGCTGGCGCAGCGGTCGGAATGCCGCGCGTATCTCGGCCGCGAACAGGTCTGGCTGTTCCCATGCGGCGAAGTGGCCGCCCTTATCGACCTCGTGGAAGTAGATCAGGTTGCGATAGGCCTTCTGCGCCCAGCTTCGCGGCGCCCGGTAGATTTCGCCGGGGAAGACGGTCACGGCGACCGGGATCGAGATGTCGGCGGTCTTTTGGTTCGTGGCGTTGAAATTGTTGTTGTTGTTTTCCCAGTAAAGTTGGGCGGACGAGGTCGCGGTGTTGGTCAGCCAGTACAGCGTGATGTCGTCGAGCATGTCGTCCTTGGAGAGTTCCCGCTCCGGATCGCCGTCGGTGTAGGTCCATGCGGCGAACTTGTCGTAGATCCAGGCGGCTTGTCCGGCCGGCGAATCAGCCAGCGCGTAGCCGACCGTTTGCGGGCGCGTGACCATCATCGCCGCGTAGCCGCCGCCCTTTCTGTAGAGGTTGTCGAGGGACTGGAACGCGGCCTTCTCGGCATCTGTGAGTCCGCTGGGTGCGGAATTGCCGTTGTTGAGCGCGGTGGCGACATCGACCGGCACGGTGGCGGGCATGTTGACGTGGATGCCGAGCAGTCCCGCCGGCGCCTGCCGCGCCATCGCGCTGGCCACGACCGATCCCCAGTCGCCGCCCTGCGACACGTAGCTTTTGTATCCGAGGCGCTTCATCAGCACGTCCCAGGCGCGCGCGATCCGCTCGGGGCCCCAGCCGGTGCCTTGCGGCTTGCCCGAGAAGCCGTATCCGGGCATTGATGGCAGCACGAGGTCGAATGCATCGTCCGCGCGACCGCCGTAGGACGTCGGATCTGTCAGCGGCGCAATGACCTTCGTCAACTCGAAGATCGAGCCTGGCCAGCCGTGCGTGATCAGCAGAGGCATGGCACCGGGATGGCGTGATTTGATGTGGACGAACTGGATATCGACGCCGTCGATGCGCGTCACGAATTCCGGCAAGGCGTTCAGCTTCGCCTCCGCCTTGCGCCAGTCGTAGTCGGTGCCCCAGTAGCGCACGAGTTCTTCGATCTTATCGAGCTTCACGCCCTGGGACTGGTCGGCAACAAGTTCGCGATCGGGCCAGCGGGTCGCTGCGATGCGATTGCGAAGATCGGCGAGCGCCGCCTCGGGAACCGCGATGCGGAAGGGACGGATCGCCGTGTCCTCGGCCACGGTGCCGATTGCGGCCGTCGTCGGGGCCTGCGCGAAGCCGGGGCCGACGGGCAGCGTCAGGGCGAGTGCCGCGGCGGAGGCAGCGAGAAGGCTGCGTCGCGTAAGGAAAAACGGGAGTTCGGTCACGGGTGATCTCCTCTGGATCGATGGGTAGGTTCGGCGAATTGCCTGCACCGACAAAAAGCAGAGGTGGCCGGGAAATGCCCGTTAGCGGTTGTGAGCGCGTGTGAGCCGTTGCCAGCGGTGGCGAGTGGCCGGTTGTTGGCCTAATTAATCGCGAGGGGTCGGCCGGCAGGGGATGCTGACGGAATGGTAGAGCAGTCTCCGCCAAGCAGGATCGTTCTATCGTTCGGCCGTTTTGCGCTGTCGCCAAGCGAACGATTGCTGACCCAGGACGGTGTGCCGGTGGAATTGGGCGCTCGCACCCTGGACACGCTGATCGCGCTTGCGTCCCGCCCCAACGAGGTCGTGGGCAAACGGGAGCTGATGGCGCAAGTCTGGCCCGACGTGACCGTGGAAGAAGGCAGCCTGCGGTTTCATATTGCGGGGCTGCGCAGGGCGTTAGGCGACGGCACGGACGGGGCCCGCTACATCACCACGTTTCCCGGCCGTGGCTATTGCTTCGTCGCTCCCGTCACGCGGTCCGCAGGTGAGATCCGCGCAGTTGCGATCGCGGAAGCCGCCGACAGCCGTGCGACGTTCCTGCCGGCCCGCCTCGCGCGCATGGTTGGGCGAGAGGACGAGGTGGCCGCCATTGCTGCCGGCCTGGCCACTGCGCGTTTCGTGACGGTGGTGGGTCCTGGCGGTGTCGGCAAGACGACCGTCGCGGTCGGTGTCGCGCACGATCTGCTGGTGGGGTTCGATGGGGCCGTGCTGTTCGTCGATTTCGGGCTCCTGAGCGATCCCGGCATGGTGCCCGCCTCAGTCGCGTCGATGGTGGGCATCCCGATACAATCCGACGACCCGGTGCCCAGCCTCATCGCACGGCTGCGCGACCGTCGTGTGTTGCTGGTGTTGGACAATTGCGAACATCTCGTGGAGGACGTGGCACGTCTGACGGCACGGATTTTCCCGGAAATTCCGGGGCTGCATATCCTGGCGACCAGCCGCGAGGCGCTCCGGGTGGAGGGCGAGCGGGTCCACAGGCTGTCGCCGCTGGAGGTTCCGCCCGACGAACCGACGCTGACGGCGCAAGCCATGCTGAACTTCCCGGCCGCGCGCCTGTTCGTGGAGCGCGCGACGGCGAGCGGCGCCCGCCTTGACCTTGCAGGCGCCAACGCCGCCATCGTGGCCAGCATCTGCCGCAAGCTGGACGGCATGGCGCTGGCAATCGAACTGGCCGCAGGTCGGGTCGAGGCCTACGGACTGCGCCACACGGCCGAGCTTCTCGACGAGCATTTCACCCTGTTGTGGCCGGGCCAGCGCATCGCACCTGCGCGCCAGAAGACGTTGAAGGCAACGCTGGATTGGAGTTACGGGCTGCTGACCGAACCCGAACGAATCGTCTTCTGTCGCCTGTCGGTGTTCGTCGGGCCGTTCAGCCTCGATGCGGCGTTGGCGGTGGTTGCGGACGAGACCATCGCGGCGGAGGGGGTTTTCGCTGCCATCGACAGCCTGGTTGCCAAGTCGATGGTCACGGTGTTTCCGGCCGGCGCGATGATGCGGTACCGCCTTCTGGACACTGCGCGCGCGTATGCGCTGGACATAAACGTCGACCGAACGGAGCGCGCCGCGCTGGCGGCGCGCCACGCAGAGTACTGTCTGCGCTGGCTGGATCCCTTCGCGGCCGAAGGACCGCCCCTGTGGGACCCTGCGGCGCGAGCGCCACTCCTGTTCGGGCTCAACAATATCCGTGCGGCGCTGGAATGGTCTCTGGGTCCGGACGGCCATACGAGGCTCGGTGCCCGGCTTGCCGCCGCCGCGATGCCGGCGTTCCAGGCCCTTTCCCTGCTGACCGAGTGCTATCGCTGGTCGCGCCGCGCGCTCCTGGTTCTCGACGACGGGCTGCGGGGCGGTGCGGAGGAGTTGCTGCTTCGGGAGGGGCTGGGTCTGTCGTCGATGCTGACGCGCGGCCACGGCGACGAGGCGCTGGCTGCCTTGACCGACAGCCTCGCGATTGCCGACGAACGGGGCGATTCCATCCGCCGACTGAGGCTGCTGAGCCTGTTGTGCATGTTCCATCATCGTGCGGGGGATGCGCGGTCGGCGGCCGCGTGCGCCACGCGCAGCGCGGCCATTGCATCGACAATCGAGGCCCCTGCGGCCATCGCATGGGCGCGGGTGCAGTTGGGCGTATCGCAGGTGCTTGCGGGCGATCTGGTCGGTGCCCGCGCGGAGTTCGAGGCGGCGCGGCGCCAGCCCGAAATGTTCGTTCAGGGGTTCGACTATCGGGTGATCGCCAGCGGCTATCTCGCAAGAATCTTGTGGCTACAAGGATTTCCGGTGCAGGCGGCCGAAGCTCTACGGGCGAACGTGACCAATGCCGAGCACGCCGGCCACCCTGTTTCGCTGACCTTCGCCTTAACCTTTGCCGTGCCCTTGCTGCTTTGGCTCGGCGATCTCGGCGGTGCGGAGAAGTATCTCGCGTGGCTTATTTCGCACACCGAAACCCATTTGCAGCCTCTGGCTCTCGCTGTGGCGCGGGGCTTCCGGGGACAGTTGGCGATCATCCGCGGCAACGCGCGGACGGGCGTCGATAGCCTGGACGACAGTCTGCGAGACCTTGGCGCGGGCAACTACAATATTTGGAAGACGCCGTTCAACCTCTCGCGCGGCCAGGGACTTTTTGCACTGGGGCGGTATGCCGAGGCATCGGCGCTTATCGACGAAACGATCCGGCTGACTCAGGACAATGGGGATCAAACCTACTTGCCGGAGTTGCTGCGGGTGAAGGCCGCACTTCTCGGCGCGGTGAGGCCGCCGGACGCCGACGACGTCCAACTGTGCCTGACGGACTCGCTCGCATGGAGCCGTCGTCAGGGTGCGCTCGCGTCGGAGTTGCGGGCGGCCATCGACCTTGCCGCGCTGCGTGCAAAGCAGGGCCGGCTGGCCGACGCGCGAGCCGTGCTGCGCCCGGTGGTCGCGAGCTTCACCGAGGGCTTCGATATGGCCGATTTGGGGGGAGCCGGCCGATTGCTGGCGACCTTGGGGTAGGCGCCGCGAACGCTTGCGGTCATCCGAGGCTTCCCGCCTGCGGTTCGAAGCCACGATCATCCAATCAGAACCTGTCGGTCGAGGACGCGCTGGCGCTGCCTGTGTTCCCGGCGTCGTTTCATATCACGATGACACAGCATTCCGTCCTATCGGAGTATAATACCAGGTCTCTGAAGGGGTGACTCGGAGGGACTTCCGCGACGCGCCGTGCGTGTGATTCACCATGGCGAACGAAGGAGGTTCGCCATGCCAATCCCGGTCCGTGCTGATTTCGAT
>CAJCJG010000189.1 GCA_903970625.1 Solirubrobacterales bacterium 70-9 | reverse complement strand
TCCCCCCCCGAGGGCGGAGAGGGGGAAGTCAGACCTCCTTTGTGGCCGGACAAAATCCATGAGCAGCGCCACCGACGCGCCCAAGCCGCACGGCCCCGCACAGTTCGAGCAGGTGCTGCCGCAGGGCGGCGCGGCCGTTCAGTTCGACGACGAACGTCGCGGCCTGTTGCGCGCCGCGCATCAGGTGCTGCACGACGTGCCGACCATCGTGCCGCTGCTGGTGCTGGCCGTCGCGATCGCGCTGTTCAGCTTCATCGTCGGTGCGCGGTTTTTCGCCCCGTTCAACCTGTCGCTGATCCTGCAACAGGTGACGATCATCGCCATCGTCGGCTCGGCGCAAACGCTGGTCATTCTGACCGCCGGCGTGGATTTGTCGGTCGGCGCGATGATGGTGCTGTCGTCGGTCGTCATGGGCAGGTTCGCCGTGACGGACGGGGTGCCGATCTGGATCGCGTTTCCCATCGGCATGCTGGTCGGCTCCGCCTGCGGGCTGCTGAACGGCTTTCTGGTGACGAAGATCAAGCTGCCGCCGTTCATCGTGACCCTCGGCACCTGGAGCATCTTCGGCGCGCTGAACCTGCTGTACTCGCACAATGAGACCATCCGTCAGCAGGAGGTCGCGGACGCGGCGCCGTTCCTGCAATTTCTCGGCACGGCGATGAAATTCTACGGCGCGCGGCTGACTTACGGATCGGTGCTGATGGTCTTGATTGCCGCCGTGCTGTGGTACGTCCTGCAACGCACCGCCTACGGTCGCCACGTCTATGCCACCGGCAACGACCCGGACGCGGCGCGGCTGGCGGGGGTAAAAGTCGATCGGACGCTGATTTCGGTCTATACGCTGGCGGGCTTCATCTGCGCCGTCGCGTCCTGGGCGGTGATCGGGCGGATCGGGGCCATCAGTTCGCTGTCCGGCGGGACGGCCAATTTGGATTCCATCACCGCCGTCGTGATTGGCGGCACCAGCCTGTTCGGCGGGCGCGGCTCGATCATCGGCACGCTGATCGGCGCGCTGATCGTGGGCGTATTCCGCAATGGCCTCGCGTTGGCGGGGGCGGACGCGCTGTGGCAGGAACTGACGGTCGGCGTGCTGATCATCCTGGCCGTGACCATCGACCAATGGATTCGCAAGGTGGGCGCATGAGTGCCGCATTGAAGCTGCCGGAGACGCAGCCGGAGGAGGCGCCGTTGCTGACGGCGCGCGGGCTGACCAAGCGATACGGGCGCGTCGTCGCGCTGGACCACGCCGATTTCGATTTGCGCCCGCACGAAATCCTCGCCGTGATCGGCGACAACGGTGCCGGCAAATCCTCGCTGATCAAGTGCCTTGCCGGGGCCGTGATGCCGGACGGGGGGGAAATCCGGCTGGACGGACATCCGGTGCATTTCCATTCCCCGCTCGATGCGCGCGCGGCGGGGATCGAGACCGTCTATCAGCATTTGGCGCTGTGCCCGGCGCTGTCCATCGTGGACAACCTGTTCCTTGGCCGCGAGAAGCGGAGCGACGGCATCATGGGCCGACTGTTCCGCTCGCTGGATCGCGGCGGGATGGAGCGGGATGCGCGCAAGCACCTGAATGCGCTGGGGCTGCTGACCATCCAGAACATCCGCCAATCGGTGGAAACCCTGTCCGGCGGCCAGCGGCAGGGGATCGCGGTGGTGCGCGCCACCGCGTTCGGCAGCCGCGTGGTGATCATGGACGAGCCGACGGCGGCACTGGGCGTCAAGGAAAGCCGTCGGGTGCTGGAACTGATGCTGGACGTGAAGCGGCGCGGGCTGCCCATCGTCCTGATCAGCCACAACATGCCGCATGTGTTTGAGGTGGCTGACCGTATCCACATCCACCGCCTGGGCAAGCGCATCGCGGTGATCGCGCCGAAGAATTTTTCCATGTCGGACGCGGTGGCGATCATGACTGGCGCGATGCCGCCGCCGCCGGTGGAGGAGTGGGCTTAGCGGCACTTTGCGCCGCCCGGCAGGGATTGCCGGGCGTCTGGCGGCGCTGAGCAGTGCGCGGCAAAGGTCGATTTGGCGGCGGGATAGAACGCAATCGCCTGAAAATGCACTAATTTTGCTGGTTTGGGCGCCTTTTGCCGCGCCCGGCACAGCCCTTGCGCGGTCGCGCGGACGTTCCACGACACAGGAGGTCCCATGTCCGTCCACGCAACGTCGGGCGCCAGCACGCCCTGGCAGATTTTGGCGGAGTTGCGCGCGGCACGCGCCGGCTCCACCGATCCCGGCGGGGGGAGCGATGCGTCCGTCGCCTCGGCCTTGGGCTCGTCGCAGACCTCCGGAGCCTCCGCCGCCAGCGGCACGCCGCCGCAGCCGCCCCCCGGGCTGTTGCAGTTCTTGCAGCAGTTCCAGTCGGGCTTCGGCGCGACGGATGCCACCACCGATCCGACCGCGACCGACCCGACCACGGACGGGACCTCAACAACGACCGACACGACGGCCGGCGGTTCGGCCGGGGGCGGCATCGCCACCATCCTGGCCGACCTGCAATCGCTGTTCACCCAGTTGCAGCAAAGCCTGTCCGGCCCACCGCCGGGCGCGCCGCCTCCGTCCAACGCGGGCACCACGACGGCCACAACGACCACGACCGCCACCGGCGGATCGACCGCCGACACGTCCACAACGGGCGGCAGCACCCAGACGGACAGCATACAAACCGGCAACGATCTGGCGTTGCAGTACCTCAACGGCTTCCAGGACAATCTGGTCCAGAACAGCGCCGGCGGCGGCCTGCTGCAACTCGCCGCTTAGCCGATTGATCGTTGGGAAAAACTCCCTGTGATCGGCCGCGCGACGCAATCCGCGTGAGCCGACGCACCCCGCCGTGGTAGCGTCCGGCCATACGGCGCCGGGGCCACGGCGCGCGGGAGGACAACCATGCAGCGCGCGCCGATTCTCGCCTTGCTTGCCTTCGCCGTCCTTCTACTGGCCTGCGCCCGACCCGCGCGCGCCGACGAGTTTGGGCCGCCCGGTCTTGCCACCGACGGCGGCCGCTATGCGGTGGAGTTGCACAAGCGGTCGCCCG
>CAJCJG010000188.1 GCA_903970625.1 Solirubrobacterales bacterium 70-9 | reverse complement strand
GCCCAGCCGCAGCAGCAGCCGCGCGGCGCTGACGCTGGCGCGCAGGCCGAGCATGCCCGCGCCCTGCCGCTCCGCCATCGCCCGCGCCTCGGCGAAGCGAGCCAAGGCTTCCGCGCCGGCCCCCGGGTTCTCGGCCAGCAACGCCTCCCCGTGCAGGCGCACGAGTTCGGGGATGGCGACGTTCAACCCGATCCGGTCGAACTCCGCGCGCGCGGCGTGCAGGCCGGCCAAAGCCAGGCCGGCCTCCCCGGAGCGCAACAGCACCTCGGTGTGCAGGGAGACATAAATCGGAAAATCCTCGTCGGTCCCGATGTCGCGCTGCCGGGCAATGCCTTCTTCCAGCATCGCGCGCCCGCCCGGCAAATCCTCGCTCATCGCCATCGCCCAGCCACGAAAGATCTGCCCTTTGGCGTGATGGTCGGCCAGCGCGTGCTCGATGGCAAACTGCGCAAGGTCGCCCGCGAACGAGTATGCGTCGGACAAGTCGCGCCGCCATGCGCGATGGATCAGCCGGTAGTCCAGCGCGTGAACCATGCTGCCCAAATGGTTCAGTTCCCGCGCCCAGGCGATCGCCTCGCGCTCGTGCGCCTGCGCCCGCAGCGGGCGGCCTTGCAGCCAAAAAATTTCGGACAGTTCGCCGTGCGCGCAAACCTTCGCGTCGTGGTTGCCATAGAGGCGCGCATGGTCGCGATAGTCGCCTGCCACATACAGCGCCAACCCTGCCACGGCATGCTCGCGCGACTCCGACAGGGCACCGACGCAATAGTGGCTGGCCCAGGCGCAATGGTGCGCCTGCAACAACAGCCCGTCGTCGGCGCGAAGGCGGGCGCGGCCGAGCAAGGCCTGTGCGCGTTCCACCTTGGCGCCGAAATCGCGGCTCATGCGCCACCAGCCCCAATAGATCGGGAAGTGAGAGATATCCTCCGGCACGTCCTGGCACAGTTGGTAGGCGCGCGCATACAGATCCTGCGCATCGGCCGAGCCGGGGCCTTTGAGCGCGATCAGCGCGGGGCCGAGCAGGGCCGTCATCTGCAAGCGAACGTCGGTGCGGGCTTCGCTGGGCGGGGCCTTTTCGAGGGCGGCGAGGCCGCGATGCAACAGGCGAGTTGCCTCTGTCAGCGCCGAGCGGTTCAGGCTGCGGCGCGCCGCCTCCATCCAGTGCGGCGCCGCGTGCTCCGCGCGGCCGCCTTCGGTCAGATGCAGCGCCAGCAATTCCGGCTGCTGCTCGACGCTGTTCGGCGCGAGGCGGGGCAGGGCCTCGGCCACCCGCAGGTGCAGGCTCTGCCGCTGGTCGCGCAGCACGCTGTCGTAGGCCGCATCGCGCAGCAGGGCGTGGCTGAACGTGTAGCTGGCGCCGGCGCCGCCGCCGTCGCGAAACAGTACCCCGGCGCCGACCAGAACCGCCAGCGGCCGGTCCAGTTCCTGCGGCGCCCGGCCGGCCACGGCCGAGAGCAGATCGGGCCGCACCGAACGGCCAATCACGGCGGCAACCTGTGCCACTTCTTTCGCCAGTCCGGCACGGTCCAACCGCGCCATCAGTGAGTCGCGAAGCGAAGCGGGGATTTCCGCCTCCGGTTCGTCCGGCAGCGTCGCCGCCGCCTCGGTGCCGTCCGGGGTCAGCAGCCCGCGCAGCAGTTCGACGACGAACAGGGGCACGCCGTCCGACTTGCGGATCAACTGGGCGAGGAAATGGGCGGGCAGGGCGGTGCGCTCGAACAGGCCGCGCACCATCGCCGTCACGTCCTCGGCGCCCAGGCGCGCGAGTCGCAGCGTGCTGACGGCGGGGTGGGACAGCCACGGTGCCTCGAACGTGTCGCGGGCGGCCAGCAGCAGCATCACGCGCCGGCCGCCGATGCCAGCCACGACCCGCTCCAGCACTTCCAGCGAACTCGGGTCGAGCCAGTGCAAATCCTCGACCACGAGGCACAGCGGCTCCTCGTCGGCCAGGGCGAGCAATCGCTCGGTCAACGCCACCAGAATGAATTCGCGTACCTGGCCCGGCGTGTGGGCGAGGCCCGACTCGGCGGGGGCGATGCCGAGCAGGTCGGCGAGGTCGCTGCGCTCGATGTCTTCGGCGGTCAGTTCGTCGGTGCCGGCTTCGGCCCGCAGCCAGGCCGCGAACGGCAGCAGCGCGCTGTCGATGTCGAACGCGGAGGCGCCGAGTTGCAGCACCCGGCAGTCTTCCAGGCAGTTCAGTGCCAGAAATGTCTCGATCAGCCGCGACTTGCCGATGCCGGCTTCGCCCGCGATCAGGACCGCGCGACCGTGGCCGCCGGTGGCCAAGGACCAGTGTTCGCCCAGGAACGCCAGTTCCGCGCGGCGGGCGCAGAACGGGGTCAGCCGCTGCGGCCGGGCACCGGGGCGCCAGCCGCGCCGGGGCAGCTCGTGAACGACGCGCCACGCCTGACGGCCGGCGGCGAACCCGCGTATCTCCGTCTGGCCCAAATCCTCGCAGGTGAACAGATCGCGCACGCGCTCGTGCGTCTCCTGCGCGATCACGACGCCACCGGGCTTGGCCAGACTTTGCAGGCGGGCGGCGAGATTGGGTGGCGTGCCGATGATGGTGCGCAAATCGGCGGTGCCGCCGGCCAGCATGTCGCTGATGATGACGCGGCCGGTGGCGATGCCGATGCGCACCTGCAACGCCTGCCGGGCTGGGGACTCCAGATGCTCGATATCCCGTGCGATGTCCAACGCCGCGCGCACCGCCCTCTCGGGGTCGTTTTCGGTCGCCACCGGGTAGCTGAAATACGCCAGGATGCCGTCGCCGACCTGGCGCGCGATGCTGCCGCCGAAGCGGCGAATCGCCTCGCCGCAAAATTCGCGGTAGCGGCGGATGACCTCCAGCAAGTCCTCCGGCTCCAGCGTCTCGCCGAGTTCGGAGGAGCCGACGAGATCGACGAACATCATCGTCAGCGGCCGGCGTTCGGTCAGCGTCGAGGGCAAAGGCGGCAGGGCGGCGGCATTGGGCAGTTCGAGCACGGCACGGCGGAAGCGGCGACGCTCGCCGATGGTCAGACCGAGTTCCTTCAGGTCATCCTCGGTCAGGTCGCCAAGCTGTGCGTGCTCGATCCGCTCGGCTTGGAACGCCGCGATCCGGTGGCCCAGCCCGACCGACCTCAGCCAATCTTCCACCCGATAAACCCCACCGGCCTCGCATTGAGTGGAGCTTATACCTTCCGTCCAGCGTGAAAACCATGCCGATCAAACGTTTTGGGATACGGCGGTTTGACGTCGGCATCACACCACGAGGCTGCTGGCCTGCACCGCCAGTGCGGTCAGGCTGGTGCTGTCGCTGCTGCCCGATTGCGCGTTTTGCTGCATGGTCAGCAGATACTGGTCGGTCAGGCTGGTGACGAATTTCGGGTCCTGTAGCTGCGAAATATTCAGCCGCGACGTGATCGCGTTGTTTACCGCGTTCACGTCCTGGTTGACGATCTGCTGCGGGATGCCGAGCGCGGTGGTGACGACGTCGAAATTGGTTTCGTCGTCGACGATGTCGCTGACGTTCTTGATGGAACTCGCCTGACTGAGAAACGTCAGCGCGTTGGACAAACCCGGTGTTGCCGCGTCCAGCGAATTGCGCCATTCGACTTCGGCGTAGGCGTCCGTCAGCGTTGCCTGGATCTTTGGGTTTTGCAGGTCCGAAAGGCCGGTTTGGCCGAAATTGTAGGTCTGCACGGCGCTCAACAAGGTGCTGTCGCTCAACTGGTTGACCAGCGATTTCGGGTCGGACGGATCGGAGAGAAACACTTTCTGCACCAATGCCGTGTCGCCGATGTAGTTGGACAGGCCATTGGCGGTCAACAAAACCTGCTGCACGGCGGGATTGGCCAGCGCATCATTGATGTTTTTGGCGCTGCCTATGGCCTTGGTGAAGGCGGTGATTGCCTCGGCTACCTGCGGCGTCTTGGCTTCTTGCGCGATGTCGTTGGTTTGGTTGGCCTGCGCCAGTTCCAGATCGGTCAGCGGATTGCCGGTGGAGACGGCCGTGGACGGCCCGGAGGTGGACGCGCCGCTATAGAGCGCGGTCAGGATCGCGGATGACGCATCGGCGACCGAAGACGCATCCGACGAAAACAACAGACTGTAGTCGATCCCGCTGACGATGCCGCTCATGGGCGCAGGATCGGCCGGATTGATTAACGGGGTCTCACCGGAGCAGGCCGTGCGCAATTGCCGCAGAAGGAATATTATGGAAAATAGCAGCCGCGCGATGACGCAAACCCTTGTCGCGCCGCAGCCTTGCGTATTCAATCGGCGGTGGGACAGCGTCGCGGCAAGATCGAAGGAAACCGCCTCCTGGACAGCACGACGCCGATTCTGACGCTCTCTGGGCTCTGCAAACGCTTCGGCGCGGTCGTGGTCGCGGACAATCTGGAACTGTCCGTTGGCGCAGGCGAAGCCCTGGGCATCCTCGGCCCGAACGGTGCCGGCAAGACCAGCCTGTTCGGCATGATCACCGGCACGCTGCGGCCGGATGCCGGGCGCATCGTTTACGACGACGCCGACATCTCGGCCTTGCCGCCCGAGCGCCGCTGCCGGCGCGGCATCTCGCGATCCTTCCAGGTGCCGCAGCCGTTCGGCGGCATGACGGTGTTCGAAAACCTGCTGGTCGCTGCGAGCTTCGGTGGCCAATTGACTGAACGTGCGGCAACCCCGCGCTGCCTGGAGGTGCTGGAGCGGACCGGCCTCGCCCGTCGCGCCAACCAGCGCGCCGGCAGCCTGACCTTGCTCGACCGCAAGCGCCTGGAACTGGCCCGGGCGCTCGCCACCGCGCCGCGCCTGCTGCTGCTGGACGAAGTGGCCGGCGGCCTGACCGACCATGAATGCGAGGGTCTGATTGCCTTGATCCGCGACGTGCATGCCTCTGGCGTCGCCATCGTCTGGATCGAACACGTCGTCCATGCGCTGCTCTCGGTCGTGGATCGGCTGGTGGTGCTGTACGGCGGCAAGTTCATCGCCGATGGCGCCCCGCGCCCGGTGATCGAAAGCCCGGCTGTCCGAGAACTGTACATGGGGATCGAGGCGGATGCCTGAACCGCTGCTGCGCGTGGCGGCGCTCGACGCCCATTACGGTGATTTTCAAGCATTGTTCGGCCTGTCGATGACACTGGGCCAAGGCGAGGTCGCCGCAGTCATCGGCGCCAACGGGGCCGGCAAAAGCACGCTGTTGAATGCCATCGCCGGCCTGATCCGCTCGCGCGCCGATTCGATCCGGTTCGACGGGCAGGACATCGGTGACGAACCGGCCAACCGCGTCGTCGCGCGCGGCATCGCCCTGGTGCCGGAGGGGCGACGGCTGTTCCCGTCGCTGAGCGTCGAAGAAAACCTGCTCGTCGGCGGGCAACTGCACCGGCCGGGTCCCTGGACTCTCGGCAGAATTTTCGAATTGTTCCCGGTGCTCGGCGAACGCCGGCGGCAGGCGAGCACGTCGCTCTCCGGCGGCCAGCAGCAGATGGTCGCCATCGGGCGTGCGCTGATGTCCAACCCGGCGCTGCTGCTGTGCGACGAGATCAGCCTGGGGCTGGCGCCGATCATCGTGCGCGACATCTACGCCACCCTGCGCCGGATCGTGGCCGGCGGCACGGCGGCGATCGTGGTGGAGCAGGACATCGGGCAGGCCCTGGCCATCGCCGACCGTGTGTACTGTTTGCAGGAAGGCCGCGTGGCGCTGGAGGGGCTGGCCGGCCAAGTCACGCGGGCCGACATTTCCGCCGCGTATTTCGGGGTTTAGGGCAGTGAATTGGATCAACACCGTCGCGCAAGGCATCCTTGTCGGCGGGCTCTACGCGATGTTCGCCGCCGGCTTGTCGCTGATCTTCGGCGTGATGAAGCTGGTCAACATCGCCCATGGCGACCTGATCGTTCTGGCCGCCTATGTGGCCGTCGTCGTCACCGACACGCTGGGGCTGAACCCCATCCTGTCGCTGGTGTTCGTCGTGCCGATCATGGCGGCCATCGGCTACCTGTTGCAGCGCGGGCTGCTGAACCGGACCATCGGCGACGATATTTTGCCGCCGCTGCTGGTCACGTTCGGCCTCTCCGTGATCCTGCAAAACGGCTTGCTGGAAGTGTTCTCCGCCGATAGCCGGCGATTGCAGGCGGGTGGGCTGGAAGTGGCCAGCGTCCAGATCGCCGACGGCCTGTCGCTGGGCGTACTTCCGCTGATCCAGTTCGCGGTCGCCGTCGCCGTGATCGGCGGCCTGCACATCCTCTTCTACCGCTCCGCGCTCGGCCGCGCCTTTCGCGCCGTGTCGGACGATCCGAAGATCGCGCAACTGATGGGGCTGAACACAAAGCATGTGTTCGGCCTCGCGATGGCGCTTTCATTGGCCATCGTTGCCATCGCCGGTGTGTTCCTGGCCGTGCGCACGAATTTCGACCCCGCGACGGGCCCTGCCCGCCTGATCTTCGGGTTCGAGGCGGTGATCATCGGCGGCCTGTCCAGCCTGTGGGGCACCCTGGCGGGCGGGATTATCCTGGGTGTGGTGCAGGCGCTGGGCGCGCATTTTGACCCCGGCTGGCAGATACTCGCCGGCCACATCGCCTTCCTGCTGGTGCTGGCGTTCCGCCCGCGCGGGTTGTTCGCCAAATGAGCAGCGCTGCATTCCACGTCAGCCGGGCCACGCGCTCCA
>CAJCJG010000187.1 GCA_903970625.1 Solirubrobacterales bacterium 70-9 | reverse complement strand
AGGCCCCCGCCCCTTTGCGTTTCAACCTGCAATCAGGCCAGATCGAACCGATCGAGGTTCATCACCTTGCTCCACGCCGCCACGAAGTCATGCACGAACTTCGCCTGTGAGTCGGAGCTGGCATAGACTTCCGCGACCGCCCGGAGTTCGGAGTTCGACCCGAACACCAGATCCACGCGGGTTGCGGACCATTTAACGGCCCCGGTGGCGCGGTCGCGCCCCTCGAACACCTCATCGGCCTCGGAGACCGGCCGCCAGACCGTGCCCATGTCGAGCAGGTTCAGGAAGAAGTCGTTGCTCAGCGTCTCCGGTCGCGCCGTGAACACGCCATATTGCGACTGCCCGACATTGGCATTCAGCACGCGCAGTCCGCCGACCAGGACCGTCAGTTCGGGCGCGGTCAGCGTCATCAGTTGCGCCCGGTCCACCAGCAGTTCCTCCGCCGACACATTGCCGGAGACCCGGAGATAGTTGCGGAACCCGTCCGACGTCGGTTCCAGCGGGGCGAAGGCGTGCGCGTCGGTCTGTTCCTGCGTCGCGTCTGTCCGGCCCGGCGCGAACGGCACCGTGACGTCGTGCCCGCCACGCTTGGCCGCCAGTTCGATCGCGGCGCCGCCGCCAAGCACGATCAGGTCGGCGAGCGACACCTTCTTGCCGCCCGTCTGCGCGGCGTTGAAGGCCGCCTGGATGCCTTCGAGCACGCCGAGCACCTTGGCCAACTGGGCCGGCTGGTTGGCCTCCCAATCCTTCTGCGGCGCAAGGCGGATGCGGGCGCCGTTGGCCCCGCCACGCTTGTCGGAGCCACGGAAGGTCGCGGCCGACGCCCAGGCGGTGGCGACCAGTTCGGCCACCGACAGGCCGGAGCCGAGGATCTTCGCCTTCAGATCGCCGATGTCGTGCGCGTCGATCAGTGGGTGATCCAGGTCGGGGACCGGATCCTGCCACAGTAGGACCTCCGCCGGCACCAGCGGGCCGAGATAGCGAATGCGCGGCCCCATGTCGCGGTGTGTCAGCTTGTACCAGGCGCGGGCGAACGCGTCGGCGAACTGATCCGGGTGCTCGTGGAAACGGCGGGAAATCTGTTCGTAGGCCGGGTCCGCCCGCAAGGCGAGGTCTGTGGTCAGCATCGACGGCGCGCGGTGCTTGGTCGGGTCGAAAGCGTCCGGCACCGTGCCGGCGCCTGCGCCGTTCTTCGGCTGCCATTGATGGGCGCCCGCCGGGCTCTTGGTCAGCTCCCACTCGTAGCCGAACAGATGATCGAAGAAATCGTTGCTCCATTTCGTCGGCGTCTTGGTCCAGACGACTTCCAGGCCGCTGCTGATCGCGTCGTGGCCCTTGCCGGTGCCGTATGCGCTCGACCAGCCGAGCCCTTGTTGTTCGAGGCTGGCGCCCTCCGGCTCCACGCCCACTAGTTTCGCGTCGCCCGCGCCGTGAGTTTTGCCGAACGTGTGCCCGCCGGCGATGAGCGCCACGGTCTCCTCGTCGTCCATGGCCATGCGCGCGAAGGTTTCGCGAATGTCGCGCGCGGCCGCCAGCGGGTCGGGCGTGCCGTTCGGCCCTTCCGGGTTGACGTAGATCAGGCCCATCTGAACGGCGCCGAGCGGGTTTTCCAGATCGCGGTCGCCGCTGTAACGCTTGTCGTCCAGCCAGACGGTTTCCTTGCCCCAGTAGATATCTTCCGGCGGTTCCCAAACGTCCGCGCGGCCGCCGCCGAAGCCGAAGGTCTTGAAGCCCATCGACTCCAGGGCGCAATTGCCGGTCAGGATCAGCAGGTCCGCCCAGGAAATCTTGTTGCCGTATTTCTGCTTGATCGGCCACAGCAGGCGGCGCGCCTTGTCGAGATTGACGTTGTCGGGCCAGCTATTCAGCGGCGCGAACCGCTGCGTGCCCGAGCCGCCGCCGCCGCGCCCGTCCGCGATGCGGTAGGTGCCGGCGCTGTGCCACGCCATCCGGACAAACAGCGGCCCGTAATGCCCGTAATCCGCCGGCCACCAATCCTGCGAATTCGTCATCAGCGCGTACAGGTCCTGCCGCAGCGCTTCCAGATCGAGCTTCTTGAATTCCTCGGCATAGTCGAACGCCTCGCCCATGGGATTGGAGAGCGACGAATGCTGGTGGAGGATTTTCAGGTTCAACTGGTTCGGCCACCAGTCCCGGTTCGACCGTCCGCCGAAAATCGCGTTGGGGCGTACCCCATGCACGACCGGGCATTTGCCGGCGCTCTGGTCCACGTTTCCGTCCATGTTTCTCTCCGTTCTTGGTTGCGTCGGGTGATCCGGCTTGCACCACTCTAACGGCATGCCGATGATAAGAGGAAGCCCTGCGACCCAACCGATGCGATAGACGGAATCTATGATGACAGTCCGACCGCCCGGATGAACCTCCGCGACCTGCGCTACCTGCTGGCGGTGGCCGAGCATGAGCATTTCGGCCGCGCCTCCAAAGCCTGCGGCATCAGCCAGCCGACGCTGTCCGTGCAGATCCGCAAGCTGGAGGAATTGCTCGGCGTGACGTTGTTCGAGCGGACCAGCAAGAATGTGGCGCCGACGGCCGCCTGCGAACGGCTGATCGGCCATGCCCGCGCGGCGGTGGCGGAGGCGGAGGCGATGCTTGCCGTGGCGCGCAACCTGCACGACCCGCTGGCGGGGCGGTTCCGGCTGGGCATCATCCCGACGCTGGCGCCCTACATGCTGCCGCTGGTGTTCGCGCCGCTGCGCGCCGCGCTGCCCGCGCTCGACGTGGAGCCGTGGGAGGACCAGACCACGGCGCTGCTGGAGCGGCTGCGCGCCCATGAACTCGATGCCGTGCTGCTGGCGACCGAGGTGGACGGGCCGGACCTCGCGAGCCTGCCACTGTTCTCCGAGCCGTTTCTGGCCGCCTTGCCGCCCGAGCATCCGCTCGCCGGACGGGCAGTGGTGGCGGAGGCGGATTTGGCGGCGGACATTCTGGTCCTGGCGGACGGGCATTGCCTGCGCGACCAGGCGCTGGCGGCGTGCGGGCACAGCGGCGCGCTGGGCGGCGCCCTGCGGGCGGCGAGCCTCTCGACACTGCTCAATATGGTGGCCGCCGGCTACGGTACGACGCTGATCCCGGCGCTCGCGGCCGGGGCGGCGCAGGATGCGGGGATCGTGCTG
>CAJCJG010000186.1 GCA_903970625.1 Solirubrobacterales bacterium 70-9 | reverse complement strand
GGGCGACAGCGCCGTGCCCGGCAGCGTCGCCACCAGCTTGGCGAGGCGCGCCGACATCAGCCCCGACTCCTTCAGCAGCACCACCGTCGCCGCCTGGTCGCGCAGCGTCGAGCCGTAGTCGCTCCACCACCATTTGCGGCTCATGTCCTCCAAGGCTGCCGCGAACACCGCCTCCGCGCGGGGCTGGTCGTGCGCCAGCGCCAGCGCCGCCGCGATCTGTGCGCGCGCCAGCGGCGTCGGCAGATCGTCCGGGTGTTCGGCCAGCACCCGCGCCGCCCCCGGCCTGCCGTGGCCGCCCAGCGCCAGCACGTACAAATCGTAGGCGCGGGCGGCAACGGTGGCCGCGTTGGTCTCGCCGTTGTCGAGTCCGTCGCCCAAAAATTTCAGCGCATCGGCAATCGCACTGTCCGGCACCAGCCCGCCCGCCTTCTGCGCGCGGAGCAAGAACTCCGTGGCGTAGGCCGACAGCCACGGCTCCGCGTCGCCCGACGAACTCCACAGCCCGAACCCGCCATCGTAGCGTTGCCGGTCCAGCACCGACTGCACCTGTTGCTGCAACCGCGCGAGCCGCCCGTCGCCGGCCGCCGGCCCGTCCGGCAGGATCGCGAGCGGCAGCCCCCGGCTGGTCGCCTGCTCCAGGCAGGAATACGGGTAGTCGGCGAGCGACTGCACCAAAGCCGCCGTGTCGTAGCGCACCGGGGCGCCGAACGTGGCGGTCATGTGCCATGTGCCGGGGACGAAATTCTCCGGCCCCATCGCCGGCTTCACCAGTTGCTCCGCGCCCGGCGCGATCTCCAGCCCCGCGACCGAACTGATCCGCCCGCGCGCCGGCCGCACCGTGATGGCCACGTCGCGGTCGAGATGGAAACCGCCCGGCCCGGCAATGGCCATATGCAGGATGCCCCGCCCGGCCCCGGTGCCGCGCAGGATCGTCGCCGGCAGCGCCTGCGCGCCCGGCTGCAGCGACACCGCCAGCTTCGCCGGCCCCGCGAGCGCCAGCGGCCCCTCGGTGGTCAACGCGACGGTCGCCTCGCCGGCCGGCAGATCGAGATTGTGCAGCAGCACCGGTAGTTTGGCCTCGTCGCCCGGCGCCAGGAAGCGCGGCAGCAGCGCCTCCACCACCAGCGGGTCTCGCACGATCACGTCGCCGTTGGCCGCCCCGATGCGGCTGCCGCTCCAGCCCACCGCCATCATCCGGACCTGCCCGTTGAAGTCCGGTAGATCGAGCGGGATGGTCAAATTGCCGTCCGCGTCCGCCTGCACCGGGGGCACGAACAGCGTCACCGTGCGCTGCGGAATGTCCGGCAGCACGAACCCGCCATCGTCGCCGCCCTGTTTCAGCAGCGTCGCGTCCCCGTCCGCCGGCGCCAGCAGCCGGCCCCAATCGTCGCGGATATCCAACTTCAAGACACGCCGCCCAAGAAAATGCGGCGCCGGATCGGGGGAGGGGAAGCGCGTGAGGCGCAGAATCCCCTCGTCGATGGCGGCCAGCGACACCCAGGCCGACGGCGCAGTCTTGATTTTGATGTTTGCCTTGGCGCGCGGCGGGAATTTGTCCGGCAGGTCCATTGTCAGCGGCAGCGTCCGCGCGGCGGGATCGACGCCGACCCAGGTCAGCCCGATGGCCCGCGACGGCCTCGGGCTCGCCCGATACAGATGCACCGCCACATACGCGCCCGGCCCCCAGGATTCATCCACCGGCACGTCCACATCCGCGCCGCCTTCGGGCACATGCAGCGTGCGGATGGACTGCACCCGGTCGGACAGCACCAGCAGCGTCGCCTCACCGCCGAACGGCGGCGCGATGTGGATTTTCGCCATCTGCCCGGTCGCGACTGTCTTCGTCTGCGTCGAGACATCGACGCGATCCGGCACATCCGGGCTGTCGGTGTCCGTCCAGCCGGAGCGGAATCGGTAGGAGGTGGCCGCCATGCCGCCCGCCTGCGTCACCTCGATCCGATAGCGCCCCCAGTCCAGCGTTTTGGCGAAATGCAGCGGTGCTGCGGCGCCGATGGCAATGTCGCGCGTCTCCAGCGGTTCGTCGCGATACACCATTTCGTAGCGCGCGACGCGATTGTGCCGCACCAGCCGCCAATCCGGCCGCTCCCGCACCAGCCGCAGTCTGGCCGCCTGCGCGATCGGTTTGCCGTCCGGCGCCAGCGCCACGATGTCGAACGCCGCCTCGTTGCCGGCGTTGACCGCGTCGTCCGGGAAAGTCGGCCTGATGCCCAACAGCGGCCCGGCCCCCCGCACCGGGAGCGACGCGGCGGCCTTGGAGCCATGGCCGGAGGGATCGTCGATCTCGGCGAAAATATCGGCCTTCAACGGATGCGTCGTGTCCGGCGCCTGCGCGAGGGTAAGCGTGTAGGTCGTGGCGCCCTGCGCGTCCGTCTCCGCCAGATCGGATTCCTGGGATGCCGGCGCATACGCCTCATCGATCAGCCCGAAATGGTAGCCGGCGTAGGCGGGGAACGGCGCCGGATCGACCGACAGCGTGTAGTTGGCCTTGCCGGTCAACCCCGCGCCCGGCGCGCCGTACAGGAACCGCGCGGTGATCGGGATTTCCGTCGGCGTGCCCGGCACCACGGCCTCCGGCAGCTTGCCGAAATCCACCGCCATCCGGTCCGGCACGAACGCATCCACGCGGAATTCGGTGTGCCCGATGGGGGCTCCCTCGGGATCGGCCTGTACCTGCACCGTCCAGGTGCCCACGGCGGCACCGCTGGAGAGCGTCACCGGCAGATGGATCGAGGAGTCCGCCGTCCGCTTCGGCGTCGCGCGCAGGAAGATTTGCCCGTTCGGCCGCCTGATTGTCACCCGCGCCGGGAAATCCGCCGGCAACCCGGCATCGTCGCGCAGCAGCGCCATCACCTGCACCGTCTCGCCGGGCCGGTAGATGCCGCGATCCAGCCACACGAACGCATCGAGCGGCCCGGGATGGTCGGCGCCCGCGACGCCGCGATCAGACAGGTCGAAGGCGGCGACGTTCAGGTCGAGTGCGGCAAAATCGCCGTCGGTGCCGAAGGCGTGCAGCACGGCGGGCGCCAGCGGCCCGTCGCCGTGCAGCAGCGGGGCCGGGAAGCGCGCCACGCCATCCGCATCGGTCGTGGCGTCGCCCAGAATGTCGTTGTTGTGCGCCAGCAATTGCAGCTTCACGCCGGCCTTTACGGAGGCATCGGCGTACGAGCGCATCTGCACCGTCAGCCCGTCCGCGCCGCGCCAGACAGTCGGCGCCAGATCGGTGCGGATGATCAGTTGCACCGCCGAGGTCGCATAGACCGAGGAGCCGTCGCCCGGCGTCGCGACCAGCGCGTACAGGCCGGGGCCGGCGTTGCTCAGCGCGTCCGGAAACGGCAGCGCCGTGCGCTGGGTCTTGTTGGCCTCCCAGTGCGGCACCTGCGCGCTGCCTTGCCACACGACGTTGCCGGAATCCTCGCCCACGCGGTCGGCGGTGTAGCTGTCCATCGCATCGCCGAGCTTCGTGTCGCGCAGCACGGCCGGGATGTTGCGCTCGGTCACGCGGACCAGTTTCAGCGCCACCGCCGACAGATTGACGGTCGTCAGCGTCACCGAAGGTGTCTGCCCACGCGGCAGCACGAACAGCCGCGTGTCGAACGCAATCGTCGCCGGTCGGTTCGGCATCGTCACGCCGAGCGTGGCCTCCTTCTTCAGCGACAGTCCGCCCTCGCCCGGCAACCCCGCGCGCAGCACGATCCGCACAGGTGTTCCGGCGGTCAGGCCCGAGACGCACAATTCGTCCCCCTCCCGCGTCACCGCCGCCCCCGCCTGCGGCGGATCGAGCTGCACCCAGTCGGCGGCGTTGAAGTCGCTGCGCCGCACCGGCGCCACTGAGAAACTGACGCATGCGCGCGGCGGGTCGGCCTCAGCCTCGGTTCGCAGTTTGCGCACCAGCATGCCGGCGAGTTTCTGTAACTCGGCCAGTTGCGTTTTGACCGTGGCGTTATCGGAATCGAGTTCCTGCGCGTGCTCCAGCGCCAGCACCGCGTCCGGCAGCCGGTCCATCGCCCGCAGCGCCTCGGCCATCGTCAACAGCGGCGGCACCTGTTGCGCGCCCTCGTCGGTGGTGGCGTAAGCGTTCCAGGCGGCAGCCACGGCTTTCTTCGCGTCCGGCGGCGCGCGCGTCAGCAG
>CAJCJG010000185.1 GCA_903970625.1 Solirubrobacterales bacterium 70-9 | reverse complement strand
CATCGCCGCCGTCTGGAACCGCATCGGATCACTCCTGAACCAATTCAGCCCAGCGGAGTGCGCCGAATACGTCAGGCACGCAGGATATGACCAGACATGATCCGGTCATGCTCTAGCCCGACGAGGGCCCGTCCGATGGATACACGCGGCCATGGATGAGGTCCGCGCCCTTCTCGCCGATCATCATTGTGGCCGCGCCGGTGTTGGACGAAAGGATGCGCGGCATGACGGAGGCGTCGATGATGCGCAGCCCGTCCATCCCATGCACCCGCAGATCGGGACCCACGACCGCAAACGGCCCCTCGCCCATGCGGCATGTGCCCACCGGGTGGTAGCCGGTCCGGCAGGTGCGGATGGCGTAGTCGATCAGTTCGGAATCGTTGGTCACGGCAGGGCCGGGCAGACGTTCGCCCAGGATGAACGGGTGCAGTGCCGGCTGTCGCAGGATGTTGCGCGCCATCCGCAGGCCCGCCAGGGACAGGCGGCGGTCTCGCGGGTCGGACCAGTGGTTCGGGTCGATCAGCGGCGCCGCGCGCGGATCGGCGGACGCAAGGCGCACTGTGCCGCGCGAGCGTGGGCGCAAATAGGCGGAATTCAGCGTTAGGCGACCGCCGCGCAGCCGCTTGCCGCCCATGGCGAGCCGACAGCCGAAGGCGAGATGGAATTGCACGTCCGGGTAGTCCGCCTCCGCCCTGAGGCTGGCGAAGCCGCCGGTCTCGACCCGCGCGTCCGTCGTCTGGGTGTGCGCTAACAGCCTCTCCCGGAATCGCGCCCAGGCCGATCGGTGGCTGAAGCTGGTTTCGGCCATCGCCGACAGTTCGAGATGATCCTGCAAATTCTCGCCGACGCCCGGCAGATCGTGGACAATGTCGATGCCGATGGCGCGCAGGTGATGCGGCGGCCCGATACCGGACATCAGCAGCAGGCGCGGCGAGCCGATGGCGCCGGACGCGACGATCACCTCGCGCGCGCAGCGGATGGCGGCGCGGTCGCCCGCCGCCAGCACGTCCACCCCGACCGCCCTGCCCCGCTCGACCAGAACCCGCAGCACCGTCGCTCCCGTCCGCACCACGAGGTTTTGCCGGCCCCGCAGCGGCAGCAGGTAGGCGCTGGCCGCCGACACGGGGCGTCCGCTTTCCGCCGCCATCTGATAGTGACCGACACCGCGCTGGCGGGCGCCGTTGAAGTCCGGATTGTAGGGCAAGCCCGCCTGCTGGGCCGCGCGCAGGAACGCCTCGCTGATCGGCGGTGGGTCGATCGGCACCGAGACGGCCAGGGGGCCGCCGGTGCCGTGGAACACGTCGGAAAACCGCAGATTGTCCTCGGCGCGTCGGAAATACGGCAGCACATCGGCATAGGACCAGCCGGTACACGCCTCCTCCTCCGCCCAGGAATCGTAGTCGCGGGCGTTGCCGCGCGTGTAAACCTGCACACCGATGGTCGATCCGCCGCCGATCCCCTTCGCCTGGCGGTACTCCAGCACCCGGTTGTTCAGATGCGTTTGCGGCACCGTGGCAAAATCCCAGGCCGCAAGGCTCTTGGCCGGGCGCGCCGGCAGGCCCAACAAAGGATAGCGCTCGGCGCCGCCGGCTTCCAGCACCAGCACCTTGATTGTAGGGTCTTCCGACAGTCGCGCCGCGAGAACGCATCCGGCAGCGCCGGCGCCGGCGACGATATAGTCGAATTCCATGGGCAGGGCCGCGCGATCAGCCGATGCGCTGCGTCGTGCGCGGGTCGAACAGCACGGCCTTGTTGAGGTCGAACGCGAACGGGATGCGCTGGCCGGGCCGCACGTCCGCATCGCTGCGCATGCGCGCGATCACTTCCTTGCCGCTCGCCTCGGTGACGACATAGGTGTCCGACCCGGCCGGTTCGACGACATCTACGAGCGCCTCGACGATTTCCACGAGGGGAGAGTTGCGGTCGGCGCCGTCCGGATCGGTGATCGCTTCCGGCCGGATGCCGACGATCAATTCCGCGCCGTCCTGCACCGCGCCGGCCCGGATGTTGGGTGGCAGGCGCAGGAAGATCGCCGCGTCGTGCGCGCGCGGCAACTCCAGCCCGGCCACGCCGTTGCGCGACACCGCCTTCGCCGTCAGCAGGTTCATCGACGGCGAGCCCATGAAGTCGGCGACGAACAGGTTGGCCGGGCGATTGTACACCTCGGCCGGCGTACCCACCTGCTGCAACGCGCCATCCTTCAGCACGGCAATCTTGGTCGCCAACGTCATCGCCTCGATCTGGTCGTGGGTGACATAGACGATGGTTTTGCCTGTCGATTGATGAAGTTTCTTGATTTCCGTCCGCATATCGACGCGCAATTTCGCGTCGAGGTTCGACAGCGGCTCGTCGAACAGAAAGACCCGAGGGTCACGCACCAGCGCCCGCCCCATCGCGACGCGCTGCCGCTGGCCGCCGGAGAGTTGGCTCGGCCGCCGCGACAGCAGATGCGACATCTGCAACGTCGCCGCCACCCGCTCCACCGCCACATCCCGCTCCGGCTTCGGCACGCCGCGCATTTCCATGCCGAAGGCTATATTTTGGGCCACCGTCATGTTCGGATACAGCGCGTAGGACTGGAACACCATCGCGATGTCGCGCTTGGACGGCCGCAGATCGTTGACCACTTCGCCGTCGATCAGGATCTCGCCGCCGCTGATCGTGTCCAGCCCCGCGATGGCCGACAGCAGCGTCGATTTGCCGCAGCCGGACGGGCCGACCAGCACCAGAAAGCCGCCGCGTTCGAGGTCGAGGTCGATGCCCTTCAGCACCTCCAGCTTGCCGAACCGCTTCACCAGCCCTTTGATTTCCAGAAATGCCACGATCTCAACCCTTGACCGCGCCGGCCATCAGCCCGCGCACGAAATAGCGTCCGGCGACGACATAGACCAGCAACGTCGGCAGCGCCGCGATCATCGCCGCCGCCATATCGACATTGTATTCTTTGACCCCGGTCGAAGTATTGACCAGGTTGTTCAGCGCCACCGTCATCGGCACGCCGTCGCCCGACGCGAACGAGGAGCCGAACAAAAAATCGTTCCAGATATTGGTGAACTGGAAGATCACGGTGACGATGATGATTGGCCCCGAGGCCGGCAGCAGGATGCGGCGAAAGATCTGGAAGAACCCAGCGCCGTCTATCATAGCGGCACGGATCAGTTCGGTCGGAAACGCCTCGTAGTAATTGCGGAAGAACAGCGTGGTGAAGCCGAGGCCATAGACGACATGGACCAGGATCAGCCCGCCGATGGAGTTGCCGAGGCCGACCATGCCCAGCACCCGCGCTACCGGGATCAGCACCGCCTGGAACGGGATGAAGCAGGCGAACAGCATCAGGGCAAAAATCAACTTGTGGCCGGGAAAGCGAAATTTTGTCAGCACAAAGCCGTTCAGCGAGCCGAGAATGGTCGAGATCGCCACGGCCGGCACGACCATCATAATCGAGTTGCCGAAATACCCTTTGATGCCGTTGCAGGTCAGGCCGATGCAGGCAGTCCCCCACGCGCTCAGCCACGGCGCGATGGTCGGGCTTTGCGGCAGCGACAGCATGTTGCCGTCGCGTATTTCGTCCAGCGACTTGAGTGAGGTGATCAGCATGACGAACAGCGGCGTCAGGAAGATCGCGGCAAAGACCAGCAGCAGCCCGTAGATCACCACCCGGCTGACCGCCGAGCCGCCGCCCGCCATGCTGCCTTCGACGCGCCCGCTCACTGGCGGCGCTCCCGCAACTCGGAATACAGGTACGGCACGATGATGGCCGCGACCGTCATCAGCATGATCACGGCGCTCGCGGCACCCACCGACATCTGGTTGCGGGTGAACGTGTAGGAATACATAAAGGTGGACGGCAATTCGGTCGCATTGCCCGGCCCGCCCCCGGTCAGAGCAATGACAAGGTCGTACGACTTGATCGCCATGTGCGTCAGCACGATGAAGGCGGACAGAAACACCGGCCGCAGCGCCGGAATCACGATGCGGCGATAGGTCGCGTAAGTCGAAGCCCCGTCGATCTGCGCCGCTTTCAAAATTTCGCCGTCGATGCCGCGCAGGCCGGCCAGGAACATTGCCATGCAGAAACCGGTCGCCTGCCAGACGCCGGCAATGACGATAGTATAGATCGCCATATCGGCATTCACCAGCCAGTCGAACTGAAAGCTCGTCCAACCCCAGTCGTGCATGGTCTTTTCGAGGCCGGTGCCGGGATTGAGAAACCATTTCCAGGCCGTGCCGGTCACGATGAACGAGACGGCCATCGGGTACAGGTAGATCGGCCGCAACACGCCCTCGATGCGGATCTTCTGGTCGAGGAGGATCGCCAGCGTCAGGCCGAGGGCGATGCAGATGACCACATACAGGACGCCGAAAATGGCGATGTTTTTCAGCGCCATCCACCAACTCGGCTGCGCGAAGAGGCGGGCGTAGGAATCGAACCCAGTCAGAGCATAGACCGGCATCATCCGGCTGTGGGTGAAAGACAGCCAAACGGTCCACAGGATAAACCCGTACACGAACACCAGGATAACCGCGAACGACGGCGCCAGCACGATGCGCGGCAGCCAGTCCTGCAAGCTGGCGCGGGGCCGGGCGCGCATCCGTGGGATGACGGCCGGGTCGATGACGCTGGATGACATGGACGCCCTCACGCACCAGAAAACGGGCGGGCGCCGAGGCACCCGCCCGCTAGCCTATACGCAGCCTTACTTCGCGGCGGCAATCGCCTTGGGGAACTCGGCGAACGCCTGATCGGCGGTGATTTGCCCCTCGAACTCCTTGGTGATCACGTCCGCCATGGCGTTCTGGATCGCCGGCGGCACGCCGTAGCCCTGTGCGGAGGAGCCGAGCAGCGTGCCCTTCGCGACCGCTTCTTTCAGATCGGCCATGCCCTTCTTGCCGCAGGCGTCGAAGGCCGCGTCCGACACGTCCGTCCGCGCCGGGGCCGAGCCCTTAATGACGTTGAAGGCGGACTGGAAGGCCGGGCTTTCGATGTCGGTCGCCATCTTGGTCGATCCGGCATCCAGCGGCGACGAGCCGTGCTTGAAGAACACGAACTGGTCGGCGTTGAACGTCACGGTCCCCTGCGTGCCTGGAAAGCGGAAACACAGGAAGTCCGTGCCCGGCACCTTCTTGGCGTTGATGAACTCGCCCTTCGCCCAGTCGCCCATCACCTGCAACAGCGCGTCGCCCTTGATGACCATGGCGGTGGCGAGGTTCCAGTCGCGGCCCGGAAAATTCTTGTCGGCGTAGCTGGCGATCTTGGCCAGCCGCGTGAACGCGGTGTGCATCTCGGGCGAGGCCAGTGCGGCCGGATCGAGGTCGATCAAGGCCTTTTGATACAGCCCGGGGCCGCCGGTGGTCAGCACGATGGAGTCGAACAACGTGGCTTCCTGCCACGCCTGCCCGCCCTGCGCGAGCGGGATGATGCCGGCCGCCTTGGCCTTGTCCATCAGGGCGATCAACTCGTCGTAAGTTGTGGGCGCCGGGCCGCCGATCTTGTCCATCGCCGCCTTGCTGACCCAGATCCAGTTGGTCGAGTGGACATTGACGGGGGCGGCGATCCACTTGCCGTCGAAGGTGGCGAACTTCTGGATCGCCTTCGGGATGGCGGTGTCCCAGTGGTTGGCGGTGGCAATCGGCGTCAGGTCGGCAAGCGCCCCGGCATCGGCCCAGTCCTGGATGGCAAAGCCGAGCATTTGGGAGGCGGACGGCGGGTTGCCGGCGGTCATGCGCGCCTTCAGCGTGGTCATCGCGCCGCTGCCGCCGCCGCCGGCCACCGGCGCGTCCTTCCACTCCACGCCCTGGTCGCCCAGCGTCTTTTTCAGCACGGCAAGGCCCGCCGCCTCGCCGCCCGAGGTCCACCAGTGCAGGACTTCCACCGACTCCGCCGCGCGGGCGGCCGGCTGCAAGCCGATCAAGGCCGCACCGACCATCGCCGCTCCCAGCAGCATCTTTTTGAACATCGCTCAGTCTCTCCCCAAAACCCCGCCGGGCGACATTGCCGCAGCGGGACACGGCGCGCTCATTCGCCGCGAAATTCTGCCGGACGGCGTTCGCGGAACGAGGCGACCCCTTCCCGCGCGTCCGACGTGGTGGCGGCCAGCGCCCCCGCCAGCGCCTCGATGGCGACGGCCGCTCCAAAACCCTGCCCGGCATTGACCGCCTGTTTCGCCAGTTGCACCGAACGCGGCGCCTGCCTGGCGATCTCGGCCGCCAGCGCGGCGGCGCGGGCGGCACCCTCGCCGGATGGCACGACCTCGTTGACCAATCCCCAACGCTCCGCCGTTGCCGCGTCGATGCGGCCGGCGGTAAAAATCATCTGCTTGGCCCGCGCCGCCCCGATCAGCGCCGGCAGCCGATCGGTGCCGCCCCAGCCGGGGATCGTCCCGATGGAGACTTCCGGCAGGCCGAGCGTCGCGTGCGCCTCCGCAATGCGGATGTCGGCCGTCATCGCCAGTTCCAGCCCACCGCCGAACGTCATGCCGTTCAGCACCGCGATCAGTGGCTGCCGCAGGCCGGCCAGCCGGTCGAACACGCGATGCCCGTCCCGAATCCAGCGCGCCCCCATCTCCAGCGGCGGCAGCGCCGACCATGCTTCGATGTCGGCGCCGACGCAGAACGCCCTGGTGCCGGTTGCCATCAGGATCGCCACGCGCACGGCGGCATCGCGGTCGATGGTGTCGGCGACGAACTCCAGGCGCTCCAGCATACCGGCCGTCAGCGCGCCCAGCTTGTCCGGACGGTCGAGCACGATCCGCGCGAGCGGACCCTCGATCTCCAACCGCACGCGGGCGGCGTCCTGACTGTCGGGCATCGACGTTTCCTGGGTCACGAGTCTCGACCGGCGCGAAAAACGGCGCCGACCGCAGACTTTAGTTTTTTTTGAACCTCAAAGTATTTACATCGCCCGCTGAAAGCTGTCAACGGCGGCGGTCCATCGTGGCCGCATCAGTCTTTTGACACGCCAGCAAGCGCCAACGCTATGCTGGCCGTCAAGACGGGGCCGGAGGAACGCACGCATGACCGACATTGCGCTCACGCTGCCGACGAGCGATGGCGGGACCGAGCCTTACCGCATGGCCGGCGAGCCTGTCGCGCCGCCCGCGCCGGGCGCGACCTTCCCCCGCATCGCCTACGCCGCCGCGCACGTCGTGGCCGATCCGCGCCGGATGTCCGACCCGTGGCGCGCGCCCGCCATCGACTGGGACGCGACCATCGCGTTTCGCCGCCATCTCTGGTCTCTCGGCTTCAAGGTCGCCGAGGCGATGGACACGTCGCAGCGCGGCATGGGCCTGGACTGGCCCGCCGCCGCCGAGTTGATCGCCCGCTCGCTGGCCGCCGCGCGCGAAACGCCGGGCGCCGATCTCGCCTGCGGCGCCGGCACCGACCAACTGGACCCGGCCGAAGCACGCTCGCTGGACGACGTGATCCGCGCCTACGAGACCCAAATGGAGCATGTCGAGCGGCATGGCGGCCGCATCATTCTGATGGCCAGCCGCGCCTTGTGCCGCGTCGCGCGCGGGCCGGACGACTACCTGGCTGTGTATGGCCGCCTGCTACGAGCCGCCCGCCTGCCGGTCGTCCTGCACTGGCTGGGGGACATGTTCGACCCGGCGCTCGCCGGCTACTGGGGCAGCCGGTCCATCCCGGCGGCGATGGACGCCTGCCTCGCCCTGATCTCGGCCAATCGGAACAAGGTGGACGGCATAAAGATTTCGCTGCTGGAGCGGTCGTACGAGGAGGACATGCGCGCCCGCCTGCCCAACGGCGTGGAGATGTACACCGGTGACGACTTCAACTATCCGGACCTGATCGCGGGCGACGGGCTACGGCACTCGCACGCGCTGCTGGGGATTTTCGACCCCATCGCGCCAGTGGCCGCCGCCGCACTGGCGCGGCTGGGTGCCGGCGACCGGGCCGGCTACGACGCACTGCTGGCGCCGACGGTGCCGCTGTCCCGCAAGATCTTCGAGGCGCCAACGCAGTTCTACAAATCCGGCGTCGTGTTCCTGGCATGGCTGAACGATTTTCAAAATCATTTCGTCATGGTGGGCGGTAGCCAGTCGGCACGCGGGATTCTGCATTATTCCGAGGTGTTCCGCCTTGCCGACGCGGCCGGCCTGCTGCGCGATCCGCCGCTGGCGGCGGCGCGGATGCAGGCCCTCTGCACGCTCCACGGCATCGAGTAGAACTGGCACACCGCTTGCTGCCACGTTTGCCGGTGCGGCGGAAGGCCGGGCAACAAACGGGGCAAAACCGAATGATATTGACCAGATTCGCGGGCCGTCGGCCCTTCCTGGGGCGGGCGTTGGCCGGCCTTGCTTTGATCGGTGCAATGGCGCTGCCGTTGGCCCCGGCCTCGGCCGCCGACCTGAAAGTGGCGCTGGTCCTGCCCGGCTCGATCAGCGACGGCGGCTGGAACCAGCAGGCGTACGAGGGGCTGAAGAAGCTAGAAGCCAAGGGCGGCTTCGCGACCAAGCTCAGCGAGAACGTGAAACAGTCCGACATCCCGCAGGTCGTGCGCGGCTACGCCGACGACGGGTTCGACCTCGTGATCGGCCACGGCTTCCAGTTCGGCAGCCTGTTCATGGAAATCGGCGGCGAGTATCCGAAGACCAAATTCTTCGGCACCACTTTCGCGCCCAAGGGCGACGTGCCTCCCAACGTGATGTTCGTCAACACCCGCCCGTACGACGTGGCCTATGGCATGGGCGCGCTGGCGGCCCTGCTCTCGAAGAAGGGCGGCGTCGGCCTCGTCGGCGGCGGCGACAACCCGACGCAGCAGAACATGAGCAAGCTGTTCAAGATCGGCGCCGAGGCGACGGTGCCCGGCCTGAAGGCATATGCCGTCGTGACGGGCGACTACAACGACGCCTCCAAGGGCCGCGAGACGGCGCTGACAATGATCGGCAACGGCGCCGACGTGATCACCCACACCGCCGATCTGACCGGTATCGGCGCCATCAAGGGCGCGGCCGAAAAGGGCGTGACGGTGATGGGCGCATTCTCCGACCAGACCTCGCTCGCACCGACGCTGATGGCGACCTCCATCGTCAACGACAACGCGGCCATCGTGACGATGGTGGGCGACATGGCCAAGGCCGGCACGTTCCAGGGCGGCAAAGAATGGGCGCCGGACCTCGCCGCCGTCTGGTATCCGAAATACAAGGACGCCGAATACAACAGCGCCGAAGTGTCGCCCGAAACCTGGGCGAAATTCAAGGCTATCTGGGCCGACCTCGCCGCCGGCAAGATCGACACGGGCAAATACCTGAAGTGATGGTGGTCTCCCTTCCCCCTCTCCCCTTGTGGGCTTGGGCTGCGAAGCAGACCAAGGCCGGGGTGAGGGGTCGTCCACGCCAAGAGTCCAGGCGGCACCACCCCTCTCCCACCCCCCTCCCACAAGGGGAGGGGGATTAAGTGTGACCGCGACTCCCCTCGTCGAACTGCGCGGCATCTACAAACGGTTTCCGCCGGACGTGCGGGCCAACGAGGATGTCTCGATGGCCGTCGCGCCCGGCGAAATCCTGGCTGTGTTGGGCGAGAACGGCGCCGGCAAAAGCACGCTGATGCAGATTTTGTATGGCGTGTACCGGCGCGACGCGGGCGAGATCCTCGTCGATGGCGTGCCGGTCGAGTTCGCCAATCCGGGCGATGCCATCCGCCACGGCATCGGCATGATCCATCAGGAGTTTATGCTGGTCCGCTCGTTCTCGGTGGCCGAGAACGTGGCCATGGGCACCGCCCCGCTGAAGGGCGAAAAATTCGACGTGCGCGCGGTGGCCGCGGACCTGACGGCGCTGGCGCAGAAATTCGGCCTCGGCGTCGATCCGGCGGCCATCGTCGAGCATTTGCCGGTGGGGGTGCAGCAGCGGGTCGAAATCCTGAAACTGCTTTACCGCGAGGCGCGGCTCCTGATCCTCGACGAGCCTACCGCCGTGCTGACGCCGCAGGAAGTCGCCGGCCTGTTCGACGTGTTGCGGGCGCTGAAGGCGGCCGGGAAATCCATCATCATCGTCACCCACAAGCTGCGCGAGGTGATGGACATTTCCGACCGCGTGACCGTGCTGCGCGACGGCCGCAACGTCGGCACGCGGATCACGGCGGAAACCGATGAGCCGCTGCTGGCCCGCCTGATGGTCGGCCGCGACGTCCTGCTGCGCGCCGACAAGCAGCCGACGCCGCGCGGCCGCTCCCGCCTCAGCGTCGCGGATCTGTCGGTCGCCGGCCACGACGGCGAATTGCGCGTGCGCGGCCTGTCGCTCGATGTCCACGGCGGCGAAATTTTGGGCGTCGCCGGAGTGGACGGCAACGGCCAGTCGGAGCTTGTCGAGGCGCTGTTCGGGCTGCGGCCGGTGGTCTCGGGGCAAGTGGCGCTGGACGGGGAGGACGTGACGCGCTTGTCGCCGGCCGCGCGGCGGACGGCACACATGGCCTATCTGCCGGCGGACCGGCGCAATGTCGGCTCGGTCGGCGATTTGTCGATCACCGACAACGCGGTGCTCGGCGCTCAGCGCACCTTCGCCCGCTTCGGCGGGCGCTGGCGCGACCGTCGCGCGGCGGCGGCGCACGCCAGCGCCCTCATCGCCCGCTTCGGCATCCGCGCCCCCGGCCCCGACTTCCCTGCCGGCAAACTTTCCGGCGGCAATCTGCAAAAGCTGGTGCTGGGGCGGGAGGTGGCGCGCGACCCCGGCGTGCTGGTGGTGGAGCAACCCACGCGCGGCCTGGACGTGGGCGCCATCGAGACCGTGTGGGCCGAACTGCTGGCGCAACGCGCGCAGGGCCGCGCCATCCTGCTGATCTCCGCCGAACTGGAGGAAATTCTGAACCTCGCCGACCGGATCGCCGTGATCTTCGACGGCCGCATCGTAGGCACCGTGGCGGGCGCCGGCGCCGATGTCGCGGCCCTCGGGCTGATGATGGCCGGGCGCCCTGTTGCACAGTATGGGGCCGCGTGATCCTCCGCCTCGAACGCCGCCTCGCCCCCGCCTCCTCGCCACGCGCGATCTTTTTCGCCAACGCGGCGGCGATCGTGGCGGCCCTGGTGGTCGGCGGCCTGCTGTTCCTGCCGTTCCATGTCTCGCCACTGACGGCCTATGCCGACCTCGTGGGCGAGGCGTTCTTCACCGCGCGCGGCTTCGGCTACACGGTGACGGAGGCAGCGCCCCTGATCCTCGTCGGCCTCGGCACCGTGTTCGCGTGGCGCAGCGGCTTTGCCTATCTCGGCTTCCAGGGCGCGCTGCTGGTAGGCGCCGTCGTCTCAACATGGCTCGCGTTGCAGATCGGCGCCTCGCTGCCGTTCGCGCTGTTCCTGCCGCTGGCGCTGGCGCTGAGTTTCGCGGCCGGCGGCGCCTGGTCCGGCCTTGTCGGCTTCGCCCGCGCCCGGCTCGGCGGCACGGAAGTGCTGGTGTCGCTGATGATGAACTACGTCGCCGCGCTATTGGTACAGTACCTGGTGACGGGGCCGATGCGGGCGGACGGCGATTTGCCGCAATCCGCGCTGCTGCCGCGCTCGACGTGGCTGCCGATCATCCTGGACGGCACGCGCGCCAATATCGGCATTTTCGTCGCGCTGGTGGCCGCCGTGATCGTCGGGCTGGTGCTGCGCGGCAGCGTCGTCGGCTACGAGTTGATCGTCACCGGGTTGAGCCCCCGCGCGGCCCGCTTTGGCGGCATCGACGTGTCGGGCCGCACGCTGCTGTCCTCGGTCGTCTGCGGCGGCCTGGGCGCGCTGGCCGGGCCGGTGGAAGTGCTGGGCAACCAGCATCGCCTGCTGGACGGCGTGGGCGAAGGTTTGGGGTTCGTCGGCATTGTCGCCGCGTTGCTGGGCAAGTTGACGGTCGTGGGCACCGTCATCGCCTCGGTGCTGTACGGCGGCCTGACGGTCGGCGGCAACGCGATGCAGCGGCATTCCGGCCTGCCGTCGTCGGTCATTCTGGTGATCGAGGCGCTGATCGTGCTGCTGGTGCTGGCCAGCGATCTTCTCCGGAGCTGGCGCATCGTGTTCGTTGTGCGGCAAGCTGCATAGCGATGGGCGTCGATATCTCGCTCGCGTTCTTCGTCACATGGCTGGCCGGCAGTGTCCGGCTCGGCGCGCCCCTGTTGCTGGCGGCCACCGGCGAGATCTATTCCGAGCGATCCGGCGTCGTGAATGTCGGCATCGAGGGCACCATTCTGCTGGGCGCGCTCGCAAGCTTTCTGGCCTCGCTGCTGACCGGCAGCCCCTGGCCCGGCCTGCCGGTGGCACTCGCAGTTGGGGTGTTGTCCAACCTGTTTCTGGCGTGGCTGTACGTGACGGTGCAGGCCAACCAGGTCGTCGTCGGCATCACCTTCAACCTGCTCGCGATGGGGCTGACCAGCTATCTGTATCGCGCGCTGCTGGGCACCGGCGAGCAGCCAAGTTCCATCGCGATGCTGCCCAACCTCGACGTGAAGGCACTGTCCGACCTGCCGATCCTCGGGCCGATCCTGTTCGCGCAGCCGATGATGCTGTACGTGACGGTGGCGATTGTCGGCGCCGCATCCTGGCTGCTGTTCCGTCGCCGCTTCGGCCTCAATCTGCGCGCGGTCGGCGAAAACCCGAGGGCCGCTGCGGCAGCCGGGATTTCCGTCGTGCGGATGCGCTATATCGGCGTCATGGCCTCTGGCGCCGGCGCGGGACTGGCCGGCGCCTACCTGATGCTGTGCCAGATCGGCCTGTTCCGCGACACGATTGTTTCCGGCCACGGATTCATCGCACTCGCCATCGTCATCGTCGGCCGCTGGCGCCCCTGGCCGGCGGCCCTCGCCGCCTTCGGCTTCGGGGCGGCCGACGCGCTGCCGATCAGCCTGCAAATGCTGAACCTGCCGGTGCCGCCACAGGTGTTTTTGGCGCTGCCGTATGTGCTGACGGTACTGGCGATGTCGGGCCTGTTCGGACGTGTCGCTCAGCCGGCGGCGCTGATGGCGCGGTACGAGAAGGAGTAGCGACGCTTTCAAACGGCCGCCGAATTGGCTAATCCCCTTAACTATGACAAGAATTGATTCGCCCTCGCCTGCGGATGGACCCGAGCGGACAAGCGCCTCGCTATCGGGCCGTGAGTGGACCGGCGAGGCACTGGTAGCCGCCATGCAGGCGTCGCCTCATAAGGACATTGACCTGACGCCGTCGAGCGGGCCGATGGCCGTAAGCGGCATGGATGACGCATCGCTGGCGCAGGTATTGATCGACTTCCAAGACCATCTCGCTCCCAAATTGGACGTCTATGAACAGGCGATATATCTGTATATTGTCCCTATCCGGTTAGCACAGGCACCCTCAGAATCTGCAACTCTGAGTTGCGTAAAGTAAGCACATAGTTCTCGCTGGAGTTGGTGGACAAACAACAGAACTGTGATAGTCTCCA
>CAJCJG010000184.1 GCA_903970625.1 Solirubrobacterales bacterium 70-9 | reverse complement strand
GCGGCACCAGGGCGCCGCGCGCGGGTTCGGACAGCGCCGGCCCGAGCACCGCCAGCGGATCGCCCTCCAGCGCCCGTTGCATTGCGTAGCGGGCGGCCGCCGCCGTCGATCCGGCATCGTAGGTCGTGACCGCCAGCGTCTTGCCGAGCAGCCCGGCGGTGGCATTGATCTCCTGCACCGCCAGTTCCGCGCCGTTGCGCCACGCATCGCCTGCCTCGGCGAGCGGGCCGGTCAGTTCCACCAGTTGCGCCAGCATCAGCGTCTCGGGAAGCTCCGCAGCGCGGGCGGTGGCGCTGGCCGCGACCAGCAGGGCGCCCGCGCCGGTCACACGGCGGCGGGTGAGGGGGCGATGCATTCCGGTTCTGTGGCATCGCGATGGGCACCGGTCAACGCGCCGCCTATGATTTTGCCATGCCCGAGTCGCCGCCGCCGCTTGCGCCGCCGCCCTCGCTCGCCGGCCTGTTCGGGGGCTTCCTGACGGTTGGCCTGCTGGGCTTCGGCGGCGTGCTGCCGCTGGCGCGGCGGATGATCGTGGACCAGCGCCGTTGGCTGTCGGCCGCCGAGTTCACCGACCTGCTGGCGCTGTGCCAGTTTCTGCCGGGGGCAAACATCTGCAATGTCTCGGTGGCGCTGGGCGGCCGGTGGCACGGGCCGGTCGGGTCGCTGGCGGCGCTCGCCGGGCTGTTGGCGGCGCCGTTCGCGGTCGTGATCGCGCTCGGGGCGATTTACATGCGCTGGCACACCGAGCCGGTTGTAGCGCACGCCTTCGCCGGCCTTGCCGCCGCCGCCTCCGGTCTGGTGCTCGCGACCGCGATCCGCATTGCCGGTCCCATCCGAGCGCGGCCGCGCGCCGTTGCAATCGCGGTCGTGGCGCTGGTGTCGCTCGCGGTGCTGCGGTTGCCGCTGCTGTGGGTGCTGATCGTGCTGATCCCGCTCAGCATCGCGATCAACCGGCGGGTGGCATGAGCGCCGGCCCGCTGCCGACGCTGGCCGCTCTGTTTGCCGAGCTGTCGATGCTGGCGGTCGGCGGCGCCAACGCGCTGGTGCCAGAGATGCAGCGCCGGGTGGCGGCGGAGGGTTGGATGGGGCCGGCAGAGTTCGGCGCGCTGTTCGCCCTGGCGCAGGCGGCGCCGGGGCCGAACATGCTGGTCATCACGCTGGTCGGCTGGCGCGTGGCCGGGTTCTGGGGCGGGATCGTGGCGACCAGCGCATTCATCGTGCCCTCCGGCATCCTGACGTACGTCGTGGCCGGCGTGTGGGAGCGGTTTCGCGAGGCGCGCTGGCGACGGGTGGCGCAGGCGGGGCTGACGCCGGTGACGGTCGGGCTGGTGACGGCAGCGGCCGTGGCGCTGTGCCGCGCCGCCGTGACCGATGTGCCGACGCTTTTGCTCGTGCTGGCGACTGCCGGGGTTTTGCTCGCAACCCGGCTGCATCCGCTGTGGCTGCTGGGGGTTGGGGCGGCGTTGGGGGCGGCTGGAGTGCTGTAGCGCCTACCGCAGGCTATGGTCGGGCGCGTCCACCGGCAGGCTGGCAGGGTAGATCACGTGCGGGAGCGGGGCTTCGGCGACCTCGTTCAGCATCGCGCGGTCGCTGGCCTGGACGATCGTCGGCTGGGTGTTCGCGATCATGCGTCCTGAATCCGGCCGGTCGTAGATGAAGCCGTAGGTCGGGTAGACGCTGCCGAACTCGTCCGAGTGGCCGAGGGCCACGCGCACCGCGCTCCAATCGTTGTTGGCGGAAACGTCCTGCACGCGGATGCCGCGTGAGACGCCGCCCTTGCCGGCGCCGGGGCCCCACCAATTGGCGTGGTCGATCTCGACCTCCCGCTCGCCGAGCACGTTGGTCACGACGGCGACGTGCCCCAGGCGCATGTGGCCGGTGGCGCGGAAATTCAGGATACTGCCGGTTTCGGGGCGGTTGCCTCGCTCATAAACGCCGGCGGCGGCGTCCCACCAGTTGGCGGCGTTGCCCTTCAGCGCGATGCCGGTGGCAGCGCGGGCGAATGGCACGCACGAGATGCCGCCGCCCCAGCCGTAGCGGGCCTTGCTGAATTTGCTGTGCGAGCCGGCCCTGACGAACGATGCCGTCTTGATCAGCGAATGTTTCGAATTTGTCACCGCGTCGCCATGGCCTGGACGGATGATATGGACCAAATGAGCGTCGGGGACACGATGTTTCTCGAAGGTTGACGCGCGGGCAGCGGTAAACGTCACAGCCGGACTGGCCGCAACCAGCGTTCCCAAGACAAGCACGATCGATCCGCGCCACTTTGCCGGCATGCGCCCCATGTCCTTCTGACCATTCAGCCCTCACAAATCGCGTTAACAGTCGTGTCGCCGGGCTGACAACCCGGTAACGGCGTCGTGCGCACGCCAGACATGCAGATTTGTAAAACCGCCTAGTGGACAGGGTGGCGAAACAGGCATTTTTACCTATTTCTCAGTCACAATTTGTCCTGTTGCACAAATACAATTCGCCTGTGGCAAATCCAGCACAATGGAGTCGCCACAGACGAAGGATAACATTCACTTACACGCAGTGACCATAATCTCGACCAAATGTCTGGCATCGGCCATATGTGCTTGAACGCAAGCACGCGCTGGGGCGCCGCCGGCCGGCAGCCAAGCCGACCATAGTTTGTTCATCGCTTCACGGTCGCGAATATCCTTCAGCCAGATCTGTGCCTGGAGCAGCCGAGTCTTGTCGGTGCCATGGATTTCCAGGATTTCGTCGATCTGCGCCAACACCTCGGCGGTCTGCCCAACCACATCCTTGGACAGATCCTGGGCGGTACAGCCCTGGACATACACGAAGCCGTGGTATTCGACCGCCTTGGACAGCACCGGGTTCGGCTCGGTGCGGATGATCTTGCTCATGTCGTTAGCCCCATTTGGTGACGGGGCGGGCTTGTACGGCGCGGCTACCCGGGCGGCAAGCCGGGCACGCGCGCCGTTTCGCCATGGTCACGGGCGCCGACGACCGGGCAACCGCAGAACGGGCAGATCGTCGCCTGGCCGAAGCCGTACTCCCGGGGATTCGGGCGGCAGCGCGTGGCAAAGTCGGACGCCACCGGCGCGGTCGCGGTCGCCTCGCGGAATGCGCGCGCCGAGCGGGCCGCAAAGCTTGCGGCGGGGACGGCGAGGCAGAGCAAGGCGCGGCGGTGCATGGCTATTTCGGCACGGCCGCAGCCGCCGGGCCTTCCTCCGGCGCCGGCGCGTCCGGCGCCGCGCCGACGGAGCCCCCGCCGCCGTTCAGGCAGTCGCCGAACATCTGGTCGCGCTGGAACTGTCCACCGAGTCCCGCCGTGACCACGCTCGACAGCCCGTTGTTCGAAAACGGTGAGTCGCGCGTCGAGGTGGCGTAGGTATCCTGGCGATACACTTCGTCCGGGTTGCGCATGGCGTACACCGCATCGGCGTGCTGCTTGCAGGCGGCGCGTGCGGCGGCGTCGGCATGGGACTCGGGCGATGGGGGCGCACACCCGGCGGCGAGCGCCGCCAGGGCGAGCATTGCGGCATATCGGCTTGCGTGGGCACGAACGGTCATGGCGCGGCTCCCGGTGCGGACAGCCGGGCTTGCGCGACGCTGGCCCGTAGGCGGATTTCGTCCAGCCTTGCCTCCCGCGTCAATGGCACGGTGGCGGCGGCGTGCAGCAGGCCGGGGTCGATCTCCGCCCCGTCGCGCCGCAGCGCCACCAGCGGCTTGGTCCAACGCGCCGTCGCCAGCAGGTCCACCAGCCCCAGCAGCCGCAGACACAGCGACAGTCCCAGCGCAGTGCCCAGGCCCACCATCGCGTCCACGGCGGCTGCCCAACAGCTCGCGTCGGGGTCTGCCAGGGCAAGGTCGGTCGTGCCACCGTCCGGCCGGCGGAAGCGGAAGAAACGGGCGGCGCCCCATGCCTCGGCGGCGGCGGCGGCC
>CAJCJG010000183.1 GCA_903970625.1 Solirubrobacterales bacterium 70-9 | reverse complement strand
ACCCCCACCACATCACCCACGCGGGGTGGAGCAGCCCGGTAGCTCGTCAGGCTCATAACCTGAAGGTCATAGGTTCAAATCCTATCCCCGCAACCAAATCCAAACAACCAAAACAAGGCGTCGGTCAACAGGCCGGCGCCTTTTCCGTGCGCAACACGAGCGGCACCCCTTGGAACGTTCCCACCGAGACCAAAGCCGCCGAATGTTGATTTTATAACGATTTTGTAATAATTGAATTTTTGGCATTTCGCCAAATCTCCGCCGTTGCCACAGGCAATCAGGCAGGCTCGTCTGTTGAGAGGGAATCGGCCGTATGCCAGATTGAAGTGAGTGCGACTCATCAATGGGGATACGACTGCGATGGAATTTTTCCTTGTCCGGCTGTCGTACACGCCAGCCGCGTGGCAAGACCTGATCGACAGCACGACCAGCCTGGACCAGCGGCTTGCGCCGGTCCGGCGGCTGATCCGGCATCTTGGCGGATCGCTGGCGAATTTTCACTTTTACGACGCTCCCCATTTTGACGATGCCGCCCGCCCGCCGGTGGTCGTGCATGGCAAGATGGCACTGTTCGGCGAGCACGATCTGCTGGCGATGGTGGCGTTCCCGCACAAGGAGGCCGTGCAGGCGTTCAATATGGCCATCATGGCGGAGCCGGGACTGAAGGTCGTCGACCTCACGGCGATGATGCCGCTGGCGGACGCCATCGCGGCCATGCCGGTGGCCAAGAGTGCCGTCCAGGCGGCCGGATATGCGGCGCCGGGGCGGAAGACCCCGTGAGGCGGGCCGGTGGGCGGGATCGCTGAACAGCCGTCCCGGCGACCGACCTGCCCGCAATGCGGGGCCGGCAATCGTACCAAGGCGCGCTTCTGCGACTCCTGCGGACAGAAGCTGCGGCCGGCGGCGGGCCGCGCCGCACGGCTTTTGCAAGAAGACGAGCTGAAATACGTCACCGTCCTGTTCGCCGACATCGTCAATTCGACCGCGTTGGTCGCGGACGTGTTGCCTGACGAGGCGCAGGTCCTGCTGACGCCCGCCGTCAAGATCATGCTGGATGCGGTGCGCGAGTTCGGCGGCACGATCAATCGCGTCGTCGGCGACGGCGTGCTGGCGTTTTTCGGCTTTCCGCATAGCCAGGAGGATCACGCCTTGCGGGCGTGCTGTGCTGCGCAGCGGATGCACGAGGAAGCGGGACAACTCGGCGCACCGGCCGCGCTGCGGATCGGCGTTGCCTCGGGCCTCGCGCTGCTGAGCGCGGACGATGAAGCGGCCATCGGCATGCCCATCGCGTTCGGCGTGACGGTTCATCTGGCCGCACGCCTGCAAGCCATGACGCGGCCGGGCAGCAGCCTATGTTCCGCCGAAACGAAAAACCTCGTCGGCCCCGCCGTCGAGATGCTGGCGCTCGGCCGCCAGCCGATCCGAGGGCTGCCGATCGAACAGGATCTGTTCGAGGTGATTCGCGTCCGCCAAGGCCAGCGGTTCGACCTTGCGGCCGCCGCCGGCATCAGCCCGTATGTCGGCCGCACCCGCGAACTTGTCGTTCTCCAAGACTGCGCGACCGCCGCCCGCGCCGGGCGCGCGACGACGGCGGCTATCGTCGGCGACGCCGGCGCCGGCAAATCTCGTCTTGCCTGGCAGTTCACCACCGCGCTGGCGCCGCAGGGCTGGCAGGTGGTGCGGGCCGAAGCGATCTCGTACGGCCGCGACATCCCATATTTGCTGGTGGCGGCGCTGCTGCGGTCCTGCTTCGGCATCGAGGAGCACGACAGCGCCGCCGAATACGCCAGGAAGGTGCATGCGCGGCTGACCGAGATGGTCGGAGACGACCGAACTCTGGCGACCGCGCTGCTGTCGCTGCTCGATCTTCCGCTCGGGGACGGCCGGGAGGCGTGGGAGGCGCTCGATCCGCTGCGTCGCAGGGAGGCGCTGCGCGAGAGCGTCGGCGCGGTGGTGCGCGCCGTCGCGGGGCGCGCGGCGACGGTGGTGTTGATCGAGGATTTGCACTGGTCGGACGAGGAAAGCGTCCGCGTGCTCGACGCCGCCGTGCGGGGCGGCGGCCCGCTGTTGTTGCTCGCGACCTACCGCACGGGCTTCGAGCCGGCTTGGAGCCATGCGTCGCCGACCGTCGTCAGGCTCGCGCCGTTGTCGCACGCCGAAATGGGGCAATTGCTGGAAGCGGCGTTCCCCGAATTGTCCGACAGCGCGGTGCAGCAGGAACTGATCGAGCGAGCGGCGGGCAATCCGTTTTTTCTGGAGGAGATGGCGCGTTCGGCCCTGGCCTGCACGCCCGACGGGGGCAGCCCGGACACTGTGGGTCCGCTCCGGATTCCCGCGACCATCGAGGCCGTGCTGGCGGAGCGCATCGACCGGCTGGACCCGGACGACAAGCGGGTGCTGCGCGCCGCATCGGCCCTGGGCAGCCGCTTTTCTCAACTCGTGCTGCACCGGATGTTCGCCGATCAGTCGGCGGCGGCGTTTCAGGGCCAGCTTGCGCGGCTGCGCGCGGCCGGGCTGCTGCGCCGCGACCGGTTCGCCGACGGCGAGGACGGGTTCGCGCACGCGCTGATCCAGGAAGTCACCTACAACGGGCTGCCGCGCCAGCGCCGCCGCGACCTGCATGCCGGAATCGTAGGGACGATTGCGGCCATCGACACCGAATATGTCGCCGAGCAGGCCGAGACGATGGCGTTCCACGCGCTGCGCGGCGAGGTGTGGGATGCGGTTGCGGTCCATGCGCGCCGCGCCGGGCAGCGGGCGGCGGGCCGGTCCGCGTATCGCGAGGCGGCGGCGTTCTTCGAGCAGGCGATTGCCGCGTACGAGCACCTGCCGACCTCCGCGCACGCGCTCACCGAGCAGATCGATCTGCGATTCGAGTTGCGCAATTCTTTGTTTCCAACCTCCGGGATCGGCCGCAGCCTGGTGTATTCGCAGCAGGCGGAGTGGCTCGCCCTTCAGCTCGGCGACAACCACCGGCTCGGCTGGGCGACCGCGTTCCACGCGCGCGATCTGACCTTACTCGGCCGTCCCAGCGAGGCGCTGCACGTCGCGCGCCGGGCGCTCGACGTTGCCGGCGCCGACGACGACATGGTTGCGACCATCCAGTCCTATATCGCGCTCGCGGGCTACTATCGGGGCGACTACACGCAGTCCGCAACGACCATGCGGACGCTGGTCGAGACGGTGGAGCGGCGCGACCGGATGCGGCGATTGGGCATGCCGGGGCCGGCAGCGGTGTTCTTCCGGGGCTGGCTCGCCTGGGCGCTGGCGCGCTTGGGCCGGGCGGAGGAGGCGGAGGCCGCCACAATCGTCATGCGCCAACTGGCGGAGGAGAGCACGCAGCCGCTGTGCGTGACGGTCGCGCATCTGGGGTGGGGTTTCACGCTGACCCACGCGGGGCGGCTAGAGGAAGCGCGGGAGGAGTTGCAGGCAGGCATGGATTTGTGCCGGCGGTGGGAGTTCTTTGCGTGGTTCACCAACATCGCGTCCTGCCTCGGCCATGTGCTGTCCCGCCTGGGCGAGTGCGAGGCAGGCATCGACCTGCTGGAGCAGGCGATTGCGCGCACCAGGGCAAGCGGCATTCTCGTCAGCCACGCCCACGAGCTTGCGTGGCTGGCCGAAGCGCTGGACAGGAAGGGCGATCATGCCGAAGCGGTGCGGCAGGCCGAGGCCGCGATTGCCGTGGCGCGGTCTCACGAGGAGCGCGGCAACGAGGCACTGGCGAGGGTGGTGCTGGCCGAGGCGCTGATGAACACGGGCGATGCGCCGGAGAGCCTGATCCAGTTCCGCGCGTCCCTGGGCGCCGCAACGGAATGCCGGATGGCGCCGCTGATTGTCCGCTGCCGCGCGGGACTGTCCGTGCTGGAAACCACAGTTCACAGCCTAGTTTGAGGCGACATCGTTTATGGGAGGACGAGAATGGCTGACCCGGACGGCATCATCAACTGGTACAGGCTGGACGACCGCGTCACGACATCCGGCCAGCCGACCGAGGCGGAATTGGCTTCGATCGCCGATCTCGGCGTTCGCCACGTCATCAATCTTGCGCTGCACACGCACGAGAAGGCGCTGCCGGACGAGGCCGCGAGTGCCGCGGGGCTGGGCATGACCTACACCCACATTCCGGTGGACTTCCAGAACCCGACCGAGGACGATTTCGCCCGCTTCCGCGATGCCTACGAAGCGACCGGGACAGACACCGTTCACGTCCACTGCATTCTGAACTACCGCGTCTCGGCGTTCTTCTACCGGTATCGACGCGATGTGCTCGGTATGGCCGAGGCGGATGCCCGCGCGCACATGGACAAGATCTGGACGCCCGAGGGCGTGTGGGAGGCGTTCGTTCGGTAGGCTGGTTTCATTCGTGCCCACCGAACTCGACCTCAGCGAGCTCCCGGCGATCGACTCACACCGAGGGGGCGGCCGCGACTGACCGGTCGCCAACCCATCACCATCCCGGTCCATAGCCGCGTTGCGCTGCTCTGTGCGCCTCCGCCTACGGCTCCGGGGTGCAGAGCAGTGCATCCCGGCCAGCACTCAAAGGGGTCCCTTTTGGACGCCGATCGGGGTCACTTTTACGCGCCGGTTGACAGCGATTTCACCTTGCAGGCGGTTCGAGGGGGCGCGGTCCGGGCGCCAGCAGCCGCGCCATCACATCGTCCATCAGACCGTGCAGGCCGGAGGCGTAGAAGCTCAATCGGTTGCCGGAGCCGGTGTTGGTGGTCAGCGCCACGGCGATGCCGGACGGTCGATGGGCCACCATGACCGTTACGTAGCCCGGCATGCTGCCCTGGTGGCCGAGCAGATCGTGGCCGGCATAGCGCATCGACCATACGCCCGCGCCGCTCGCCACCAGCCGCGTGCCGGGGGTGGACAGGGTGCCGGGCCGCCTGTTGTCGATCATCTCGGACGTGATCCCGGCCGACAGCAGCCGTCCGCCCACAAGACCCGCGAGGAATCGTGCGAGATCGGCCGACGTGCCGACCATGTCGCCGGCGGCGTAGGCGCCGGTCATCGGGAACAGCGCCGTCGTCTCCTGCAAGTCGTCGGAGTAGGTCAGCGTGCCGCCGGTCTGCCACATCTCGCCGCCCTCGCTGACCGGGCGGGCTTCCGCGCCCGGCGGCGGGGCCGGGCGGTGGTAGTAGCCGCGCACCAGCCGCCCGTGCGGATAGTCTTCGCCGGCAGGCGCAAAAATGTCGGTCAGGCCGAGCGGCGCCAGCACGCGGGCGCGGATGGCGGCGGCGAGCGACTGCCCTGTCAGACGCTCGATCAGCATGCCGGCCAGCACGTAGCCGGTGTTGTTGTAGGTGCAGATCGCGTCCGGCTCCCCCGGCGGGCCGGCGGTGTAGGCCAGCGCCACGATCTGCGCAGGGGTCCATTCCCGGCCGGGGTCCATCGGCATCACGTATTCGAACTCCGGCAGGCCGGCCGAGTGATCGACCAGTTGCCGCACCCGGATGCGATCCGCGAACGGCAGGTCCGGGAACCATTCGGCGACGGGGGTGGTCAGCGACACCGCGCCGTCCTGCAACAGACTCATCAGAGTCGCGGCGACGAAGGTTTTGGTGCAGCTGCCGATCTTGAACAGGCGATCCGCCGTCACCGGCTCGCCCGTCGCGCGATCCGCCAGCCCGGCCACGAGCAGCAGCGGCGTTTCGGTGGCGCCGATCACCGACAGGCTCGCGCCGACGATGCCGCGTGCAACGAAGGCGTCGAGCAGGGCCTGTAATTCGTCGCTAACCGGCATAGTCAGGCTCCTCGCGGTCCAGCACGCGGCGCCATGCGTCCAGATGCAGCCGCGCGTCCACCACGTCGCCCCAGGGGCCGGTGTGGCGATACAGACTGGCCTCCGGCAGCCGCGCCAGCTTGCCGCCGGCGGCGGTCGCCGTGAGCTGATACATCGCAGTGCGTTCGCACAGGAACAACTCGTCGAACGCATCGTGGATCGTGGGGCCGACGACGGTGACGCCGTGGTGGCGCATGACCAGAACCGTCCTGCCGTCCAGGCTGGCGGCGATCCGGTCGCCTTCGGTGTCGTCCAGCGCCGGGCGCACGCCGCCCTCGTCGTAGGCGATGCGGCCGTGCAGGAGCAGATCGTTGTGGTGCGACAGTTCCAGGCGTCCGCCCTCGATCAGCGACAGCGCGGTCAGGTAGCGCGGATGCACATGCAGCACGCAGGCGGCCGACGGGTGGCGCAGATGCACACGGGCATGGATGTGCAGTGCCACCTTCCGGAGTTGGCCGGCGCCGCGCAGCACGTTGCCGGCCAGATCGCAGACGATCAGCGAACTGGCGGTGATCTCCTGAAACAGCAGCCCGCGCGGGTTGATCAGGAAGGTCGGCTCGTCGCCGGGGAGCATGACGCTGTTGTGGTTGCCGATCTGCTCGTTCCACCCGAGGCGCGCGGCCACCCGGAACACGGCCGCCAGATCGCGCCGCAATTCCCACTCGCGGTCCTCGGACAGGGGTTCCATGGCGGGGTGGCTCCGGCGAATGCGGGGAGTTTGCCCGCGCGCGGTGGGCGATGCAAAGGGCTAGAGCATGACCGGATCATGTCTGGTCATATCCTGCGTGCCTGACGTATTCGGCGCACTCCGCTGGGCTGAATTGGTTCAGGAGTGATCCGATGCGGTTCCAGACGGCGGCGATG
>CAJCJG010000182.1 GCA_903970625.1 Solirubrobacterales bacterium 70-9 | reverse complement strand
CCGCCGGCCGCCCGCCGGGCACCGGGTTGGCCGCCGGATGCGCCGGCGCTTGCGGCAGGAACGAGAACGCCTCCGCCCCATCCCCCGCCGCGAACACCAGACAGGCGCCACCCCCGCCGAGCCCGGCGCGGGACGGCAGCGTGACGGTCAGCGCCAGCGCCAGTGCCACCGCCGCATCGACGGCATTGCCGCCGGCCGACAGCACGTCCCGCGCCGTCAGCGCCGCGTGCGGCTCGTCGGCCACGGCCCCGCCCAGGAAGCCGCTGATATACCCCGTCTCGCCGTCCTTCTTGCCGCCGAACACGCTGGCGCTGGCATCGCTGACCGTATCGCCGACGCTGGAACAACCGCTGGCGAGACATGCGACAGACAGTAGGACGGGCAGCAAGGCTTTGGCTAAGGTGCGCGCCATGTCGGTCCTGTCCCGCCCCAGCCTGATTGCGGCGTTGTTCGCGGCGTTGGTGATGGCAGGGTCGCCCGCGCGGGCCAACCTGGGGTCCGCGTCCGGCGCGCCGTTGGTCGTCATCCGCGATGCCGAGACCGAGACGCTGCTGCGCAATTTTGCCACACCCTTGTTTCGTGCGGCTGGCCTGGAGCCGAACCTGGTCCGCATCATCGTCATTCGCGACGACGCCATAAACTCGTTCGTCAGCACCGGCAACCGCATGTTCATCCACACCGGCCTGATCGAGAAGGTCGCGACGGCCGACGGGCTGATCGGCGTCATAGCCCACGAAACCGGGCATGTTTATGGCGGCCACCTCGCCAAACTGCCGGAGATCATGCGCCAGGCGATGATCGAGTCGGTCGCCGCACTGCTGATCGGCGCCGCCGCCAGCGTCGCGGGGCGGGACTCGGGCGCCGCCATGGGCGCGGGGCTGGGCGGCAGCACCATGGCGCAGCGTGGCGTCCTGGCGTTCACGCGCGGCATGGAGCAGTCGGCCGACCAGGACGCGATGCAGTTCCTCGACAGGAACGCATGGTCGGCGCGCGGGCTGCTCGACCTGTTCCACCAGTTGGAGGGCGAGGAGGCACTGTACAGCGACATGCAGGACCCGTACGTCCTGACCCATCCGCTGACGCGCGACCGGGTGGCGTTCGTCCAGCATCATGTGGACAACAGCCCCTACACCAACGCGCCGCTGCCGGCCGGGTGGGAGGCAGAGTTCCAGATGGTCCGCGCCAAGCTGCGCGGCTTCCTGACGCCGTCCTCGGTCACGCTGGCCCGCGTCGCCGCCGGCGACAATTCGGCCCCGGCCCGCTACGAGCGCGCGATTGCGCTCTACCGGCTCGGCCACACCACCGAGGCGGTGGCGTTGCTGGACGGTTTGCTGGCGGAGCAGAGGGCCAGCCCCTGGCTCAACGAAATGAAGGGGCAGGTTCTGTTCGAGGGCGGGCGGGTGCGCGAAGCGATTCCGGCGTTTCAGGAGGCGGCGAGGCTCGCGCCCGGCGAACCGCTGATCCGGCAGGGGTTGGGCCGGGCGATGATCGAGAGCGGCGACCCGGCGCTGCTGACGCCCGCTATCGAACAATTGCAGACCGCCCTGCGCGGCGAGCGGGACGACGATTTTACCTGGCATCAACTGGGCATTGCCTGGGGCCGGCTGGGCAATCTGGGCGAGGCCAATCTGGCGCTGGCCGAGGAAGCCCTGTTGCAAGGCGATATAAAAGCTGCGCACGGATTTGCCGCCCGCGCGGAGCAGGCGCTGCCGCCGGGGCCAAGCCGGCTGCGGGCGCAGGACATCGTCAACGCGGTGAAAAAAGAGAACCGGCTCGGCGACGAGCAATAGGAGATTTTCGATGCGTTCCCTGCTCGCTGCCCTTGCTTTGCTCGCAACGCTGGCATTGCCACCGGCCGCCCGCGCGGATGACCCCGCGTTCACACCGGCGCAGCGCATTGCCATCGTCGGGATCGTGCGCGAGGCGCTGAAATCCGACCCTTCCATCCTGCGCGACGCCATTGGCGCGTTGCAGGAGGACGAGGCCAACATCAAGCAGGCCGCCGCGCGGGCGGCGATCACCAAGGCCGGGCCGACGCTGACCAAGGATGCAGGCGACCCGGTGGCCGGCAACCCGAACGGCGACGTGACGGTGGTGGAATTCTACGACGTGCGCTGCCCCTATTGCCGGAAGATGCTGCCGGTGGTGGCGGAACTGCTGCACGACGACCCCAGGATCAAGCTGATCTACAAGGACATTCCCATCCTCGGCCCGGCCAGCGTCCTCGGCGCCAAGGCGGTGCTCGCCGCCCAGCGGCAGGGCGGCTATCAGAAGCTCCACGACCTCGTCATGGCCGGCCCGCCGACCGTCACCGAGGACAGCCTGCACGCCGATGCGCTGCGCGCCGGCCTCGATTGGGACCGGTTGCAGCGCGACATGGCGGACCCCGCAATCGAGAAGCGGCTGGACGACAATCTCAGCCTCGCCCGCGCCCTCGGCATCGACGGGACGCCGGCCTACGTGATCGGCGCCAAGCTGCTGCCGGGCGCGCTCGATCTGGCGGAGTTGCAGGAGGCGGTGGCGGCAGCGCGGATACGGTAGCGCCGGCTATTGCAGCGGCACGCTCAAATTGAGGCTGGGCGCCGGGTGCAGGCGCTTGGTCTGCTCGCCAAAGACCGTCGAATTCGGCGTAAAGCCCTCGCCTGACGTGGTTTCGCGCTGATGGAACAGGCTCGGCACCACCGCGATCTTGGCGGGACCGGCCTTGTGCAGGCTGCTCTCGCTCTGATCGAGGTCGGGCACAGGCGCCGGCGTGAACGCGCCGGAGGCCGAGGTTTCCGGCAGATCGATCCCGCCGGGCAGCGGTTGGACCATCGCCAGCGGCGAGGTGCGCGTGGGCGACGCGCCGCCACCCAGAAGTGCCGCCGCAAGCAGGGCGGCGCGGCGTACGTGGTTCAAGCGGCTCATAGACCGACGACCTCGATCGACTCGTGTGGCGACACAGCACCCGGAACATCGGACGCCGGAATGCCGACTGGCAGCCCCAGCGGACGGCCGGCCGCGCCCAGCCACGCGGCCAAGGCCCAGTGAACCGACGGGAAGGCGATTTCGTCGCGTGGGATCGCATCCCAGTCGAACAGCGCCACCTCCAGGCTTTCCGGCCCGGCGGCGAAGTGCGGTTCGGTGGTGCCGGCGAAGCCCGCACGGAAAATCAACTGGATTTGCCCGATCCGGCTGATCGAAAACACCGCCAACAGGCCGTCTATCGCAATGGTTGCCTCGGCTTCCTCCAGCGCCTCGCGCCGCGCACCCTCCTCGGCCGTCTCGCCGAGTTCCAGGTAGCCGGCCGGCAAGGTCCAAAAACCCCGACGCGGCTCGATGGCCCGGCGGCAGAGTAGAATCCGGCCGCCATGACTCACCACCGACCCGACGACGATCTTCGGGTTCTGGTAGTCGATGAAGCCGCACGTGGCGCACACGGAACGCTCATGCGTGTCGCCCTGCGGGATCTGGCGCACGAAGTCGATCATGCGCCGAATCTGCAACCTGGAAGGCTCGGACACAACCCCCGTGAGCACGGCCGTGTGAAGACCGCCGAGGCGGGAGGATCAGACCGAAAGGTCGAGCAGCGATCCGCGCGGGGGCGTGCGGCCGGTAGATGGCGCAGCGCCGATCCGACTTTGGTCCAGCGGCAGCGTGGGCGGGGCCGGGGTTTGGGGTTGCGTCTGACTGGAGCGTGCGTGCTGCACACCCCCCAGGCCGCGCGCGGATTGCGACGGCAGTTCCGGCAGGGCGGCGGAGGAGAAGGCGGACAGCGATCCGGTGGCGATCATGCGAACGATCATCCGTCGCATCGGTGTACATCCCATTAAGACTGCTGGGATGCACCGTATCCGCTCTCGATAGTTTCGTAAAGAAAATCAGCCGCCGAGCACCGCCACGCCGGGCAGCGTCTTGCCTTCCAGCCACTCCAGAAAAGCGCCGCCTGCGCTCGACACATAGCTGATCCGGTCGATAACGCCGGCGTGCTTCAACGCCGACACCGTATCGCCGCCGCCGGCCACGCTGCGCAGGTTTCCCGCCGCCGTCGCCGCCGCCACCGATTTTGCCAGCGCGGTCGTGCCGGAATCGAACGGCGGCGTTTCGAACGCGCCGACCGGGCCGTTCCAGACCAGGGTTTTGGCCGCCGCCAGATGGGCCTCGACGTCGGCGACGGTTTTCGGGCCGATGTCCAGAATCATCGCATCGGCCGGAATGGCAGCGATCCCAACGGTTTGCGTCGCCACGCCCGGCGCCAGCGCGGCGGCGACGACGGCATCCACCGGCAGCAAAATCCGACAGCCGGCGGCTTGGGCTTTGGCCACGATGTCGAGTGCCGTGGCGTGCATCTCGGCTTCCTGCAACGACGTGCCGACGCCCACGCCTTCGGCGGACAAGAACGTGTTGGCCATGGCGCCGCCGATCACCAGGACATCGACCTTGGCGACCAGATTGCCCAGCAAATCCAATTTGGTGCTGACCTTGGAGCCGCCGACGATGGCCATGACGGGGCGAACCGGCGTGGTCAGGGCAGCGGCCAGCGCCTCCATCTCCGCCTGCATCAGGCGGCCGGCGTAACTCGGCAGCAGGTGTGCGATGCCTTCGGTGCTTGCATGGGCGCGGTGGGCGGCCGAGAAGGCGTCGTTGACGAAGATGTCGCCGAGCGAGGCCAACTCGGCCGCAAAGGCCGGGTCGTTGTTTTCCTCGCCGGGATGAAAGCGGGTGTTTTCCAGCACGGCCACATCGCCGTCGTCCATCGTGTCGATGACCTGTTGCGCCGGCACGCCGATGCAGTCCTCACCGAAGCGAACTTTTCGGCCCAGCACCTCGCCGAGCGCGGCCGCCATCGGGACCAGCGACATGTCCGCCACACGCTTGCCCTTCGGCCGGTCGAAATGGCTTAAAACGATCACCCTCGCACCCTTGCCCGACAATTCGCGGATCGTCGGCGACAGGCGTTCGATGCGCGTCAGGTCGGCAATTTTGCCGTCTCGCACCGGAACGTTCAGATCGGCGCGCAACAGCACGCGCTTGCCGACGACCGCGACACCGTCGAGCGTTCGCAGGCTCATGGCACTACAGGCTGCCGAGCAGCGCGGCCGTGTCGGACATGCGGTTGGAGAAGCCCCATTCGTTATCGTACCAAGACATGACCCGGTACAGCCCGCCATCCACCACGGTCGTCTGCGGCGCATCGAAGGTCGAGGACGCGGCGACACCGTTGAAATCGCTGCTGACCAGAGGTTCCGTATTGTAGGCCAGGATACCCTTGAGGGCGCCTTCGCTGGCCGTCTTCATCGCCGCGTTGATCTCGTCTTTGGTTGCCGGCCTTTCCAATACCACGTCGAGCGACACCAGCGACACGTTGGGCGTCGGCACACGAATGGCGGTGCCGTCCAGCTTGCCCTTCAGTTCCGGCATGACCAGACCCACGGCCTTGGCAGCACCTGTGCTGGTCGGAATGATGTTGCACGCCGCCGCGCGGGCGCGGTGCAAATCCTTGTGCAGCGTATCGACGGTGTTCTGGTCGCCGGTGTACGAATGGATCGTCACCATGTAGCCGCGCACGATCTTGAAATTGTCGTGCAGGACTTTGACGACCGGCACCAGACAGTTCGTGGTGCAGGATGCATTTGACACGACCGTCATGTCCTTGGTCAGGACATGATGGTTGACGCCATACACGATCGTCGCGTCGGCGCCGTCAGCCGGGGCGGAAACCAGGACTTTGCGGGCGCCGGCGGTGATCAAATGCGAGGCGTCGGCTTTCTTGGTGAAGCGGCCCGTACATTCCATCGCCACGTCGATGCCCTGGTATGGCACCTTCGTCGGGTCTCTTTCGGCCGATACCTTGATCGGCCCCCACGTACGGCCGCCGGAATGAATGGTGATGGTGTCGCCGTCCACGACGACTTCGCCGGGGAACCGGCCATGCACGCTGTCGTAGCGAAACAGGTGGGCGTTCGCTTCGACGCTGCCCAGGTCGTTGATCGCCACCGGCACCACGTCCGTCCGCCCGCTCTCGACCATCGCGCGCAGCACCAAGCGGCCGATGCGGCCAAATCCGTTGATGGCGACGGTGACGGCCATGGGCAAGATCCCTCTTTGTACGAGGCGATATTAGCGCGTTTCTTGACGGTTGGAACCCGCCGCGCGAGCTTCCGAACGTTCCGACCACGCAGCGTAGGGCAGCTATTGTTTGGTGTTGCCCGGGAGAGTCGAGCACTCCTTAGGCGAGCTTCTTCTTCACCGCCGCCACGATCGCCTCGGACGTGATGCCGAACTCCTTGTAAACTTCCTCGTAGGGCGCCGAGGCGCCGAAATGGTCGAGGCCGATAAATACGCCGTCCGGCCCCAGCCAGCGGTCCCAGCCGAAGCTGGCGCCGGCCTCGATTCCCACGCGGGGCGCGCCGCCGAGCACGCCGGCGCGATAGGTTTCGTCCTGCGCGGCGAACAGTTCCCAGCAGGGCAGCGAGACCACCGCGACCTTGATCCCCTCGGCGGCCAGCGCATCGCGCGCCGCCATGGCAATCATCACTTCCGAGCCGGTGGCGATCACTGTCGCCTGCCGTGGCCCGTCGGCCTCGGCCAGCACGTAGGCGCCGCGCGCGCTGCGGTTCTCGGCCGTGTCGGTGCGGAAGGCGGGCAGCGACTGGCGCGACAGCGCCAACAGGCTCGGGCCATCGGTGCGGCGGATGGCAAGTTCCCAGCACTCGGCCGTTTCCATCGCATCGGCGGGGCGCATCATCCAGATGTTCGGCATCGCGCGCAGGCTGGCGAGGTGCTCGACCGGCTGGTGGGTCGGCCCATCCTCCCCCAGCCCGATGCTGTCGTGAGTCAGCACGTAGATCACGCGCTGGCGCATCAGGGCGGACAGGCGGATCGCCGGGCGCATGTAGTCGGTGAACACGAAGAACGTGCCGCCGTAGGGGATCAGCCCGCCATGCACCGCGATCCCGTTCATGGCTGCCGCCATGCCGTGCTCGCGGATACCGTAATGGATGTAGCGGCCGGCGAAGTTGCCGGGAGTGACGGTGCCCATGCCTTTGACGAACGTGAGGTTGGAGCCGGTCAGGTCGGCCGAGCCGCCGATCAGTTCCGGCAGCGCCGGCACCAGGCTTTCCAGCGCCCGCTGGCTTGCGGCGCGGGAGGCCATCTTCGGCTTCTTGGCCGCGATGTCCGCCCGCAAGGCCGCGATCGTCTCGTGGAAATTGGCCGGCAAGGTGCCGGCCATCACACGCTCGAACTCGGCGCGCATCGGATGCTTGGCGAGCCGCTTCAGCCACGCCCGGCGCGGCGCCTCGCCACGGGCGCCGAATGCGCGCCACTGCTCCAGCAGCCCCTCCGGCACCTCGAACGGCGGATAGTTCCAGCCGAGCAATGCCTTGGCCCCCTGCGCCTCCGCCGGCCCGAGCACGCTGCCGTGGACGGCGTTGGTGCCGGCCTTGGTGGGCGCACCGAAGCCGATGATGGTACGGCAGGCGATGAAGGTCGGCTTCTGCGAGCGCGTCGCCGTCGCCATCGCGGCCGCCAGTTGCACCGGGTCGTGGCCATCGACCAGCCGGGTGGCCCAGCCATGGGAGGCGAACCGCTTCATCATGTCGTCGGCGGTCGCGAGCGCGGTGTCGCCGTCGATGGAGATATGGTTGTCGTCCCAAAGGACCGTCAGCTTGTTCAGGTTCAGGCGCCCGGCGAGGCCGGCGGCCTCGTGGCTGATGCCTTCCATCAGGCAGCCGTCGCCGCAGAACACCCAGGTTCGATGATCGACCAGCGACTTGCCGAAACGGGCGGCCAGCAGACGCTCGGCCAGCGCCATGCCGACAGCTGTGGCGATGCCCTGGCCGAGCGGCCCGGTGGTGGTCTCGATCCCAGGACTCTCGCCGTGTTCCGGGTGGCCGGCGGCCGGCGAGTGCAGTTGCCGGAACCGCTTGATGTCCTCGATGCCCATGCCGGGATAGCCGGTCAGGTACAGCACCGCGTACAACATCATCGAGGCGTGGCCGTTGGACAGCACGAACCGGTCGCGGTCCGGCCAGTGCGGGTCGGCGGCGTCGTATTTGAGGAATTTGCTCCACAGGGCGGTCGCCATGTCGGCCATGCCCATCGGCGCGCCGGGGTGGCCGATATTGGCCTTTTCGACCGCGTCGATGGCAAGCGCACGGATGGCGTCCGCCTGCCGCCGCTCCGGCGTCATCGGCCGGGCAAGGATCGCGGCCTGGACAGCGAGCGCGGGGTTCTCCGTGGGCAGTTCGCCTGTGGACGCCATGTTTCCTCCGGGGCTTTCGACGCTATTAGACAGGGTGCCGGTTCAGGGCAAGGCAGGCCGCTGCCGGGGCGGCTTGCCCATCTCCCGACTTCCTGCAAGCTTCCGGCGCACAGGAGACCGCCGTATGGCCCAGGAACTTCGCCCGCCCTCAGCCCTGCCGGTGTTGCGGAACGCCGATCTCGACCGGGAGGCCGTCTGGCAAGCTCGGGTCGATCTGGCTGCCTGTTTCCGCATGGCGGCAAAGCTTGGGCTGCACGAGGGCGTCTGCAACCACCTGTCGGCGATGGTGCCGGGGCGCGACGATCTGTTTCTGGTCAACCCGATCGGCTGGGCGTTCGGAGAAGTGACCGCCTCGCGCCTGCTGATCTGCGACTTTCACGGCAATGTCGTGGAGGGGCACGGCACGCCCGAGGCCACGGCCTTCTACATCCATGGTCGCCTGCATTTGAACGTTCCGCGCGCCCGCGCCGCGTTCCACACCCACATGCCGAACGCGACCGCGCTGGCGATGCTGGAGGGGCCGCCGCTGGCGTGGGCCGGGCAGTCGGCGCTGAAATTCTATGGGCGGACGGTGGTGGACGACGACTATAATGGACTAGCGCTCGACGAGAGCGAAGGCGACCGGATCGCCGCCAGCCTCGGCGATGGCGACATTGTGTTCATGCGCAACCATGGCGTGCTGGTGGTGGGCGCCGGGATCGCCGAGGCGTGGGACGATTTGTATTATCTGGAGCGCGCCTGCGAGGCGCAGCGATTGGCGCTGTCCACCGGGCGCCCGCTGAAGCCCGTGGCGCCGGAGGTGGCGGCGCGGACTTATCGGCAGATGATGGCCGAGGGGCGCGACAGCGCGCGGTTACACCTGCAAAGCATCAAGCGCGTGCTGGACCGCGAGCAGCCGGAGTATCGGACCTGACCGCCGCCCCGTTCACATGCGGCGCGCTCGCTGCCCTGCTAGTGCTCGCCGGCTGCAAACTCGTGGATCAGCGCACGTTCGAGCGCGCGACGACCACACCGGCAGCGGCCGATCTGTCACGGGCGGCATTGCCCAAGCTGCCGCTGCTGACCATCGCCTTCACCATTCCCGATGCCGACTGGCGGCCCTCCGTGCGGGACGCGGTGCGGGCGGCGGAGGCGCGTAAGCGGGATGTCACGTTCTCGGTGGTGACGCCGATCCCGACCACGGCCAGCCGGGACGCGCAGGACGTGTTTATCAAGCAAGGGCAGGAGGATGCCACGGCCGTCGCGCAGGAACTGCATCTGAACGGCATCCCGGCCGAGCGCATCACGGTCGGCTTTCGCGGCGATGCCGGCAAGCCGGCCCGCGAGGTTCGCGTTTACGCGCAATAACGATGGCGCAAGATGACAGGCCGCTGCTGCGGCTGAACAAGGGGCAGGAACGGCGGCTGAAGGCCGGCCATCCATGGGCTTTCGGCAACGAGATCGCGATGAAGCCGGAGTATCGGCACCTGCCGCCAGGTGCCCCGGTGCGGCTGGAGGGCGACGACGGGTGGCGGTTCGGCACCTTCATGTTCAATCCGCACAGCTTGATCGCCGCCCGGTTGCTGGACCGCGATCCGGGCGCCGTCATCGACGCGGCCTGGGTCCGCGCGCGGATCGCCTCGGCGGCGGCGCTGCGGGCGCGGGTGATCGACGGGCCGTTCCATCGCCTGGTGCATGCCGAGGCGGACCGGCTGCCGGGCCTGATCGTGGACCGGTTCGGCGACATGGCGGTGGTCCAGGCCAACACTGCCGGCATGGACCGGCTGCTGCCGGAGATCGTGGCGGCGTTGACGGACCTGCTGCCGCTCCGGGCCGTGGTGGCGCGCAACGATTCGGCTTCGCGCCTGCATGAGGGGCTAAGCGAACGGGTGGAACTTTTGGCCGGTACCGACGCGGCGGCCGTGGTGGAGGAAGGCGGGGTGCGGTTTCCGGTCGATCCGTTGGGCGGCCAAAAGACCGGCTGGTTCTTCGACCAGCGACCGCACCGTGATCGGGTGGCGGCGCTGGCGGCCGGCGGACGCGTGCTGGACGTGTTTTGCCACACCGGTGCCTTCGGGCTGCGCTGTGCCGCCGCCGGGGCCGCGCATGTCACCATGGTCGATACCTCGGCACCGGCGCTGGAGCATGCGATGGCGGCGGCCGGGATGAACGGGCTGGAGCGTGTGACGACGCGGCGTGGCGATGCGTTCGAGGTGCTGACTGCATTTGGGCAAGCGGGCGAGACGTTCGACATCGTGATCTGCGACCCGCCGGCGTTTGCCAAATCCAAGAAGGATCAGGCCAACGGGTTGCGCGCTTACGGCAGGCTGGCGCGGCTGGCCGCACCCTTGGTCGCGCCCGGCGGGTTCCTGTTCATCGCCTCGTGCAGCCACCACGCGCCGCCCGAGATGTTTGCCGCCGCCATCGCCGAGGGCGTGCAACGGGCGCGGCGGGACGCACGGATCGTGTTTGCCGGCGGCGCGGGGCCGGACCACCCGGTGCATCCACTGCTGCCGGAAAGCGCCTACCTGAAGGCCCAACTGCTCCAGCTACTGTGACCGGCGCCGGCCGCGCGGGGCTTCCCTTCGCGCCAATTGCATGACTTAATCCGCCACGCGGGAGGATAATGCGGTCATGCGACGTGGTTTGGTCCGACTTTTATGGATCGAAACGTCGAAGGTCCCAAAATTCCTGCCGCGCGCCGCAGGTAAAAAAACACTTTGGGAGTTGAACCGTGAAGTCACTCTTTGTCCCCGTGCTGGCCGGTGCGCTGGCAGCCGGGCTGTTCACCGGTGCCGCGCAGGCCCAGGAAAAGAAGACCATCGCCCTTGTCACCAATGCCGCCGCCGATTTCTGGACGATCGCCGGGCGTGGCTTGGAGAAGGCCCAGAAGGAGCATCCCGAGTACAACATCCAACTGATCGTCACCGGCGAAGCGACCGCCGCCGGCCAGCGCCGCGAACTGGACGACCTGCTGGTGCGCGGCGTCGCCGGCATTTCGATTTCGGTCGACGACGCGCCGCACGCGACCGAGGAACTGGACAAGGTCGCCGCCAAGGCGGTGCTGATCACCACCGACAGCGACGCGCCGCAGAGCAAGCGCGTGGCTTACATCGGCACCGACAACGTCGCCGCAGGCCGGCAGGCGGGCGAGGAGATCAAGAAGGCGCTGCCCGGCGGCGGCAAGATCGCGCTGTTCGTGGGCACGCTGGACGCCGACAACGCCCGCGAGCGCGTGCAGGGCATCAAAGAATCCATCGCCGGCACGAAGGTGGAACTGGTCGATGTTTTCACCGATCAGGTCGATTTCGCCAAGGCAAAGGCGAACATGGAAAACGTGCTGGTGAAATACCCCGATATCGCCCTGCTGTCCGGCCTGTGGAGCTACGAGACGCCGCTGATCTATGACGCAGTGAAGGCAGCGGGCAAGGTCGGCACCGTCAAGATCGTCGGCTTCGACGAAGACCAGCGCACGCTACGCGGCATCTCCGACGGCACGATTAGCTCGACGATCGTGCAGCAACCGTACGAGTTCGGTTATCTCTCGGCTGTCAACATCATCAAGACGCTGAACGGCGACAAGTCGTGGGTTCCGGCCGACGGCAAGCTGATCGTGGCCACACAGGTGATCGACAAATCTAACGTCGCGGACTTTGCCGCCAAGCTGAAGTCGTTGCTCGGCAAGTAAAACCCGGGCACGCTTCACGAACCCGGCGGCGGGACGCCGCCGGGGATGGCTCGGGAGGAAACGCCGAATGGCGGAGACGCTACTGGAACTTTCCGGGATTACGAAAACGTATCCCGGGGTGACGGCGCTGGACAATGTGACGCTGCGCGTGGAGCGCGGCGAAGTGCTTGGCCTGATCGGCGAAAACGGGGCCGGCAAGTCCACGATGATGAAGATCCTGGGCGGCGTGACCTCGCCGAGTGCAGGGAAAATCCGCATCGACGGGCACGAACACGACCATCTGACGGTGGCCGCAGCGACGCGCGCGGGTATCGCGTTCGTGCATCAAGAACTGAACCTGTTCGAGAACCTCGATGTCGCGGCCAACGTGTTCATCGGGCGGGAAAAGCTGGTCGGCGGGCCGCTTAAGCTGGTGGACAATTCGGGGCTGCGGGCACGCGTGGCGCCGCTGCTGAAGCGACTCGGGGCCGATTTCGGGCCGGAGACGTTGGTGGAGAATCTGTCCATCGCGCAGCGGCAGATGGTGGAGATCGCCAAGGCGCTGTCGATCGATGCGCGCGTGATCATCATGGACGAGCCGACATCGAGCCTGACGCTGACCGAGACCGAGCGGCTGTTGCAGGTGATCGCCGACCTGAAGGCGCACGGGATCGCCGTGATCTATATCAGCCACCGGCTGGGCGAGGTGATGACGTGTGCGGACCGTGTGGTGGTGCTGCGCGACGGGCATGCGGTGGGCGAACTGGCGCGGGCGGAGTTGAACCACGCCATTATGATCCGGCTGATGATCGGGCGCGATCTGAAGTCGCTTTACATTCCGCCGAAGCAGCCGGCGCGAGCGGGCGGGTGCGACATTTCCGGCTTGGTGACGACGGCGTTTCCCGACCGGCAGATCGACCTTTCGGTGCGGCACGGCGAAATTCTGGGGCTGGCCGGGCTCGTCGGCGCAGGGCGCACGTCGCTCGCTCGCGCGGTGTTCGGCATCGACAAGGTGCTGGGCGGGAATATCCGGTTGGACGGCAAGACGGTGCGGATCGGCAATCCGCGCGACGCGATCCGCCGGGGCATCTATCTGATCCCGGAGGACCGCAAGAAATCCGGCCTGGTGCTGGAATTTCCGATCCGCGAGAACATCTCGCTCGCGAGCCTGCTGACCCACGCCAAAGGATGGCTGGTCAATCGCGGCGCCGAGGGGCGGATTGCGCGCGAGCAAGCGGTCAGCTTGTCGATCAAGGCGCCGAATGTCGAGACGCAGGTGATCACGCTGTCCGGCGGCAACCAACAGAAAGTGGTGCTGGCGAAGTGGCTATCGATGCAGCCGCGCGTGGTGATCTTCGACGAACCGACGCGAGGGATCGACGTTGGGGCCAAGGCGGAAATCTACGCGCTGATGCGCGGGCTGGCCGACCGCGGCGTTACGATCTTAATGATCTCGTCCGACATGGAGGAAGTGATCGGCGTGTCCGACCGGGTGGCGGTGATGCACGAAGGGCGGGTGAGCGGCATGCTGGAGCGTGACCAGTTCAGCGAATACAACGTTCTGCGGCTGGCAATCGGCCAGACCGTGGAGCCGGCGGAGGTGGCCGCGTGATGAAAAAGGAACTCGGCCTATTCGTGCTGCTGATCGTGGTGTCCGCGATCACCGGCGCGATCAACCCGGCCTTTCTGTCCAGCGTGAACCTGCTGAACATGGCCAACCTGATCGGGCTGTTCGGCGTGTTTGCCATCGGCGAGGGGCTGGTGATCATCACCGGCGGCATCGACCTCTCCGTCGGCTCGATGTTTGCACTGCTCGGCGTCGTGTTTGTCGATCTGCTGACCAAGTACGAAATCTACTGGCCGTTCGCGCTGCTGCTGGTGATCGCCGGCGGCCTGGTGCTGGGTGCCGCGCAGGCGTTGCTGATCACGCGGCTGAAGATGCAGCCGTTCATCGTGACGCTGTGTGGGCTGCTGATCTATCGCGGCGCCGCGCGCTACTACACGACGGACACCACGCGCGGCTTCGGCTACGGCGACGAGGCCGACACGATCAGCGACATCGCATCCGGCCACATCTACGGCGTGCCGAATACGTTCATCTTCCTGATCGCGCTGGCGCTGGTGATGGGCGTGGTGCTGCACAAATCGGTGTACGGCCGCTGGCTGTATGCCGCCGGCAAGAACGAGGAGGCAGCGCGCTTTTCCGGCATCCGCACCGGCGTGGTGATCGCCACTGCCTACGTCATCAGCGGCGGGCTGGCCGGCATCTCGACGGTGCTGTTGGTGTTCTATACCAACTCGGTCTCGCCGAGTTCGTTCGGCAATTTCTACGAGCTGTATGCCATTGCCGCAGCCGTCCTCGGCGGGTGCAGCCTGCGCGGCGGCGAGGGTTCGATCGTCGGCATCGTGCTCGGCACGGCGTTGTTGCAGGTGTTGCAGAATCTGGTGAACATCCTGGGCATCCCGAACTCGCTGAACTTTGCCGTGATGGGCACGGTGATCCTGCTCGGCGTGCTGGTGGACCAGCAATTGCAGGCGCGCCGCAGGCTGGCCGCAGCGACGGCGGGTGCG
>CAJCJG010000181.1 GCA_903970625.1 Solirubrobacterales bacterium 70-9 | reverse complement strand
TCACGTTTGGAATTCGTTCCAATTTCGATCCATCGATCGGCCCGGCGCGGCTGCTCTATGCGTTTGAGGCCGTCATCATCGGCGGGCTCGGCAGCCTGTGGGGCACGCTGGCCGGCGGCATCTTGCTGGGCGTGGTTCAGGCCATTGGCGCCGAGATCGATCCCGGCTGGCAGGTGCTGGCGGGACACGTCGCGTTCCTGGTCGTGCTGGCGATCCGGCCGCAGGGCCTATTGGCGCGCCGCCGGTGACGGCCCGCGTTACCCGGGCTACCCTTGCCAGCACGGTCGGTATCGGCCTGCTGGCGGTCGTCCTGATGGCTCTGGCGGCGGCCCCGTACTGGGCGGGCCGCGACGGAATGCGGCTGCTGATCGAGGCGTTCGCCTACCTCATGCTCGCCGCCAATTGGAACCTGTTGGCAGGCTATGCGGGGCTGGTCTCGGTCGGGCAGCAGGCGTTCGTCGGCCTCGGCGGCTACGTGCTGTTCGCCTGCGCGATCTTTGCCGGCATTCCGCCGTTGCTGTGCATCCCGGTGGCGGGTGTTGCCGCAGCCCTGATCGCGGTGCCTGTCGCCGCCGTCACGTTCCGCCTGCGCGGCGCCTATTTCGCCATCGGCTCCTGGGTCATGGCGGAGGTGTTTCGCCTCGTCGCCTCGCAGATTTCGCCGCTCGGCGGTGGCTCCGGCATTTCGTTGCCCGCCGGCATCGTCACCGGCATGGCGCACTCGCGACAGGCGCGCGAGTTCCTGGTCTATTGGGTCGCACTGGGCCTGACGGTCGTCATTCTCGGCCTGATCGTCGCCCTGCTCCGCTCCCGCCACGGGCTGGCGCTGACGGCGCTGCGCGACAACGAGGTCGCCGCCCGCTCCAACGGCATCGACGTGGACCGCACCAAGTTGCTGGTGTTCATTTTCACCGCCGCCTGCACCGCGATGGCAGGCACGTTGATTTTCCTGCAAAGGCTGCGCATCAGCCCGGATGCCGGCTTCTCGGTCAACGATTGGACGGCGTTGGTCATCTTCATCACCGTCATCGGCGGCATCGGCCGGTTCGAGGGGCCGTTCGTCGGCGTCGTCGTGTTCTTCGTGCTGCGCGAAACGCTGTCCGGCCTCGGCAGCTACTACCTGATGATTTTGGGCGCCATCGCGATCCTGGTGATGTTGCGGGCGCCGCGCGGGCTGTGGGGGTTTTGGGCGGAGCGGACGGACATGCAGATCCTGCCGTTGCAGCGGCGAGTGAGGTTTTAGCTCAAAACCCCTTCTTCAACCGTATGCTCTCGGTCGCCGCGCTCAGTTCCCGCCGCAACATGCGCCTGAACATCCGGCTCGCGAAGGCAAGGTAAAAAATCGGCACCATCGCCACCGGTGCCGCCACGAAATACAGCAACACGATCGGCGGCACGACGACCACCGAGCGCAGCCAGGGCGGCTTGGTGGCGAAGAACATCGTCATCCGCCACCACGCACCCATCCAGCGGCTTTGGCCGGCCTTCGCCTCCACCAGCAGCGTCAGCGCGCCTGGATGCACCGCGTTTTGCGAGAGGGCCCACAGTGCGAATTCGCCTGCCTCCTTCGGCCGGTTGCGACGCAGGGCGACGCCGCCCCGCAGCAGCAACGCGGGGATGTGGTCCGTGGCCGGGTCGAGTTCCGCCGCCACGATTTCGGCCTCCGGAAGCTTTCGCTGGCGCAGCAGCAACAGGCCGTACTGGGCGCGAAAACTGTCGTTGCCCGGGGCCAGCGCCATCGCACGTGCGAACGCCTCCCTCGCCGGCACCGATTTTCCCATCTTTTCCAGCACGATACCGAGGATGTTGGCGGATGCCGGACTGGTCGGTGCCAACCGCTCCGCTTCCCGCGCGGCGGCCAGCGCCGCCTTGCGCCGGCCGATGCCATGCAACGCCAGCGCGTGGGCGCGGAACGCCTCGGCGGTCGGGTCCAGCGCCAGCGCCCGCTCTGCCTCCTGCAGCGCCTGCCTGGGCCGCCCTTGCCCGTAGAGCGCGAGGGCCAGCACGGCGTAGGCGCCCCCCAATTCCGGATCGGCGGCCAGCGCCTCCCGCGCCATCCGCTCGGACGCCGGCATGTTGCTTTCGGCGTTGAAACGGCGCGCGACCGCTAGCCGGTTGCGGGCAAGGTCGGCGTTCAGCGCGCGTGCCTCTCGATGAACGCCAGAACGTCGTCGTAGATGCCGCCCTCGTTGGCGTATTTCGCGTAGTTGCGCGCGGTTGCGAGCCATTCCCCGGTGGTCGGCTTCACGTCCTTGAACGCCGCGTCGAAGTGGCGGCGGGCAATCGGAGTCAGATTGTCCTGCGAGTCGCTGTCCTCGATGGCGAGTTCGGTGGCCGTTTCCACAAGATTGGACAAGTCGGCCCCGGAAAAGCCCGACGACGCCTCGGCGAATTTCTGCATGTCCAGGCCGGGTGCCGTCGGCCGACCGGCCAGCAGTCCGGACAGAATGCCGAGGCGTGCCGGCTGGTCCGGCGGCGGCACGAACAGTACGCGGTCGAACCGGCCGGGCCGGCGGAACGCGGAATCGACCGCCCACGGCGTGTTGGTCGCAGCCAACACGAGAACCCCCTCGGAACTGCCGGAAAATCCATCCATTTCGCTCAAAAACGTCGAGACCAGCGACGCGCCGACATCGCCGCTGGAGCGGCGGCGTGACGCCAATGCCTCCAACTCGTCGAAGAACAGCACGGCCGGCTTGCGGGCGCGGGCTTGTGCGAACGCCTGCGCCAGCTTGCGCTCCGATTCGCCGATATATTTGTCCAGCACGTCGGTGATCGCGACGGCGACGAAATGCGCTTTCGCCTCGCCCGCCGTAGCGCGCGCCAGCATCGTCTTGCCGCACCCCGGCGGCCCGAACATCATCACCCCGCCGCCGCTGCGCTTGCGGAACGCCTGGAACAGCCCCGGCTTCTGGAACGGCGCGATGATTTTGCGCCGGATCTGCTGTTTGACCGCCTCCAGCCCGATCACCTCGTCGAACGAAATGGCCGTGTGGGGCGGGAGCGCCGACGCGGGCGTTTCGTGTTTCGCGCCAGGCTGGAACAATTGAACGACGGTGGCACCCTCCCCCGCCGCCACCGGCCGAGCGACCGGCACCCAGCGCGTCGCCGCTTCATCGCGTCCGCCTTCGGTCAGGAACGCGGCCACGCGCTGGCGGTGTGCGGCATCGTGCGGCTGCGGGTCCGCCTGCGCCAGATAGTCCAGCACGTCGGACGCCCCGGCACCCTGCGCCACGCCCATCAGCGCCGCTTGCAGCCCTGCCGAGTCAGGGCGGGCGCGGCAGGCTTCCAACAAGTCGCGAACAGCCGTCTCCACAGGCGCCTCCAAACCTAGGTCGCTACATCCAGAACGAGACCATCGTACCCAACCTCCACGCCCGCCGGCAACTTGTTGCCCAACCACGCGAAATCCATATCCGGCCCCATATGCGTCAGTACCGTCCGGCGGGGGCGCAGGCGGTCCACCCAGGTCAGCACACGCGGCAGCCACGCATGCGTCCGGTGGGCGTGGCGCTGGAAACAGCCGACGACCCAGGTGTCGATGCCGGCGAGAGTCGCGAACGCCGCATCGTCCAGATCCACCGCGTCGGTCGAATAGGCAAACCCGCCGACGCGCAGGCCCAGCGAGCGGGTGAAGCCGTGGTCCTGGTCGAACAGTTGCACCGACATGCCGCGCATATCGACCGTCTGGCCGGGTTCCACCGGGCGCGCCATCAGCACCGGGCGGAAGAAGCCGGGCGGATGCCAGGGGGCGAAGGCATAGCCGAACCGCATGTCTAGTTCGGCCAGCGTCTGAGGCGTGCCGAACGCCTCCAGCGGCCGGTCCACGAGGCGGTTCAGGATGCGGATGTCGTCCAGACCGAGAATGTGGTCCGCGTGCGCGTGCGTGTAGAGCACCGCGTCCACCTTGCGCACCCGGCAGGCCAGCAATTGCTCGCGCATGTCCGGCCCGGTGTCGATCAGCAGCGCCTCGCCGTCCTGTTCGATGACGATGGAGGCGCGGGTGCGGCGGTTGCGTGGTTCGGCGGGGTCGCACTCGCCCCAGTCGCCCGAGCCGTCCGCGCCGCCGAGCATCGGCACGCCGGCGGAACCGCCGGTTCCGAGCAACGTGACTTTGATCAACGCCCTACGCCGCTTTGCGGAATAGCCGGCGGAAATTCGCCGTCGTCAGGTCGGCCAACGCCGCCGGTTCCAGGCCGCGCACCGTTGCCAGCACGGCGGCGGTCTTGGCGACCCAAGCCGGCTCGTTCCGCTTGCCGCGAAACGGCACGGGTGCAAGATACGGCGCGTCCGTCTCGACCAGCAGCCGGTCAGCCGGCACGTCGCGCGCGATGTCTCGGTTTTCCCGCGATTTCGGGAAGGTCAGGATGCCGGAAAAGCTGAGATAGCCGCCCAATTCCAGCGCCGCTTCCGCCAAGCCGCGACCGGAGCTGAAACAGTGCAGCAAGAACATGAAGTTGCCGCCGGATTCGTGTTCGTCGCGCAGGATGGCGGCGATGTCGTCGTCGGCGTCGCGGGCGTGGATCGACAGCGGCACTCCGGCCAGACGGGCGGCGCGGATATGGGCGCGAAAACTCGCCTGTTGCACGTCGCGCGGGGCCTTGTCGTAGAAATAATCCAGGCCCGATTCGCCGATGCCCACTACCTTCGGGTGCGTTGCGACCTCCGCCAGCGCCTCCGGGGTCGGCACGGAAAATTCGGCGGCGCTGTGCGGGTGAATGCCGACCGTGCTCCAGACGTTCGGCAGCGTGGCGGCCAAGTCGCGCATCTCCAGCGATTGCTGCCAGCGCGTGCCGATCGTGACCATCTCGCCGACGCCCGCCTCCGCCGCGCGGGCCAGCACGCCGGGCAGTTCGTCGGGGCCGAAATAATCCAGGTGGCAATGGGAATCGATCAGCATCCGAGTGTTATGTCTCGACATAGCGCGGAAATACGCCGGCCGGCGGCGGCAGCGCCGCGCCGTCCACCAGCGGTATCGCAAGCCCGGCGATGTCGCGCACCTCCGGCGGCACGCCAAGCTGATCGAGCAGTTTGCCCATGCTACCGGGCATGAACGGTTGCAGCACGGTCGCAATAGGCCGGATCGTGTCCACCAGCACGCGCAGCACATCGGCCATGCGGGCCGCATCAGTCTTCTTCAACGCCCACGGCGCCTGCCGGTCGATGTAGCCGTCGCCGGCGCGGACAACCTTCCAGACCTCTTCCAGCGCCTCGTGGAACACCTGCCGGTCCATCTTGTCGCGCACGATGCCGGGCAGCGCGTTGGCCGCCTCCAGCAATGCCGCATCCTCGGGCGTTTCGGCGCCGCGCCGGGGCAGCTTGCCCTCGCAGTTGCGGGCGATCAGCGACAGCGAGCGTTGCGCGAGGTTGCCGATGCCGTTGGCCAGTTCCGTGTTGATGCGTGTGACTAGGGCCGGGTCGCTCATGCTGCCGTCGGCACCGAACGGTTTTTCGCGCATGAAGAAGTACCGCACCTGATCCAGCCCATAGGTCGCGGCCAGAGTGCGCGGCTCAACGACGTTGCCGAGCGACTTGCTCATCTTCTCGCCCTCGACCGTCCACCAGCCGTTGGACGATACGCGCGCCGGCACCGGCAGCCCGGCAGCCATCAGGAAGGCCGGCCAATAGACCGCATGGAAGCGAACAATATCCTTGCCGATCAGATGGATGTCGGCCGGCCAGAACTCGGCACGCGACGCGTTTGGGTCCGGCCAACCGGTGGCGGTGACGTAATTCGTCAGCGCGTCGAGCCATACATACATCACGTGGCCCGGCGCATCCGGCACCGGAATGCCCCAGTTAAAAGTTGTCCGGCTGATCGAGAGGTCGTTCAAGCCGCCGCGCACGAAGCTGACGACCTCGTTGCGGCGGCTGTTGGGGGCGATGAAGTCGGGGTGTTCTTCATAGAAATTCAGCAACCTGTCCTGCCATTTCGACAGGTCGAAGAAGTACGACGGCTCCCGCACCCACTCCACCGGCGCACCCGACGGCGCCACTTTCGTGCCGTCCGGCCTCGTCGTCAGTTCGGCCTCGTCGTAGAACGCCTCGTCGCGGATGGCGTAGAAACCCTCGTAGTGGCCGAGATAGATGTGGCCGTTGGCGGCAATTCGGCGCCATAGCTCGGCGCAGGCGGCTTTGTGGCGCGGTTCCGTGGTGCGAATAAAATCGTCGTTGGACAGGCCCATTTTCTCGGCCATATCCTTGAAATCGGCTGAAACCTGATCCGTGAAAGTCTGCGGGTCGAGGCCCGCCGCCGCCGCCGCCTTCTCGACCTTCTGGCCGTGCTCGTCGGTGCCGGTCAGGAAGAACACGTCGAACCCGTCCAGCCGCTTCCAGCGCGCGAGCACGTCGGCAGCGATGGAGGTGTAGGCGTGGCCGATGTGTGGGGCGCCGTTCACGTAATAGATCGGTGTGGTGACGTAAAATCGCTTGGTCATTGCATTTTTCCCGACAGCAATCCCAGCCCTTCGATGAGCGCCTGGCGCTTGTCCAGGTTCAAGTGTTCGGTCTCGTCCTGCAGCCTGGTCAGGCCCTGCCA
>CAJCJG010000180.1 GCA_903970625.1 Solirubrobacterales bacterium 70-9 | reverse complement strand
GCGGCGAGGCGGGCGAAATCTTCGGCCATGCGCCGGAGTTGGGCCTCGATCATCGCGACCAGCGGCGCCGGGAGTTTGCCTCCGGACTGGGCGACAATGGCCTGGATCAGCATCAACAGAAATGCGTTGAATCGATCTGCCGGGGAGAGGATGGGGGTGTTTTTCACCCAATAAAGTTAACATAACTGACATCATCTGGGCAACTGGTTTTTTCCGGCCGCCGCAATTTTTTTCGGCCAGCAAATCCCTCTCGATCACGCCCGCATGCGCGCACCCGTCGGGTCGAACGGCGCTTCGGAGATTGTGGCGCGGCGGGGGGCGCCGAGCACTTCGATGGCGAAGGCATCGTTGCGCGTGGCAAGCTCCGCCGGCACGTAGGCGAGCGCGACGGACTGGCCGGACCAGTGCGCGTAGCCGCCGGACGTGACCCAGCCAACGGTCTTACCGTCGTAGGCGACCGGCTCGTCGCCGGTGACGTCGGCGCCGAATTCCTCCACCAGCAGCGTGACGAGCTTCAGCTTGCCGCCGGATTCCTTCTCGCGCAGCGCCGCGTCGCGGCCGATGAAGTCGCCCTTTTTCAGATTGACGAAGCGGCCGAGGCCGGCCTCGTACGGGCCGTAGATCGGCCGGTATTCGCGCGCCCATGTCCCAAAGCTTTTTTCCAGACGCATAGAATTCAGCGCCCGCATCCCGACATGCCTGATCCCGAAACCGGCGCCAACCAGCGTGTCGTACAGCGCGACATGATAGTCGGGCGAAACCCAAAACTCGTAGCCGAGATCGCCGGTAAAGCTGATGCGGCCGACGAACGCGGGGACCATGCCGATGTCCATGCGCTTGTAGGACATGAACGGGAAAGCCTCGGTGGACAGGTCTTCGTTCGTGAGCGATGCAAGCAGGTCGCGGGCTTTCGGGCCGGCGATGGACAGGCCCATCAGCGACGAGCGCAGCGACCGCAGCGTGACGCCCGATGCCGGCATGTGCGATTCCCACCAGCGCATGTGGAAATCTTCCGCAGGGCCGCTACCGAAGATGTGGAATTTGTCCGCGCCGATGCGGGCGATGGTGAAGTCGCCGATCAGTTTGCCGTTCGCGTTCAACATCGGGCTGAGCACGATGCGGCCGAGCGCCGGCATGCGGTTCGGCATGATGTAGTTGAGGAAGGCTTCAGCGCCAGGGCCGAAAATCTCGTATTTGGCATAGCCACTCGTTTCGAGCAGGCCGACATTTTCACGCACGGCGCGACACTCGGCGGCGACATGCGCGTGCGCATTGGAGCGTTGGAAGGTGATCTGCTCCACCGGCTCCGTGCCTTCGGGCGCGAACCACAGCGGATATTCCAGACCGAACGAGGCGCCAAAAACCGCATTGGCCGCCTTCATCCGGTCGTACAGCGGCGATGTGCGCAGCGGGCGGGCGGCGGCCAGTTCCTCGTTGGGGAATGTGACGCGGAAGCGGCGGCCGTAATTTTCACGGACTTTCGCATTGGTGTAGGCGAGCGTCGCCCAGTCGCCATATCGGGAAACATCCATCGCGAACACGTCGAATCCGGGATCGCCCTCGATCATCCAGTTGGCCAGCGCCAATCCGACGCCGCCGCCCTGGCTGAACCCGGCCATGACGCCGCATGCGACCCAGTAATTGCGCATCCCCCGCACGGGGCCGACAAGCGGATTGCCGTCCGGCGCGAAGGTGAAGGGGCCGTTGATGATCTGCTTGATGCCGGCATCGGCGAGCGCCGGGAAATGCTGGAAACCGACTTCAAGATTGTTGGCGATACGATCGAGGTCCGGCGGCAGCAGTTCGGCGGAGAAATTCCACGGCGTGTTTTTGGGCGACCACGGCACGCCGCCCTGTTCGTAGGTGCCGAGCAGCACGCCCTTGCGTTCTTGCCGCAGATAGATCTCACCCTCGAAGTCGATCAGATGCGGCAGTTCTTCCGCCGGCAGATTGGGGATGTCCTCGGTGATCAGGTATTGGTGTTCCATGGCGAGGATCGGCAGTTCGAGTCCGACCATGCGGCCGACTTCGCGCGCCCACAGGCCGCCGCAATTGACGACGTGATCGGCGACGATGGTGCCCTGGTTTGTCACGATGTCCCACCCGCCGTCGGCGCGCTGCGCGAGGTCTTCGACCTTGGTCTTGCGGTAGATTTCCGCACCCTGCTTGGTCGCGGCCTTCGCGTAGGCATAGGTGGTGCCTGACGGATCGAGATGGCCTTCCAGCGGATCGTAGAGGGCGCCGACAAAGTATTTCTTGTCGAGCAGCGGCATGCGGCGCGCGGCTTCGTCGATGCTGACGACATGCGCGTCCAGTCCGAGATAGCGGCTGCGGGCTTCGGCCATGCGAATCCAGTCCATGCGCTGCGCCGTGCCGGCGAGCACGAGGCCGCCAGGCAGATGCACGCCGCAGGATTGGCCGGAAATTTCCTCGATCTCCTTGTAGAGCTCGATGGTGTATTTTTGCAGCTTGGCGACGTTGGGGTCGCCGTTCAGCGTGTGGATGCCGCCGGCCGCGTGCCAGGTGGAACCGCATGTCAGTTCGTCGCGCTCCAGCAGCACCACGTCTTTCCAGCCGAGCTTGGTCAGGTGGTACAGCACGCTGCACCCAACGACCCCGCCGCCGATCACCGCGACGCGCACATGCGATTTCATGGGGACTCTCCTATTGCAGAGGCGGCCTTGCGGAGCCATTCGAGCAGGAAGGCGGCGAACGAACGTTCCGCGTGCAGGCGGAAGCCGTTGCCGTAGGCATATAGGACCACTTTGACGCCGCCGAACAAGGTTTGCGCGCAGCGCCCGGGCGCGAGGACGGTGCTGGTCGGGTCGAGCGTCGTGCTGGCGGAAAGGATTTCGCCGGCACGCGGGCCGACGAGTTCGATCAGGATCAGGCCGTCCGTCATGTCGGAGACGAAGGCGCCTTGCGGCGTGCCGCGCTGGTTCTCGTACACGACCAGCGTGCGATCGGGCGCGAGCCACAGGCTGTACGGATGGATGTCGGCGATGGTGTTCGGGGCCTGCGCGGTGCCGGTGACGTAGAATTGGGCGGCCGGATCGAGCACGCGGATCGTGACGCCGCGCGCGTCGATTTGGGCGCGCAAAGTATCGGGGGGGAGGTCAGCCATGGAGCTTCTCTCCCGCCGCATCATAGAAGACTGGCGAGACGATTTTGGCGCGCGACGTCTTGCCGAGATGGAACAGTTCGACTTCGCCGCCGGACTCGATCAGCGCCCGGCCGCGCTCGATCATGCCGAGCGCGATGGAACGGCCGAGCGCCGGCGAGTGGCAGGCGCTTGTGACCCAGCCGAGCGAACGCACTCCCGTTGCGGTTCGCTCGATCGCGTGCGAACCGACATGCGGGACGGCGTGCGGATCGAGGGGCAGCAGGCCGACGAACTGGCGGCGGTCGAGGCGCAGCGCGTCCGGCGTCGTCAGCGAACGCTTGCCGACGAAATCGACTTTTTTCGCGCGCAACGGGCCGGAGATGCCGAGGTCGTCGGGCAGCGTCATCCCGTCCGTGTCGGTGCCGATCAGGATGTAGCCCTTTTCGGCCCGCAGAACGGAGAGCGACTCGATGCCGTACGGCGTGGCGTCGGTTTGCAGCAGCGCGCGCCACAGCGACGGGCCGTAGCTGGCGGGGACGGAGATTTCGTAGCTGCGCTCGCCGGTAAAGCTAACGCGCGCGATGCGGCCGGCGATGCCCAAAATTGTGCCGTCGGCAAACGCCATGTGGGGCAATGCCGTGAGTTCGATGTCCGTCATCGGCGCAAGCAGATTTCGTGAGTCCGGGCCGCTGAGCGCGAACGTTGCCCAGGCGGACGTGACATCATGGAGGGCGACCCGCAAGGACGGGTATTCGGTTTGGTGCCACGCCTCCAACATCGCCAGCACACCGGCGGTGTGGCTGGAGGATGGGGAGAGTTGGTAGCGGCCGGGGCCGATGCGTGCAACCACGCCGTCGTCGTACACCACGCCGTTCTCGCGCAGAAGGAGAACGTAGCGCAGGCGACCGGGTTTCAGGTTCGCGACTTCGTTGTAGTACATCAGGTTCAGGAACGCGGCGGCGTCCGGACCATCGACGATGATTTTGCCGAGGCTCGACCCATCGAACAGGCCGGCGCTTCGCCGCGCGGCGGCGGCTTCGCGCTGGATGGCGTCGGCGGCGGTCTCGCCGGGGCGTTTGTAACAGGCCGGGCGCCACCAGTTGCCGTATTCGCGCATGTCGGCGTTCAGCGCAGCGTGCTCCGCGTGCGCGGGCAGGTGGCGCCACGGTGCATACAGCGCGCCGTGGCGCATGCCCGCGAGCGCCCCGAGGGTGACAGGGGTGTAGGGCGGGCGGAACGTCGTTGTGCCCACCTGCGGAATCGTCTGGCCCGTGGCCGTGGCGAGCAGAGCAAGGCCGTTGACGTTGCTGGTCTTGCCTTGATCGGTCGCCATGCCGAGCGTCGTGTAGCGCTTCAGATGTTCGACGGACGAATAGTTCTCGCGGGCGGCGAGGCGCACGTCCTTGACTGTCACGTCGTTCTGCAAGTCCAGCCACTGGCGGACGCCCTTGATCGGCACGCACCAGTAGGGGCGGATGGGGTCGGCTTGCGGCGCGGTTGGCGTGGTCGGCGGTGCGATGGTGACGGTGCGGCCGAGCGCGGTTGCGGCGGCGATCCCGGCGCCATGACCCTGGGCGATTGCTTCGGCCAACGTGTCCGCGGCGACAAAATGCTGGTTCGCGACGGTCCCGGCCGGCAGGAACGCGGCGCGAGACTCGTCCCAGCGCAGTTTGCCGCGCGACTGGCTGTGCAGATGCACGGCGGGCGAAAAGCCGCCGGAGGTTGCGACGACACTCGCGGGCACGCGCATGGTGGCATCGCGCGGCGAGGCCGCGTCGGCCGGCCCGATATCGACCAAGCGCACGCCGCCGCTGCCGACGGTGTTCAGCACGACGCTGTTCGCCAGCACGCGGATTCCCACGCTTTGCGCTGCGTGAGCGACATCGGGAAGGGCTGGCCGTACGTCGGCAAGCGTGACCGTGGCGCCGGCCTCGCGCAGCGCCAATGCGGTCGCATAGGCGGAATCGTTGTTGGTGGCGACAACGACCTCGTCGCCGACGAGAACACCATATTGCCGCAGATAGTTTAGCGCGGCGGCAGCGAGCATCACGCCGGGGCGGTCGTTGTGCGGAAACACCAGCGGGCGTTCGATGGCGCCGGGTGCGAGAATCGTCTGGCGTGCGCGCACGGTCCACAGGCGATCTTCCGCCCATCCCGTCGGCGCCGTCGCGCGGCATTCCAGCAGGCCGAACGCGCCGTCGTCATAGGCGCCGAACACGGTCGTGCGGGAAAGGATACGCACTCCGCTGTTTACAAGCGCGTGCGCGGCCCAGTCGATGCCGGCATACCCGTCGATGGTCGCGTCGTTCCAGAGCAGCGAGCCGCCAATCTCGGCGCGGTCGTCGGCCAGGATCACGGACAGGCCGGCGGAGGAGGCAGCGCGGGCGGCGGCGAGGCCGGCGGGGCCGGCGCCGACCACCAGAACATCGGCCAACGCACTGCGATTTTCGAAGTGACGCGCATCGGTGTCCCCGCGCAGGCGACCGAGGCCGGCCATGGCACGGATGCGCGGCTCGTAGCGATGCCAGTTCGGAAAGAACGTCTTGTAATAGAAGCCGGCGGGCAGGAAGCGGTTCAGCAGGTCGATGCCGCGATAGATGTCGCGGTCCACGTCCGGCCGCGCATTGACGCCGCGCGCGGCCATGCCGGCTTGCAATTGCACCGTCGTCGCGCGTGCGTTGGGATCGTGCGCGCCGTTATATTCCAGGTCGAGGATCCCGTTCGGCTCCTCAACCCACGCGCCGAAAATGCCGCGCGCGCGATGATATTTGAAGCTGCGGCCGACGATTTTCACGCCGTTGGCCAGCAGCGCGGAGGCCACAGTGTCGCCCGCAAAGCCGGTCATCGCGGTGCCGTGCCATGTGAACGGTAGAGGCTTGGTGCGGTCGATCCGACCGCCTTGCGAGAGTCTGCGCGCCGTCATGCCGGCTCTCCCGGCTTGCGGACGGATAGGATGGCGTGCGTCGCGGTGTCGCGCCGCATGACGAACCATTGGCCGCAGCCGGCTGCGTGGCACCAGATCTCCGCGTGCGGGCCTTTGTCGTTGTCGCGGAAATAGAGGTAGTCGGCCCATGCAGCGTCCGTCACGTCGGCGGCCGGCACGGGGCGCACGGCCGGTTCGCCACCGAACAAAAATTCCGGCTCGTCGCGCGGGCCACACCAGGGGCAGGGGATCGACAACATCAGTGCGAAATTCCGGCGCCGGCAGCTTCGTCGATGAAAGCGCCTGTTGAGAAGCGGGACAAGTCGAACGGTCGTGAAATGGGATGATGCTCGCCGGTGGCCATGGCGTGAGCGAGGAAATAGCCACCGGCCGGCGTTGCCTTGAAGCCGCCGGTGCCCCAGCCGGCGTTCAGATGCAGATTTTGCACCGGCGATGGGCCGAGGATCGGGCTGTAGTCCCATGGCACATCGACGATCCCCGCCCATTGCCGCAGCATTTTGAGCCCGCGAAAGGCAGGAAAGATTTCCAGCATGCCTGCGACCACGCCCTGCGCCACGTTCAGATTGCCGCGCTGCGCGTAGGACGGATACAGGTCCAATCCCGCGCCGAACACGAGTTCCCCCTTGTCCGATTGGCTGACATACATGCCCGTCGCCCACGACATCGCCACCGTATCCAGCACAGGCTTGATCGGCTCGCTGACCATCGCCTGAAGGGCGTAGCTGGTGAGCGGCAGACGGAACCCGGCTTTGCGCGCCAGCACGCCGTTGTGGCCGGAGGCGCTCAACCCGAACGTGCCGGCGGAGACGGGGCCGAGCGAGGTTTCCAGCCCGACAAGTCGCCCGCCCTCGACTCGAAAGTCGGTGACTTCGCAGTTCTGGACGATGTCGATGCCGAACGCGTCGGCGGCGCGCGCGTAGCCCCAGGCCACCGCGTCGTGCCGCGCGACGCCGCCGCGCCGTTGGGTAAAGCCGCCGAGGATCGGGTAGCGCGCATCGGCCGAAAAATTCGCCAGCGGCAGTTCGTGGCGGACCTGTTGCGCGTCGAGCAACTCTACGTCGATGCCGTTGACCAGCATCGCGTTCACGTTGCGCGCCATCAGTTCCATCTGATGCTCTGTGTGCCCGATGTTCAGGATGCCGCGCTGGCTCAGCATGATGTTGTAGTTCAGTTCTTCGGAAAGCTGCTCGTACTGGCGCAGCGCGAAGTCGAACAGCGCCACGCTCTGCGGGAAAAAATAGTTGGAGCGGACGATGGTGGTGTTGCGCCCGGTGTTGCCGCCGCCGAGCCAGCCGCGTTCCAGCACCGCGACGTTTTTGATGCCATGCACCTTCGCCAGATAGTAGGCGGCGGCAAGCCCGTGACCGCCGCCGCCGATCACCACGGCATCGTAGGTCGGCTTGAGCGCGGGTGAGCGCCATGCCTGCGGCCAGCCTTGGTGGCCGGAGAGTCCCTGGCGGAACAGCGAAAGCGACGAATAGCGCATGTCAGTCCCTGGAATGGTCGTGCGGATGCAGCACGGCTTGCCAGACCGAGTCCGTGGCGCCGAGCGGGCCGACGGCGGCGACGATGCGGGACACCAGTTCGGCATGGCGGGGCGGCGCGACCGTGGCGGGGACGAAGGGGCCACGGCGTTCGCGCGGCACTTCGCCGCGCAGCAGCATCCGCGCCCACGTGAATGCGCCGAGCACCGCCAGCACCGCCGCCAAATAGGCGAACAGGCCGCCCGGCCCGACGGCGCCCATCAAGCCGCCGGCCAGCCCCGGCCCGAGCGTGCTGCCGAGCGACCAGGTGAACAACAGCCCGCCGCTGGCAGCTACGTAGTCGCCGCGCTCCATCCGGTCGTTGGTCTGTCCGGCGCCGAGGCCGTAGAGCGGGGCCGTCATCGCGGCGAAACCGAAGCCCAGCACGTTGACTAGCAGAAGCGACACGCCGCCGAACAGCGCCATCGCGACGGCGATCAGGAAACCGGCGCCGAGGGTGCCGAGCAGGATCGGGCGGCGGCCGAACCGATCGGACAGCGCGCCCGCCGGATATTGCACCAGCAGCCCCGCGATCATCGCCGCCGAGATGAAAGCGGCGACCGAGCCGCTGGCAAAGTTCTGGCGTTGGAGATAGACCGGCACCATCGCGTAGTAGGCGCCGTTGATCAGCCCCGCGCCGAGGCAGCACGCCACACCCGACGGCGACACCCGATACAGGCTCAAAAGCGCAAAATGGGCCTGCGGGCGGACGGCCGGATTGGCTTGCTGCGTCAGCGCCATCGGCAGCACGGCGGTCGCGAACCCGACGCCGACCAGCACGAACATGATCGGCGCCGCCTCCACCACGTTCAGCGCCAGCGGGCCGAGGGCGCTGGCCCCCCAGGAGGCCACCAGATAGGCGCCGAACGCGCGGCCGCGATTGGTGGCGTCGGAGCGGTCGTTCAGCCAGCTTTCGACGACCAGGAACATGCCGGAACTGGCGAAACCGATCAGCGCGCGCAGCAAGGCCACCTGCCACGCCTCGGCGCAGAACACCAGCAGCAGGGCGGCGTCGGCGGCGACGGCTGCGAACACCGCGAAGGCGCGGATATGGCCGACGCGGGTGACGATCCGGTCGCAACTCATGGCGCCGGCCAGGAACCCGACATAGTAGGCGGACGCGACGAGGCCGATGGCGGGCGAGGAGGCACCGACGCGCAGCAGCAGGATGGGAATCAGCGGCGTCATGATCCCGAGCGCCACCTGGGCGCTGATCAGACCAAGCAGCACCGGCGCAATCGGACCCAGACGGAACGGCATGGCCCAATATGCCTCGCCGTTCGCCGGCGCGGGCATCCTATTTTGTCATTCGACGATGCCGATTTCCGATGTTGGCGCGGCACGGGATTGCCTTCATTCGCGCGCCGTTCCGCGCGATGGTGCGGCCCCGTCGCCCGGGGCGCTCCGCCCTGGCCGGATCACCGGACTGGACCCGACATGAGCGGCTTCGTGCTCGACCGCATTCCCGCGATCACGCAGGCGGAGGGGGCGCTGGACCGGCTTGGCGCGCTGGCGGCGCGGCTCGGCGCCGGCGCCCCGGCGCTGCTGGTTGCCGACCCCGGCCTTGCCCCGTTCGGCATTTTGGCCCGCGCGGAGGCGTCGTTGCGGGGGGCGGGGCTGGGCGTGCTGAGCTTCACCGACATCAAGAGCGATCCGCTGGCGTCGCAGGTGGACGGCGCGGCGGCGCTGGCGCGGGAGG
>CAJCJG010000179.1 GCA_903970625.1 Solirubrobacterales bacterium 70-9 | reverse complement strand
CGGAGCATCCCTCGATGCGGGTGGTTTTCACCTCCGGCGCGCCGGGAGCAGACGCGGCGCGACCTCGCCCGCCGGCGCGAACTGGCGGCCGGCGGCGACGTGACGGTGTCGGACCTCGAACACAGCCAGACCGCGTACGACACCGCCGCCCAGGAAGGCGCGGCACAGGAGGCGCAGCGGCGCAGCCTGCGCACCCAGCGCAACGCGGCGGCGGTCGGCGTCTATGCCGAGCCGGGCGCCAACGACACCAGCTATGCGGCCGAGCGCCGGGACGAGGTGGCGCTGCGGCTGGGCGACCTCGACCAGTCCGTCGCCGTGCTGACCGCCGACCTCGCCGAGACCGACGCGATGGCGGCGGCGACGGCGGCGGACATCGCCAAGCGCGGCGAGGCCGACATCCTCGCTCCGACCGACGGGATGATCTGGCGCAACGGCGCGCACGAAGGCGACCTGGTGGCGGCGGGCGACATCGTCGCCGATCTGGTCGCTTGCGATCAGGCGGTGGTGGTCGCGGCCGTGACGCAGCGCGATCTGACCGCGATCCTCGTCGGCGGCACCGCCACCGTGCGGCTGTCCGGCGAAACGCAGGACCGGAAAGGCCGCGTGCTGGCCACGCTCGCGGAAGGTGCCGTCGCAGGCGACCCACGGTTGGCGGCCCTGCCCGTGACCGACAAGACTCCGGGCGCAGTGGCGCTGGTGGCGCTCGGCCCGTCCGAGGACGCGGTTGCCGGCGACGCAGCCAATCCGGACAGCAGCACCTGTATGGTCGGCCGCAACGCCCGCGTGCTGCTGCCGCGCGGCACCCACGGCGGCTTGCGGGATCTGCTCGACTGGGTGCTGTGACATGGGCGGCGGCTGGCTGGATTCGCTGCTGGACCAGATCGGCGGCGCGGGCCTGATCCTGCTATGCGCCGGCGGCTTCTGGCTCGCGCTGCTTTTGCGCGGCAAGCGCGACCCGGTGCTGCGGGCCTTGATGGCCTGCCTCTGCATCCTGCTGGCGATCCGCTACGCCATCTGGCGCATCGCCGAGGGCCTGCCAGGCCCACAGGGCATCGTGGCCGATACCGCCGTCGCGATATTCGTCGCCCTCGAAATGCTGACCATCCTGAGCGGCATCATCAACCTGACGATGCTGTCGCGCACCATCGACCGTGGCCCGGAATCCGACGAATACGCCGACCACCCGGTGACGCGCGCGCCGGTGGATGTGTTCATCGCCAGCTACAACGAGGGCCGGGACATCCTGGAGCGGACGCTGATCGCCGCCTGCGCCATCGACCATCCGGATCTGCGCGTCTGGATGCTGGACGACGGCAACCGCCCGTGGGTCCGCGCGCTGGCCGAGGAACTCGGCGCGCACTACGTCTTCCGCATCAAGGGCAAGCACGCCAAGGCCGGCAACGTCAACAACGGGCTGCAACAGGCGCTCGCGACCGGCCGGAAGCCGCAATTCATCCTGCTGCTGGATGCCGACTTCGTCGCCGGCCGCAACATCCTGCGCCGCGTGCTGCCGCTGTTTCACGCCGACGATGTCGGCATCGTGCAAACGCCGCAACATTTCTTCAACCCGGACCCGATTCAGATCAACGTCTTCTCCCCCACCGTCTGGCCGGACGAGCAGCGGTATTTCTTCAACGTGCTGATGCCGAGCCTGGACGCCTGGGGCACCGCCTGCTGCTGCGGCACCTCCGCCGTTTTGCGGGTGGAGGCGTTGCAGGCCATCGGCGGCATGGCCACCGAGACCGTCACCGAGGACATGCTGACCAGCTTCAAAATGTCCGAATTCGGCTGGCGTACGATCTATCTGGACGAACCGCTGAGCCTCGGCCTCGCCCCCGAAGGCGTGATCGAATACATCGTGCAACGCAGCCGCTGGTGCCTCGGCGGCGTGCAGCAGATTTATACCCGCTGGTCGTTCCTCGGGCGCGGCAAGCTGCGCTGGATCGACCGGCTGAACCATTTCAGCTCGATGCTGTACTGGGGCGTGAGTTTCCCGTTCCGCCTGATGCTGCTCTCCACGCCCGCCGTGTGGTGGTGGACGGACGTGGCCGCCTACAACGCCACCACGGCGGCACTCGCGCGTGCGGTGCTGCCGTATTTCTTCGTCTCGGTGCTGTTCAACTCGGTCTATTCCGCCAACCGCGTGCTGCCGCTGCTGTCGGACGTGAATCAGTTGGTCTCCAGCACCGCCGTCATCCGCTCCGTCGCCACCGGCCTGATCCGGCCCTGGGGCCAGCCGTTCAAAGTCACGCCGAAGGGCATCAATGCCGAGGGCGTTACCGTCCACTGGTCGCTGATGGTGCCGTTCCTGGTGATCGCGGGCGTCACGCTATCGGGGCTCATCATCAATCTCGGCTTCGGAAGCGAGCTTCGGCGCGAGCCGAGCTACCTGCTGAATGTCATCTGGAGCGGCATCAACATCGTGCTGCTCGCCGTCACCTGCATGGCCTGCATCGATCAGCCGCGACGCCGGACCGACGAGCGTTTCCTGTCGGGCGAGCGCGCCGTGCTGCGCGTGCCGGGGCAGCGGTCGCTGGTCTGCACGGTCCACGACATCTCCGTCGGGGGCGCCTCGCTCACCTGCGACGAGACATGGCCCGCGTCCGCCGAAAGCGGTACGCTCTGGCTGGACGATGGCCGGCTGGACGTGCCGTTCGCTCTCGTCCGCGCCACCGACGACCGGCTGACGGTGCGATTCGTGCTGTCCCCCGCCCAGCGCGCCGCGATGATATTAAAACTGTTCGATGTGCGGTACGGTCACGCCTGGGGCCATGTGAGTCCCGGCCGTGCGCTGCGCGTGGCGCTGAAACGACTGATGGCGTAGCCCGTCAAACCTGATTCCAGCTTCGTACCACCGGCTCGCTCAGATTATGGTCGTAGCCGAGGATGCTCAAACTCGCCGTGCCCAGCACGAAGAGTCGCCCGCTGTCCGCCGGCAGTCCCACCCAGCGCGCTGCCAGCACGCGCAGCAGGTGGGCACTGGAGAACAGCAGCACCGTGCCTTCGGCGGCCCGCACCTTCGCGATCACGCCGTCCGCCCGCGCCGCCACGTCGGCCGGGGATTCCCCCCCGGGGCAGCCGTCGCGAAAAATCTGCCAGCCAGGGCGCTGCTGCATGATCTGCGCCGATTTCAGGCCCTCGTATTGCCCGTAATCCCATTCCAGCAGCCCGTCCTCCAACTCGGCCACGTCGCCGAACCCGGCCAGCGCGCAAGTGCGCGCGGCACGTTGCAGCGGGCTGGTGAACACGCGCGCAAACGACATGCCGCGCAACTTGTCGCCCAACGCCCGCGCGCCCTGTTCGCCCCGCGCCGTCAGCGGCAGATCGGTGCGGCCGGTGTGGCGGCCGGCAAGGCTCCATTCCGTCTCGCCGTGGCGCGCCAGATACACGGTCGGCAAATCGCTCATGCTGTCTCTCCCGGCTCGCCCGCCCATTCCCGCCATAGCAGAATCAGCGCCGCCATGATCGCGGGGCCAAGGAACAATCCCAGCAGCCCCCACATTTCGACCCCACCCAGAATGCCCAGCAGCACCCAGATAAACGGCAATTTGGTCGCGCCGCCGATCAGCACCGGCCGCACGAAATGGTCGGCCAGGAACGTCACCACCAGCCCGATGGCCAGCACGACGATAGCCCACACAATCGCGTCCTGCGCCGCCAACAGCAGGGCCGCCAGCGAAAAGACGATGGGGCCGCCGAACGGGATCATCGCCGCCACCGCCGTCAGCGCGCCCAGCACGGTCGGCTGCGGCACGCCGGCCACCGCATAGACCACGCCGAGCAACACACCCTCGCCCAGGCCCACCAGCACCAGCCCGTTCACCGTGCCGCGCACCGAGGCGATGATCTGCCGCGCCACCCGCTCCCCGCCAGGCCCGAACGTGTGCGCGGCGGCACGGCGCATCTGCCGCGTCAACAGGTGCCCATCCTTGAACAGAAAGAACAGCGTCAGCAAGGTGAACACGAACAGCGTCAGCCGCCGGATCACCTGCTCGCCGAGCGTGCGGCCGAGGTCGGCGACGTGGCCGCTCGCCGTCCGCCGCAGGAAGTCGCCGACGCTGCCCGGATCGGCCAGATTCTGCTGCCACCAATCGTCCAATTCGCCCTGCCCGAACGGCAGATGCCGCAACATGTCGGGCTCGGCGATGCCGTTCTGTTGCGCGTCGCGCAGCCAATCGGTGACGGCGTGGGATTCGCGCGCGAACTGCAAGCCCACGAACCCGAGCGGCAGAATGAAGATCAGCGCCACGCTCAGCGTCAGCACGCTCGGCCAGAGCACATTGGGCCGGCCGTTGCCGAACCGCGCCAACGCCCGGTCGTACAGCGGCCACAGCGCGATGGCAAAAATCCCCGCCCACGCCAGCGCGCCCAGGAAATTCCACAGCGTATAGACGCCCAGCGCCACGAACACGATCGCCAGTGCGCCGGCCGCCACCTGCTGCGCCCGGTTGCCGCCGTCACCTTGCGGCGGAAGGGATGAATCCATGATGCTCGACGCTAACGCGGGGTCGCCGCCCGGGCAAGGACGGTCCCCGAATCACGTCTGCGTGCATCGACGGAGCCAAATGGCCTCTCCCCGCATTACCGGGTCTCACCGATCCGTCGGGCGCGCTGCCGTTGCCGTGCGTCCAGCGGGTTGGGGGCAACAAGGAGACCATCCATGACCCGAATTTCCACGCTGAAAGCAGCGTGCATCCTTGGCCTCGCCGCCGCGACCGCAGTGTCGGCGGCCTCGCCGGCGTTTGCCGCCGACCGACGCTGGGAACACCACGGCGGCTGGAACGGCGGACACGACCGCCGCGACTGGCACGGCGGTGGTGGCGGTGGCGGGGCTGCCGTCGGCGGCGCGCTGCTCGGCCTTG
>CAJCJG010000178.1 GCA_903970625.1 Solirubrobacterales bacterium 70-9 | reverse complement strand
CCGAACGAACTGGTCGTGACCGGCGCGGGCGCCGTGTCGCTCGCCGGCACCACGCGCGCGGTGATCGACATCGCACCCGGCCCGCTGCTGCTGTTCGGCGGCACCGCCGCCTCGCAGGTCGTCGTCTCGGACGGCCCGCTGACCTATTTCGCCAACACCGGCGTGGGCTCCGTCGTCGCCAGCGGCGGCCATGCGACCATCATCGAACTCGCCGGCGGCGACCATCTGTTCCTGACCGACGGCGGCGGCAACCACATCCTGGCGCTGGCCGGCAACGACACCATCGGCGCCGGCCCCGGCGACAATTCCATCGTGCTCGGCACCGGCAACGACCTCGTGCAGGTCACGGGCCACGACAGCATCGTCGCCGGCAGCGGCCACGATACGGTGGAGGTGCTGTCCGGCAACGCCAAGGTGCAGGGCGGCAGCGGCACGCTGCTGTTCGTCAACGCCGCCGGCAAGTCCACCGTCATCGGCGGCGAGGGCTCCACCACGCTCAGCGGCGGCGCGGGCGGCGGCCTGTATGTCGGCGGCCATGCCGGCAACAACGTGCTGATCACCGGCCTCGAAGCCACCACCCTGTTCGGCGCCGGCAACCACGACCAGTTGTTCGCCATCGGCGGCGGCAACGACCTGCTGGTCGCGGGCTCCGGCAACGAGACGCTGACCGGGGCCGGCACCGGCACCGACACGTTCGTCGGCGGCAAGGGCAACGACGTCATCACCGGCGGCTTCGGCTACAACATCTTCGTCGCCGGCGACGGCAAGGAGACGCTGACCGGCGGCTATGCCGGCAACACCTACGTCTTCGCCAACCACCACGCCGACGGCAGCTTCGTGATCACCGACTTCATGCCCTCATCGGACAGCGTCGTGCTCAAGGGCTACAGCAGCGCCGAGATCAAGACGGCGCTCGCCGACCAGACCCACCATGGCGGCGACACAACCATCAAGCTCGGCGACGATACAACCATCACCTTCCAGAACATCGGCCATGTCAGCGGGTCGTGGTTCAACTAGCCACATCGCCGGGTGGCGCGGGCGTCAGGTGGCGTACGACAAGTCCCGCCGCGCCACCTTGCGCGCCAGCGCGTCCAGCATCTTGTCCTCGACGGCACCGGCGCTGTAGCTGTCGGCGTCGGTGACGTTGCGCTGGGTGATGTCCAGCGGCACCGGCAGATTGTCCCCGGCCATCGCGTCGGTCAGCACCTGCGCCTCGCACGCCCGTTGCAGCCGCCACAACTGCCAGAACGCGGACGCGATGGTCGGCCCCACCGCCAGCAGGCCGTGGTTGCGCATGATCATCAGCGGCTTGTCGCCTAGGCTCGCCACGATCCGCTCCTGCTCGCCCAGCCGCAGGCTCAGCCCCTCGTACTCGTGGTAAGCGACGCGGCCGTAGAGTTGCGCCGCATAAAAACTGTCGTGTCGCAGACCATGCGCCTTGGTCGCGACCGCCGTGCCGGCCGTCGTGTGGGTGTGGATCACCGCATGCGCGTTCTCGCGCGCCATGTGGATCGCCGAATGGATCACGAAGCCCGCCGGATTGAACGGGTATGGGCTGTCCACCACCTTGCGCCCGTCAACGTCGATCTTCAGCAGGTTCGACGCGGTGACTTCCTCGTAGTGCAACCCGTACGGGTTGATCAGGAAATGTCCCTCCGGGCCGGGCACCCGGAGGGAGATGTGGTTCATGATCACCTCGGACCAGCCGAGCATGTCCACGACCCGGTAGCAGGCGGCGAGGCGGACGCGCGCGTCCCATTCGGCGGCGCCGATGTCCCACGGGCGATGGCTGGTCGGGTACGGGTCGATCACGATCCGGAGTCCTCTGCGATCAATGCGACAACGATGACGGTATCCTCAGTCGCTGCCAAGCGCCGCCCCGTCCCGCACCTCAACCAGCCGCGCCCGGTCGAACCCGTTGAAGCCGGTGCGCAGGCACGCGCCGTAGGCCCCGAGTTGGCCCAGTTCGATCCAGTCGCCCTCCGCCACGTCCTCCGGCAACAGGAACGGCCCGTGCATCGCGTCCGCGCTGTCGCAGGTCGGGCCGAAGAAGGCGAACGGTCGCAGCACCTCGGACGGCGCCCTTCCCTCCGGCCGGATCAGCCGCGCCGGGAAGCGGAACCCCAACGCCCCCGCGTCGGACAGGCTGCCATAAACGCCGTCATTGACGTACAGCGTGCTTCCGCGACGCATCTGCACCTGCACCACCACCGACCCGCCGGCCGCCACCAGCGCCCGTCCTGGCTCGGCCCAGAGGCGCGTGCCCGGCAGGTCCAGCGCCTCGAACGCCGCCTCGATCTCGGCGAAGAAGGCGCCGAGCGGTGGCGGGTCGATGTCCGGGTAGGCGACGGGGAAGCCGCCGCCGACGTCCAGCACGTCCACCGGCACGCCGGCCGCGCGGATCACCTCGCCGGCAAGCTGGATCGCGTCCCGCCACGCCAGAGGGTCCAGGCACTGCGAGCCGACATGGAACGACAGGCCCAGCCGCGCCGCACGCGGGCGGGCCGCCCGCAGCAGCGCCACCGCGTCGTCGTGCGACGCGCCGAACTTGCCGGACAGGTCCAGCACCGCCGGCCCCTTCGGCAGTGCCAAGCGTACCACCAACCCGAGATCAGCGGCATCGCCGGTCTCGGCCAGGATTTTCGCCAGTTCGCTCGCGTCGTCGAACACGAAGTCGCGCACGCCATGGCGGACAAGCGCCTCGCGGATCGCGCCGCGGGCCTTCACCGGATGCATGAACGCGATGTGCGCGTCGGGGAACATCGTCCGCACCAGCGCCACTTCGCCGGCCGAAGCGCAGTCGAAATGCCGCACGCCGCCGTCCCACAGGGCGCGCAGCACGGCAGGCTCCGGGTTGCACTTCACGGCATACAGCGTGTCGCCGGGGAAGCCGGCCACGAACGCGCGGGCGGCGTCGGCGATCACCGCCGGACGCAGGCAATGCATGGGCTCCTCCGGCCGCTCGATGGCGACCAGATCGGCGACCAGCGGCAATTCGGCCTCGAACGAGGCGAACGCGCGGCGGACGGGGGAGACGGCGGAGCGGACGCGGAGGTGGCTCATGCGAATATCCTCACGGCGCGCGTGCGGGCGCGCCGGCCATCAACGGGAAAACGGGAGGCAGCGCGCCAGGGCGCGCAACTCAGCCGGTGATGCGAGGACTTCGCATCGCGGCGAACCGGACGAACAACATGGGCGTAACCCTCGCGACCCCGGCCCACTGGTATGGCCGGCTCCATCGAAAAGGACGCGGTGTCGTTGCTGTGCCCCCCAAACGCGGGAGGCTCGCGGCACGTGCGATGCGTCAAGCGACCGCCGCTCGAAAGCGGCGGGGGGCGGTGTTTAGCGCCGGGGGTGCGCCAACAGCAGCGCGATTTGCGGGGATCGGTGTCCCGGTGGGGTCATGGCGCGCCGACCAGCGCCAGATACTCCCACACCATCGTCGCGCCCGCGAGTGCCGTGATCTCCGACACATCGTAGGCCGGCGCCACTTCCACGAGGTCCATGCCGACGAACCGCAGGCCCGCCAGCCGCCGCAGGATCGCCTGCGCCTGCCAGGTCGCCAAGCCGCCGGCCTCGGGCGTGCCGGTCCCCGGCGCATAGGCAGGGTCCAGCGCGTCGATATCAAAGCTCACATAGACTGGCCCGCCGCCCATGACCTCCCTCACCCGCGCGGCCACCGCGTCCGGCGAACTGGCGTGGATGTCGAGGGCGGACATGATTGTGACGCCCTTGTCCAGCGTCCAGTCCCATACCTCGCGCTGCACCGGCGAGCGGATGCCGAGCTGGATCATTCGCGAAGGCTCGATCAGTCCTTCGTTGATGGCGTGGTAGAAGACCGAGCCGTGGCCGTACCGCTGGCCGAAATTGTCCGGCCATGTGTCCACATGCGCGTCGAAATGGAGCAGGCCGACCGGCCCGGTGCGCTTGGTCAGCGCCCGCAGCAACGGCAGGGTGATGCCGTGCTCGCCGCCGAGCGCGATCAGGTGCGGCAGCGCCATGGCCTGCGCCTCGATCAGCCGCAGGCTCGCGGCGATGTCGCCGAGCGCGATCGAAAAATCGCCGATATCGGAGATGTCGAGCGTCAACGGATCGACCCAGGAGCCGGGATGCGCGCCGTCGGTCAACATGCCGCTGGCGCGCCGGATCGCGCCTGGCCCGAAGCGGGCGCCAGCGCGATGGGTGGTGCCGATGTCGAGGGGAATTCCGGCAACCACCAGCGCGGTCGCCTTGTCGCTGCGGCTCAGGCCCAGGAAGCCGGGCGGGACGGCGAACGTTGGGGTGCCGGGCATCTTGCCTCCGCGTGCGACGGCCGAACAGGTTCGGCCGTCATATCACCCGGCGCAAGCGGCCGGCACCGTCAGCGGCGCCAGTAGCCGTGATGCCAGACCCCGCCGAACCAGAACGGCGCCACCCACACCGGTGCCGGCGCGTATGCCACCGCAGGCGGTGCGTAATACACCGGGGGCGGCGCGTAGTAGGCCGGCGGCGGATAGTAGGCGGGCGGGGCGACGTAGATGCCGGGAAGGCCGAAGCCGAACCGCACCCACGCGTGGGCGGGAGTCGGCGTTGCCAGCGGCACAGCCACGGCGGCAATCACGGCTGTCGCCGCGGCAACGCGCAGCAGAGAAGCGCGAGTTCTTGCAAACATGACAAACTCCTCATCTTTGACCCGAGGATACTGGCGCGCGATTGCGTCAGGTTGAAGGCGATGTTGGCGTGCCGCGCCCAATGACCAGAAAAATCGGCGCCTGTCGAGCATTTGTGATCCATTGCTACGCCGCCGGCCGCCGACGGCAGGTAGGTTGAAATCACGTCCGGTTCTGTCGTAATGAACCGAACGCGCAACCCGCCACGTATGATCAGAAATCCGAAAGTACGCCGATGCCGATGGATGCTCTTGCGCCTGTCGCAACACTCCCAGCCTGGGCGACGGAGGCCATCGTCGGCGCCGGCCGGCGGATGGATGCGCGCGGCTGGGTGCCGGCGACCGCCGGCAACATCAGCGTCCGCCTCGGCCCGGACCGCATCGCGATCACCCGCAGCGGCACGCACAAGGGCTATTTGGACGAGACATCGGTGATGGAGGTCGATCTGGAGGGCCGCGCGATCACGCCGGCCAAACCCTCCGCCGAGACGGGATTGCATTGCCAACTCTACCGGCTGCTGCCGCAGGTCGGCGCCGTGCTGCATGGCCATTCGGTCGCGGGCACCGTCCTGTCGATGCGCAGCGGCCACGCGATCCGCTTCGAAAATTATGAAATTCTGAAGGCGTTCGAGGGGCAGACGACGCACGCGACCGCCATCGACCTGCCGATTTTCGATAACGACCAGGATATCCCTCGCCTCGCCGCCGCCGTGGAACCGGCGATTCGCGCGGGGCTGCCGCTCGGCTACCTGATCCGGGGCCACGGCGTGTACATATGGGCCAACACGATGGAAACGGCGCTCGCGCGGCTGGAGGGGCTCGAATTCCTGCTGGCGTGCGAACTGGAACGGAGGAAGCTATGAGCCGACTGACGATCTATCGCGACGACGCGCCGGGCACGGCCATTGTCCGCACCGAGGACGCGGCCGCGATCGCCGACAATTTGACGCCGCTGGGCGTTCGGTTCGAGCGATGGGAGAGCCCCGTGGCCCTGACCCCGGACGACGACGCGGACAAAATCCTCGCCGCCTACAAGCCGTATCTGGACGAGTTGATGGGCGCGTCGGGCGCAGGCTCCGCCGACGTGATCAAGCTGCGGCCCGACAGCCCGAACCTGCCGGCGATCCGCGCCAAGTTTTTGTCCGAGCACATTCACACCGAGGACGAAATCCGCTTCTTCGTTCACGGCGCCGGCAATTTCATCCTGCACGCCGACGGGAAGATTTTCGATGTGCATTGCACGCAGGGCGACCTGATCTCGGTGCCCGCGAATACAAAACATTGGTTCGACGCGGGCGAGGCGCCGGATTTCACCGCGCTGCGCGTGTTCACCGACACCAGCGGCTGGGTGCCGCACTACACCGGGGCGGCCGTCCACGAGGCGTTCCCGGCGTCCTGACGTGGCCAGCATCGACGCCGTGCTGCTCGACATCGAGGGCACGCTGAGTTCGCAGTCGTACGTTTCGAAGACCCTGTTCCCGTTTTCGCGCGCGCGGCTGCCCGGCTATGTGGCGGCGCACGCCGACGATCCGGCGGTGCGGCAGATTCTGGCCGACACGGCGGCGCTGGCAGAACACGGCGAGGACCCGGTGGCCGCGCTGATCCGATGGATCGACGAGGACCGCAAGGCGGCGCCGCTGAAGGCGATCCAGGGCCGCATCTGGGACGAGGGGTATGCGACCGGCGCCCTGCACGGCCAGATTTTTCCGGATTCGCTGGCGGCCCTGCGGCGCTGGCAGGCGGAGGGGATGCCGCGCCACATTTTTTCGTCCGGCTCGGCGCGGGCGCAAATCCAGTTCTATCGCAACTGCCAGGAAGGCGATCTTTCGAAACTGTTCGATGGCCACTTCGACTTGACGGTCGGGCCGAAGGTGGAGCCGGCATCGTATATCGCGATTGCCGACAAACTGGCGGTGCCGCCGGCGAGGTTGCGATTCTTCTCGGACAATCCGCGCGAACTGGTGGCTGCCGAAGCGGCCGGCGTGCAGGTGATTCAAGTGATCCGGGAAGACACCGCGCCCGATCCGCGTTTCGTCCAGGTTTACAGCTTCGACGAAGCGCCGGTTTGGAAGGATTGAACTGCGGCACGCCGCTATTGTTACGATAACGCAACAAAATGAGCGTGCCAAGGCATTCGCTTGGATCAGCCCGTTTTTCGCGGTCGGGTGATGACGCCCTTCGGCCAGCGGGCGGAGGGAATGCGCGGCCACGGACCCGGCGGCGGCGGCGGCTCCGGCGGTGTGGCCGGTTTCGCCGTCACCGCCGGGACCGCCGGCTTGGCCGGTTTGGGAGCCTTGGGCGCG
>CAJCJG010000177.1 GCA_903970625.1 Solirubrobacterales bacterium 70-9 | reverse complement strand
CGTGCGGGCGGCGCTGGCGGGCGGGGACGGGCGCGAACTGGTCCGCTTTGCCTCGGCCTCGGCCACCGACCCGGCCGACGCGCGGTGGTCTCTGGCCGAGATGCGCCGCTGGGGATGGTTTGCGCCCGATATGGATGCCGAGCAGCTTCTCCGCGCAGTGTATCCGCCCAAATAACCGACAATTGGACAGAACACAGCCAACTCGGCGTCGGAATAGGCAGTTTGGTGCGCCGCACCATGCCTATTTCTGCGCCTTTGTTCCGGCACGATCTTTGCCTGAAGTGAATCGCCGGGCCAGGATAGCTCGGGCTCGTTCCCAATGGCGGGGCCGTGCAGCGCCGGGGCCGATGGCCTCTGGATAAGATCGGCGGGCCAACGATGGCCCGTCTGCCGGCGACGGGCGGGACAAGACCCGGGCCTGCCGGTATCGGAGCCGTTGCCATGACGAAAAGCTTCCTGAAATCCGGGCATCTCCCCACACTGTTCGCGGCGTTCCTGTATTTCGACGTCAGTTTTATGACCTGGGTGCTGCTCGGCCCGCTCGGCGTCGCCATCGCCCGCGATCTGCACCTGAACCCCGGCCAGAAGGGCCTGATGGTCGCGACACCCGTGCTGGCTGGCGCCGTGCTGCGCGTCGTGCTCGGGCTGCTGGTGGACCGCTTCAAGGCCAAGCGCGTCGGCATCGGCGCCCAGACCATCGTCATTGCCGGGCTGCTGACGGCCTGGGGCATCGGCATCCACTCCTATGAGGGCACGCTGTTGCTGGGCGCCGTTCTGGGCCTTGCCGGCGCCTCCTTCGCGGTGGCGCTGCCAATGGCGTCCGCGTGGTATCCGCCGGAGCATCAGGGCAAGGCGCTGGGCCTCGCGGGTGCGGGCAATTCCGGCACCGTGCTGGCAGCCCTGTTTGCTCCCGGCCTTGCGCTGGCGTTCGGCTGGCAGAATGTCGTGGGCCTCGCCGCTATTCCGCTGGCGGTCGCGCTGACGGTATTCGTCGTGCTGGCCAAGGACAGCCCGGCAACGCCGCCGCGTAAGCGCCTGGCCGACTACGGGCGCCTGCTGCGCGTGGGCGACACCTGGTGGTTCATGTTCTTCTACTCGGTCACGTTCGGCGGGTTCGTCGGCCTGTCCTCGTCGCTGACGATCTACTTCAACGATCAGTACGGCCTGTCCTCCGTCGTTGCCGGCTACTGTACGGCGGCGGTGGTGTTCGCGGGTTCGATGTTCCGCCCGCTCGGCGGCGCGGTGGCCGACCGGGTGGGTGGCGTGCGGGCGCTGACGGCGCTGTATGCCGTCGCCGCTACCGCCTTCGCGGCCATTGCCGTGGGGCTCGCGACCATCTGGATCGCGCTGCCGGTGTTTATCGTGGGCATGTTGGCGCTGGGCATGGGCAACGGCGCGGTGTTCCAACTGGTGCCGCAACGCTTCCCGCGCGACATGGGCGTGATGACGGGGCTGGTCGGCATGAGCGGCGGCGTCGGCGGCTTCTATCTCGCCTCCTCGCTCGGCCTCGCCAAACAGAATTTCGGCAGCTACGGACCCGGCTTCATGGTGTTTGCCGGCCTTGCGGCGGCGGCGCTGGTCGCGATCGGGGGCGTGCGCCGCCGCTGGCGCACGACATGGTCCGAGGCCCACGGCGCGGCGCGCGTTTGAGAGGGAGGGCACACAGATGAACATGATCTCCCCCACACGCCGCCGCCTTGTCGTCGTCGGCAACGGTATGGCCGGCATCCGGGCCCTGGAAGAAATTCTGGAGCGTGCGCCACAGGCGTTCGACATCGTGGTGTTCGGCGCGGAGCCGCACGGCAACTACAACCGCATCATGCTGTCGCCGGTGCTGGCGGGCGAAAAAACCTTCGCCGACATTGTCACGCACGACGCGGCCTGGTACGCCGACCGCAATATCGAGCTAGTCGCGGGCGAGGCGGTGGTGGAGATCGACCGTACCACTCGCGAAGTCGTCGGCGAGCGCGGCACGCGGCGCGGTTACGACGTGTTGCTGCTGGCGACCGGCTCCGATCCGTTCATCCTGCCGGTACCCGGCGCAAATCTGCCGGGCGTGATCGGTTTCCGGACCATCGCGGACGTCCACACGATGCTGGAATCGTGCCGGCCCTGCGCGCATGCCGTCGTGATCGGCGGTGGCCTGCTGGGGCTGGAGGCGGCGAACGGGTTGAAGCAGCACGGCGTCGATGTGACGGTGCTGCACATCCTGCCGACCTTGATGGAACGCCAGCTCGACGCCGTTTCCGCCGGCATGATGCGCGCGGACCTCGAAGCGCGCGGCCTGCGCGTGCTGACGGAGGCGAGCACGAAAGCCATCGTCGGCGAGGATCGCGTCACTGCCTTGCATCTGGCGGACGGCCGCGAACTGAAGGCCGATCTGGTGGTAATGGCGGTCGGTATACGCCCCTCGGTGGCGCTGGCGCGCGCGGCCGGTCTGGCGGTCGGGCGCGGTGTGCGGGTGGACGATGCGATGCGCACCTCCGACCCCGCGATCTTCGCCGTCGGCGAATGCGTGGAGCATCGGGGCCAAATATTCGGCCTCGTCGCGCCGCTGTGGGACATGGCGAAAGTCTGCGCCGACACGATCACCGAAGCGGCCGAGTCCGCCTACGAGCCGGCGGTCAGCGGCACGCGGTTGAAGGTGACGGGGATCGACATGTTCTCCGCCGGCGATTTCCTCGGCGGCGAGGGGACCGAGGAAATCGTCTTTCGCGATGCCGCACGCGGCATCCACAAGCGCCTCGTACTGCGCGACGAGAAGTTGATCGGCGTGGTCCTCTACGGCGATGCCGGCGATTCCGCGTGGTATTTCGATCTGTTGAAGTCGGGCACGGATGTGTCCGCGATGCGCGACGGGTTGGTGTTCGGCCCGGCGGTGGCGGGCGCGCCGACGGCGGGCGTCGAAGCGTTGCCGGACGAAGCCGAAATCTGCGGCTGCAACGGTGTCTGCAAGAGCAAGATTCTCGCGGTCATCTCCGAGCACAGTCTGACCACCGTCGATGCCGTGCGCGCGCGCACGAAAGCGTCGGCGTCTTGCGGCTCCTGCACCGGACAGGTCGAGGCGCTGTTGAAGCACGCTCTCGGCAACGCGTTCGACTCGGCGCCGAGAATCAGGGCGATGTGCAAGTGTACCGCGCACGGGCACGATGCGGTGCGCGCCGAAATCCGCGCGCGAGGCTTGAAGACCATTCCGCAGGTCATGCGGGCATTGGATTGGTCCACGCCGGACGGCTGCCATTCCTGCCGGCCGGCACTCAACTATTACCTGTTGTGCGAATGGCCGGGGGAATATCGCGACGATGCGCAATCGCGCTTCGTCAACGAGCGGATGCACGCCAACATTCAGAAGGACGGCACCTATTCCGTCGTGCCGCGCATGTGGGGCGGCCTGACCTCGGCCAAGGAATTGCGGGCCATCGCCGACGTGGTGGACCGCTACGAGATCCCCACCGTCAAAGTCACCGGTGGCCAGCGCATCGATCTGTTGGGCGTCAAGCGCGAGCAACTGCCGGATGTGTGGCGGGATTTGAACGCGGCGGGCATGGTTTCCGGCCATGCGTACGGCAAGGCGCTGCGCACCGTCAAAACCTGCGTCGGGTCGGAATGGTGCCGCTTCGGGACGCAGGATTCCACGTCGATGGGCGTGGCGTTGGAGCAGATGTGCTGGGGCTCGTGGACGCCGCACAAGGTCAAGCTCGCCGTCTCCGGCTGCCCGCGCAACTGCGCCGAATCCACCATCAAGGATTTCGGCGTCATCGCGGTGGACAGCGGGTGGGAACTGCATGTCGCCGGCAACGGCGGGATCAAGGTGCGCGTGACCGACCAGCTCGCGAAAGTCACGACGGACGCCGACGTGCTGGAATATTGCGGCGCCTTCCTGCAACTCTACCGGGAAGAGGCGCACTATCTGGAGCGCACGGCGCATTATGTCGAGCGCGTCGGCATCGCCCATGTGAAGGCGAAAATGGTGGAGGACGCGGCCAATCGCGCCGCCCTGCACGCGCGCTTCCTGTTCGCCCAAATCTTCTCCCAAGACGATCCGTGGGAAGCCGAGGCGCAAAAAGCCAGCCGCTTCGCCGATCTCGCATCGGTGGAGTAATTCTCATGGACGGTGTTTTTTCGCAGACGTGGCGCGATGTCGGCGCGCTCGACGATATTCCACGCCAGGGTGCGCGCACGGTGGCCACCGCCATCGGCCCGGTCGCGGTGTTTCGCACGTTGGATGACAGCGTGTTCGCGCTGGAGGATTCCTGCCCGCACAAACAGGGAAAACTGTCGCAGGGCATCGTCCACGGTCATTCCGTGACCTGCCCACTGCACAACTGGGTGATTGGTCTGGCCGACGGGATCGCGGCGGCGCCGGACGATGGCTGCACGAAAACGGTGCCGGTGCGGCTGGAGGGGCGGCGCATCCTGTTGGCCGCCGGGCCGTGAGCGGTGTTCACACCACCTGTCCGTATTGCGGCGTCGGCTGCGGCGTGGTGGCGGAAAACGGCAAAGTGACTGGCGACAAAACGCATCCGGCCAATTCGGGCCGGCTGTGTTCCAAAGGTGCGGCGCTGGCGCAAACGCTGGACGACACCGGCCGCCTGACCGAACCGCTGATCGCCGGCCGCCCTGCGACGTGGGACGCGGCCATGTCGCTGGTGGCGACACGATTTGCGGACACCATTCGCGAACACGGGCCGGACAGCGTGGCGTTCTATCTGTCCGGCCAGTTGCTGACGGAGGATTACTACGTCGCCAACAAACTGATGAAGGGATTTTTTGGTAGCGCCAACATCGACACCAACTCCCGCCTCTGCATGGCCTCCACCGTCGCCGGCCACGTGCGCGCGTTCGGCGAGGATGTCGTGCCCGGCCTGTACGACGATTGGGAGCAGGCTGATCTCGTTGTGCTGGTCGGCAGCAACACGGCATGGTGCCATCCGGTGCTGCACCAGCGCCTCGCCGCCGCCCGTGCCGCGCGCGGCACCCGTGTCGTCGTCATCGACCCGCGCCGCACCGCGACCGCCGAAGCCGCCGACCTGCATCTGCCGCTCGCCTCCGGCAGCGACGTGGCGCTATTCAACGGGCTGCTCGCGCATCTGGCCAACGGCAACCATGTCGATACCGACTGGGCCGGCCGGCACGTCGTGGGCCTGCAAGACGCCGTCGCCGCCGCCGGCGCCGACGCGCCGGAACTGGAAGCCGTCGCTGCAACCTGCGGCGTCGATCCCGAGGCGCTGGAGACGTTTTTCTCGTGGTTCGCCGCCACCGAACGCACCGTGACGGTGTTCTCTCAGGGCGTGAATCAGGCGACGGACGGTACGGATCGCGTGAACGCCATTATCAATTGCCATCTCGCGACCGGGCGGATCGGCCGCCCGGGCATGGGGCCGTTCTCCGTCACTGGCCAGCCGAACGCCATGGGCGGCCGCGAAGTCGGCGGACTGGCGAACCAGCTTGCCGCGCACATGCGCTTCGACGACCCGGCCGATCTCGCGGCGCTGCGCGACTTCTGGCAGGCGCCAAATTTGGCCACCAAGCCGGGTCTGAAAGCCGTCGATCTGTTCGACGCGGTGCATGACGGCGGCATCAAGGCCATCTGGATCGCCGCGACCAACCCCGCCGCATCGATGCCGCGCGCGGGCCGCATCGCCGACGCCTTGCGCCGCTGCCCGTTCGTCGTCGTCGCCGATTGCTGGGCCACCGACACGACGGCGCTGGCGGACGTGGTGCTGCCCGCTGCGGGCTGGGGCGAGAAGGACGGCACGGTCACGAACTCCGAACGCCGGATTTCCCGCCAGCGCGCTTTTCGGGCCGCGCCCGGTCTGGCCCGCCCCGACTGGTGGATGTTTGCCGATGTTGCCCGCCGCATGGGTTTTTCCCATGCCTTCCCGTACCAAACCCCTGCCTCGATCTTTCGCGAACACGCCGCCCTGTCGGGCCATGCCAACGCCGGCCGCCGGGTGTTCGACATCGGCGCGCTCGCGACGCTGGACGATGAAGGCTACGACGCTTTGGCCCCCGTCCGCTGGCCGCTGCCGGCCGGGGCGTTGGGGGAGGGGGGGCGGCTGTTCGCCAGTGGGTTCCCGACGCCGGACGGCCGCGCCCGCGCCGTCGCCGTCCGCGCTGCACCCGCCGCGCCGGCCGACATGGTGCTGAACACCGGCCGCGTTCGCGACCAGTGGCATACGATGACGCGGACCGGCCGCGTCGCCGACCTTGCCCGGCACACGCCGGAACCGACGCTGGCATTAAACCCGTTCGACGCCGCCCGCTTCGGCATTGCCGCCGACGACACCGTGGCCGTCACGTCCGACCACGGCACGATCCATCTGCGGGCGGAAACCACGCACGCCCAACGGCGCGGCGAGATGTTCGCGCCGATGCACTGGACGCGCGAAAATTCTTCTGCCGGGCCAGTGGCGCAAAGCGTGCAGGCGGCGTGTGATACGCTGTCCGGCCAGCCGTCGCTGAAAGCCACGCCGGCGCGCATCGGCAGGGTCTCGACGCTCTGGCACGGCCTGCTGCTGCGCGGGGCCGAAGGGCCGCCGCCGGAGGGGGCGGAGTGGGTTCGCATCGCCCTGCCACGCGGTTCGCTGTTCCGCCTGACCGGGCTGTCCGCGCTGCCGAAAGGTGCGGCGCTGGCCCGCCACGCGGAAACATGGCTGCACGCGCCGGCCGCCGAATGGCTGGAAATGGCGGACCCGGCGCGCGGCGTGCTGCGGCTGGCGGCGCTGCGCGGCGGCGTGCTGGTCGCCTGTCTGATGCTGGCGCCGACGCGCGCCGCTCTGCCTCCGGAGGACGCGCTCGCCGATCTGCTCGGCCAGCCGGTCACGCCAGCGCAACGCCCCCGCCTGCTGTCCGGCCGCCTGTCCGCCGTGCCGGAGGGCCGCCGCGTCTGCGCCTGCCTCGGCGTGTCGGAGGGCGCCATTCGCCACGCCGTCGCCACCCACCGGCTGCGCACGGCGGCGGAGATCGGCGGCATGCTCGGCGCCGGTACCAATTGCGGGTCGTGCATCCCGGAATTGAACAAGATTCTGCGGGATGTGCGCGAGCCGGCGGACTGAACCCTACCCGCCCAGCGCCACCCGCTCGACCAGGAAAAAATCCTCGCCCGGCTCCGCCTGCAAGAAAAGTGCGATGTCGCCGACTTGCCGCGTCTCCGCCAGTGCGTCGGCGAACCATTCCTCCGCCGCCGGGCCGAAGGCGGCGTGCTCGGCCTCGTCCAGTTTGCGGCTCAGCGTCATGTGGAAGAACCACGTCGAAAACACGTACGGGTAGCCCCAGCGGACCAGATTGGCTTCCTCGGCCGGCGCCAGCCCGATGCGGCGGCGGCGCGCCAGTTCGGCGACGCTCGGCGCCTCCCGCAGCGTGTCGGGCCACGCGACGCACGCATCGCACAACGCCTGAAGCGCGGGGCTGGGTTCGGCCTCGGTCAGCGCCAGGAAGCCGAACAGGTCGCGCACTTCCAGCGGCGGCAGTGCGAACGGCGGCACGCTGGCGGCAAGCGCCCCGACAGACGCGCGGAATTCGTCCCATGTCACGCCCGCACGCAGGCGAAACGGTGGTTTCAGCGTCGCATGAAACCCGTAGCTGGCGGCATCCCCGGTGATCGCGGACAGACCCGGCACGTCCGGCTGCCCCACAACCGCCCCGCTCGCCGGATCGCGGCCAAGCCACGCCACCGCCCGCGTCCACAGCGGATCGCGCTCCGCTGGCGCGTAATACAGCGCGACCCGGCTTTCGGGGCCGAACCCCGCAGGGGCGCTCACGCCACCCGCGCGCCCGTACGGAACACTTCGCGGACGACGGGCAGCCCCTCGAACACCCGCACTCGCGCCAGATCGGCGCGCAGTCCCACCGCGAGCCGCCCGCGATCCGGCAGTCGTGCCATTTGGGCCGGTGCGTCCGTGATGAGCGAGATCGCCGCCGGCAGCGAAATCCCGGCGGCCTCCGCCCGAAATGCCGCTTCCACAAGGCTCGCCGGCACGTAGTCGGACGCCAGCGCGTCCACCGCACCCGCCCGGATCAGGTCGGCGGCGGCCACGCCGCCCGAGTGCGACCCGCCGCGCACGATGTTCGGCGCCCCCGCGATCACCTGCATGCCGTGCGCCTTGGCCGCCTGGGCGGCGGCGAGCGTGACCGGAAACTCGCTGATCCGGATGCCGTCCGCGTGGTTTTGGACGATCTCCTCCTCGGTCTGGTCGTCGTGGCTGGCAACGGCCACATCGAGGCCGGCCACCCGCTCCAGCAGCGCCCGCCGGTTCGGTGCCCGCGTGCGGCTGCGTTGTTCCAGCAGTCGCAGAATCTGCGCCTCGATGGCCGCTGCCATCACGCCCTCCTTGCGGCGCACCGCCCGGAACCGCTCGATATCGGCGTACTGGCCGACGCCCGGCGAGTGGTCCATCAGGCTGACCATGCGCACGCGCGCGTGGTCTGCCACCGCGTCCATCAGGTCCACCACATCGACCGCCGGCATCTCGCAGCGCAGATGCAAGAAATGGTCGCTTTTCAGCAGGCCGGTGCCGGCCAGCGCGTCCAGATCGGCCACACCCTCCCGCGCCGTCCGCTGCCGCCCCTCGTCGAACCCGAGGTCGCCCATGCACAGCGCGTCCAGCACCGTCGTCACGCCCGCCGCTGCGCATTGCGCGTCGTGTGCCAGCAGGGCCGAGCGGGACGGCCAGCGGGCATTCACGCGCGGCTGCACCTGCCGTTCCAGATTGTCGGTATGCACATCCACCACGCCCGGCATCAGGTAGTCGCCGTCGAGGTCGATGCCGCGGGCGGTCGCGGCTCCGGGCTGGATGTCGGCGATCAGTCCATTCCGGACCAGCACGCTCCCGGGCACCACCTGCTCCGGCAGGATGAGCACGGCGTTGGTCAGCCAAAACTCGGTCATGCGGCGTCCTGTTGCGGCCTCACCTCGTACAGCCGGTCGGCGACCGCGTCGCGCACCTCGGTGTCATGAAAAATGCCGACCACCGCCGCGCCGCGCGCCTTCGCGTCCCGAATCATACCTACCACGATTTCCGCGTTGGCCGCATCCAGGCTCGCGGTCGGCTCGTCCAGCAGCAGGATCGGGTGGCCGGCGATGAACCCCCGCGCCAGATTGACCCGCTGCTGCTCGCCGCCGGAGAAGGTGGCCGGCGGCACAGCGTGCAGGCGGGTCGGGATGTTCAGCCTGTGCAGCAAGTCTTGTGCCCGCGCATCCGCCCCATCTGCCGCCTCGGCAACGATTTGCAGCGTCGGCACGCGGGGGACGACGCGGAGAAACTGGCTGACATAGCCGAGCGTCCTGGCCCGGACATCCAGCACCGTGCGCGGCGGGGCAGCCGCGAGGTCCACCATTTCGCCCCCATGCCGCACCCAGATGCGCCCGCCATCGGCGCGGTAGTTGCCATACAGCGCCCGCAACAAGGTGGATTTCCCGGCCCCGGACGGCCCCGCCAGCGCCACGCACTCGCCGGCATGCACCTCTAAATCGACGTCCCGCAGCACCGGCAGCCGCAGGCCGCCTTGCAGATGCAGGGTGAAGGTTTTGGCCAGATTTTCGGTGCGGAGCATGACGGTCATGCCGCCAACACCGAACTGACCAGCAACTGCGTGTAGGGATGCTGCGGGTCGTCCAGCACCTGATCGGTCAACCCCGCCTCCACCACCCGGCCGCGCTGCATCACCATTATCCGGTGCGCCAGCAACCGTGCGACGGCGAGGTCATGCGTGACCAGCACCACTGCGATGCCCAGACTCGTCACCAGCCCCCGGATCAGATCCAGCAGCCGCGCCTGCACGCTGACATCGAGGCCGCCGGTCGGCTCGTCCATGAAAACGAGGCTTGGGTGCGTCACCAGCGTGCGGGCGATTTGCAGGCGTTGCAGCATGCCGCCGGAAAAAGTGCGGGGCAGGTCGTCGAGGCGTGATTCGTCGATTTCCACTCGTGCCAGCCATGCGGCGGCTTCCTCGCGGATGCGGCCGTAGTGGCGGGCGCCCTGCGCCATTAGTCGCTCGCCGACATTGCCGCCTGCCGTCACGCCCAGGCGCAGCGTCGCGCGCGGGTCCTGATGGACAAACCCCCAGTCCGAGCGGTGCAGCGCGCGCAGGCGCGGCTCCGGCATGGCGTGGACATCGTGCAGCCGCCCGTCCGGGTCGCGATACCACACCACCCCGCCATCCGGCCGCGCGCGGCCGGAAAGCACGTTCAGCAACGTGGTCTTGCCGGAGCCGGACTCGCCCACGATGGCGAGTACCTCGCCCGGCCACAATTCGGCGCCCACGCCGTCCAATGCCACGACGGGGCCGAAGCGGAGAGAAAGATCGGCGGCGGAGAGAAGGGCGTTTCTCATTCGGCCGTCGCCGATTGCCGCCGTCCCTCGCAGTAATCCGTGTCCGAGCAGCAGAACAGCCGCCCGCCGCGATCGTCTGTCACCACTTCATCCAAATAGGAGGTGTCAGACCCGCACAGGCCGCATGAATGGGGCGCGCGGGTGGCGCGGAACGGATGGTCCTCGAAGTCCAGGCTGTTGACAGGTGTCAATGGCGGGATCGCATACACCCGCTTCTCGCGGCCGGCGCCGAACAGTTGAAGGGCGGCGCTCATGTGCAGTTTCGGGTTATCGAAGGCGGGAATCGGGCTTGGCGACATCAGATGGCGGTTGTTGACCATCACCGGATAGTCGTAGCTGATCGAGACATGGCCGAAGCGGGTAATGTCTTCGTAGAGTTTGACATACATGGCCCCATAGTCTGCCAGAGCGTGCATCTTCCTCGTTTCCGTCCGGCTCGGTTCCAGTTTGGCCAGCGGCTCCGGCATCGGCACCTGATAGACGATGATCTGATCGTCGCGCAGTTGCCGTTCTGGGATACGATGGCGGGTCTGGATGACGGTGGCCTCCGCCGTGTGCGTCGTGGTGCGCACGCCCGCCGTTTTGGCAAAGAAGCGGCGGATGGAGACGGCGTTGGTGGTGTCGTCCGCCCCCTGGTCGATCACCTTCAGCACGTCCGAGGCGCCGAGCACCGCCGCCGTCACCTGGATGCCGCCGGTGCCCCAGCCGTAGGGCAGCGGCATCTCGCGGCTGCCGAACGGGATCTGATGGCCGGGGATCGCGACCGCCTTCAGCAGCGCACGGCGGATCATCCGTTTGGTCTGCTCGTCGAGGTACGCGAAATTGTAGCCTTCGGTCATAGGGACTCCGCCCGTATCCGCCGCAGCGTCTCAAGCTCGCTCTGGAAATCGACGTAATGCGGCAGTTTCAGATGCTCGACGAAGCCAGTCGCCTCGATGTTGTCGCAGTGGCCGAGCACGAACTCCGCGTTCTGGCCGGGAGCGGTGGCGTCCTCGCCGAGTTCCGCCGCGCGCAGGCTGCGGTCCACGAGCGCCATGGCCATCGCTCGCCGCTCGCCCTGGCCGAACGCGAGGCCGTAGCCGCGCGTGAACTGGGCCGGGGTGGTTTTGGAGCCGCCGAACTGGTTGACCATCTGGCATTCGGTCAGCACCAGATCGCCGATTTCGATGGCGAACCCCAGTTCCGGCGGCTCGATCTCGACCGCGACTTCGCCCATGCGGATTTCGCCGATGAACGGATGGTTGTTGCCATAGCCGCGTTGAGAGGAATAGCCGAGCGACAGCAAGAACCCCTCGTCCCCGCGCGCCAAAGCCTGCAAGCGCAGGTCGCGACCGGCCGGGAACGCCAGCGGCTCGCGCGTCAGATCGCCCGGCTCGGCGCCGTCCGGCGCGTCCGGCTCGATCAGTCCTTCGCGCCCGAGAATGTCGTGGACGCGCGGCATCGCTTCCGGCTCGGCGGCGGTCAGCGGTGCGGCCGGCGGCGGCGTCCCGTCGGTCAGCGAAAAATCCAGCAGTCGGTGCGTGTAGTCGGTCGTCGGGCCGAGCACTTGGCCGCCCGGCAGATCCTTGAACACGGCGGAAATCCGCCGCAGCGGGCGTATCGCGCCGGTCTCCAGCGGCAGAGACGCCGCGAAGCGGGGCAGGGTGGTGCGGAAGGCGCGTAGCAGGAACGCCGCCTCGATCAAATCCCCCTGCGCCTGCTTGATCGCCAGCGCCGCGAGGTCGCGGTCGTACAGCGACCCCTCCGCCATTGCCCGGTCCACAGCGCGGCCGAGTTGCTGCGCGATTTGGTCGGTGCCGATGTCCGCCACCGCCGGGTCGCCCCGCCGCGCTTCCGCCAGCCACGCGTGGGCGTTGTCGATGGCACGCTCGCCGCCCTTGACCGCGACATATGCCATCAGGCGCGCTCCACGCGCACGCTGCGGGGCAGGGCGACAAGCGCCTCCCCCGCGACCAGCACAAGGTCCACGCCACGCGGATACAGCGCGTGGTTGGCAGCCCACAGGGCGGGGAAATCGGGCGGCAGGCCGTCCGCGTGCAGCGTCGCGGACCCGCGCACGCCCGGCCCGGACAGACGCAGCCTCTGCCCGACGCCAAAACCGGCAATTTGAACGATCGGCGTCGCCGACGTTTCCGGCGCCTCGTCGGTCCCGGCCGAAAATCCTTCAAAATCCGACAGAGTCGCGGCCACCGCGAACGCGGCACGGGCGGGATCGTCGATCGGCGATGCGCCGGTGTGGAACACGATCCACTCGCGGGCGGGCCAAAAATCCGGGGCGAGCCAGAGCGGCGTTTCCACGTCCACCAGCGTCAGCAGCAGCGCCGCCGTCGCCGGCATCAGCGGGGCCGGTGGTCGCAGGCCGGTGCCGGCAAGCTGCACCCGCCCCGGATGGGCCAGCGCGTCCAGCACGGCGCGGAACGTTGCGTGCGCGTCGGCCACCGGGTCGGCGAAGCCGGGCAGATCGAGGCTCATGACCGCATCGTCGCCAAGGTGAAGAAATCGACCTTCGTGGCGGCGGCGCGAGCAGCCAGTGCCGCGCGCCGTTCGGTTTCAAGCGCCTGCAGCGGCTCGATCACCGCGCGCATGAAAGCGTCGGCGCTGGCGGAATCTTGCAACGCCGCATCCAGCCGAGCCGCCAGCTCCGCCTTCGCCGCATCGCGCCCTGCGATATACGCATGCCCGATCCGCTCGCCCGCCCGCACGGTGCAGCGCGTGACGGTCATCTCGCCGAAATTGAACGCCGCCCCGCCGCCGCCCGCGCGACCGCGCACCATCACCAACCCTGTCTCCGGCCCGCGCAGCCGCTTGTGGGTGGGCAGGGCGGGGGCGTCCGCCAGACACCGCTCGATCTCCGCCCGCCCGGCCCGGGCCAGTGTCGCCATCCATAATTGTCGCTCGGTCTTGCTCATGCGCGTCGGTTGTGATCCGGTTGTCTAGACAGCTAGACATCCGCTGGTCTAAAGGTCAATCGACAACGCCGTGACATGTCGGGGGACAGGACGACCGCATGACGCCGAGCGAGGATGCGGAGCTTGCCCGTGAAGACGGCGTCACCCTCTGGCGCCAGATCGTGCGGACCCTGGAACGCGACATTGCCGCCGGCGCGTACCCCGTCGGCGCCCGCCTGCCGACCGAGGCGCAATTGTCTGCGCGCTTCGCCGTCAACCGCCATACCGTCCGACGCGCGCTGGAGGATTTGTCGCGGCGCGGTCTGATCCGGGTGGAGCAAGGGCGCGGCAGCTTCGTTGCCGAGGAGACCTTCGACTACGAGGTGGGGCCGCGCACGCGCCTCTCGGAATGGATACGCCGAAACAACAAGGAACCGAGCGGGCGCGTGCTGGAATTGAAGGAAATCGCCGCCGACGCTCCGGTCGCCGCCGGCCTGGGGCTGCGCCCCGGCGCCCGCGTGGCGCGGCTGGAGCGGCTGGGGCTGGCCGACGACATGCCGGTCAGCCTGACCAGCCACCATTTCCCGCTCTCCCGCCTGCCCGGCATCCTGGCTGCCTTGCGGGAGGCGCCGACGATCACGGCGGCGCTCGCCCGCTGCGGCATCGCCGACTATCTGCGCCAGTCGAGCCGCGTCACCGCGCGCCTGCCGCACCCGCGCGAGGCGGCCTTGTTGCGCACGCCGCGCCACCGGCCGCTGCTGATAGCGGAAAACATCAATGTCGACCGAGGAGGGTCTATCGTGGAATACGGCATCAGCCGGTTTCCGACACCGCGCGTGCAACTGGTGTTCGAGCCATGACCCGCCCCATGCGCATCGTGGGCGGCACGGTGTTGGCCGACGGCGCTCTCGCGGGCGCCGACATTTTGCTCGCGGACGGCATAATCGCCGGGTTCGACGTGTCGGCGCCCTCCGACGCTTTGACGTTCGATGCAAGCGGGTTGCTGGTGCTGCCCGGCATCGTCGATCTGCACGGCGACGCGTTCGAGCGGCAAATGCAGCCGCGCCCGGGGATCAATTTTCCCATCGACCTCGCGCTGGCAGAAACACAAACGCAGTTGCTCGGCAACGGCGTCACCACTGCCTATCACGGCGTCACGCTGTCGTGGGAACCGGGCCTGCGCGGGCTGGAGGCGTGGCGGGCGCTGTCCGGCGCGTTGTTCTCCCGCACCTGGACCTGCGACATGCGGCTACATCTGCGGTGGGAGGCGTTCAATCTCGACGCGCTTGACGTGGCGCTGGACGATATCGGCGGCGGCCGCGTCGGGCTGCTGGCGTTCAACGACCACACGCCGGAGATCCTGCCCCGCCTCGACAACCCGGCCAAGGCCGCCGCGTATGCCGCGCGCGCCGGTGTGTCGGTCGAAACCTTGCGCGAAATCGGCGAGCGGGCGGCGGCGCGGGAGGCGGAGGTGGGGCCGGCGCTGGACCGCATGGCGGCGGCGGCGCGCACCGCCGGCATTCCGATGGCCAGCCACGACGACGAGTCCGTCCAGGCCCGTGACGATTTTCGCGCGCGGGGGGCGCGGATCAGCGAGTTTCCGATGAGCGAGGAGGTGGCGCGGGCCGCGCACGCAGCCGGTGATTTCGTCGCGATGGGTAGCCCGAACGTGGTGCGCGGCGGCAGCCACATGGGCTGGGCCTCGGCGGCGGCGCTGGCAGAAGCCGGCATCTGCACCGTGCTGACCAGCGACTATTTTTATCCGTGTTTGCCGCGCGCGCCTTTCGTGCTGGCCGGGCGGGGCAAGATGGATTTGCCGGAGGCGTGGGCGCTCGTGTCGGCGAACCCGGCCGCCGCCGCCGGCCTGTCCGACCGTGGGGTGCTGGCGGAGGGCAAGCGGGCGGATGTTCTGCTCGTGGCGGTCGAGGCTGGCGTTCCGCGTCTCGTCGCGACCATTGTGGCGGGGCAGGGGGCGCATGTGACGGCGGAGGGGGTTGCGCGGTTGCGATAGGCACGCCGCTCGCATGCGGTGCGCGCGAGACAACAGGGGCGGTCGAATGAAAACCATTTTGGCGGCGGCGCTGCTGGCGCTGGGTGCGGGCGGGGCGCGGGCGGATGTGACGGTGCTGGGCTGGCCGGGTGGGCCGGAGGAGGTGGCGTTGCGCGCCACGGTCGAAGACTACAATAAGCTGCCGTCCGTTGCGGCGGACGACAAGGTGAAGCTGATCTTCTTCAGCCGCGACAATTTCTGGGACAAGTTGCAGGCCGACCTTGCCGCAGGCACCGCCGAGTTCGATGCGAATCTGACCGCCACCTACGCCGTCGGCCGCTACGCGCCGTTCATGGAGCCGATCGACCTGCCCGCCTCCGCCCACGCGGCGTTCAGCGACGGCGTGCTGAAGACGATGCAGTTCGAGGGCAAGCAGTACGGGGTGCCCACCGACCTGTCGCTGCATTTCATGTATTACCGCAGCGACCTGATCGCGAAACTGCTGTCGGACCCTGCGTGGAAGGCGAAATACACCGAGATCGCGCAGGCGAAACTCGGCAAGGCGCTGGTGCCGAAAGACCCGGACCAGTGGAATTGGGACGATTACGCGGCGACCGCCTTGTTCTTCACCAAAAGCATCAATCCCGACAGCCCGACGCGCTACGGCACCGTGCTGCAAATGAAGAACCTGCTGTTCAACATGATGGTGTGGCACTCGACGGCCCGTTCCTATGGCGGCAACTGGGAGGATACGTCCGGTGCCATTACCGTCGATGGGCCGGGCTATCGCGCAGGGCTGGAACTGTACAAGAAGCTGTACGACGCCGGCACCTCGCCAAAGGATTCGCTGTCCTACGAATATGCCGAGGCCAACGCGGCGTTCGGCTCCGGTCAGGCGGCGACGATGTTGCAATGGAACGCGGCGTTCGGCGATCTGGACAATGCGGAGAAAACCCCGGCCGTCGCCGGCAAGATCGGCACCGTGGCGCCGCCGGCTGGGCCGGACGGGCGCTTCACGCACATCCACGGGTTGGGCCTGGGCCTGAACGCCTCCTCGAAACACAAGGCGGGCGCGATAAAATTTCTGGATTGGTTGGCCAGCCCGGAGGCGATGACGATTTACGCCAAGGCCGGCGGCTCGCCCGCGTTGCAGCCGGACATCGTGGCGACGCTGGCCAAGGATCGGCCCGATCTGGTCAAGCTCGGCACCTTCGCCGGGCAGTACGGGTTCGTGATGAACGGCGCGACCTCGGCCAAGGCGCTGCAAATCTACGAGTTGCAGGCCAAGGAGTTCACCGGCTACTGGGCCGGCACCGAAACCGAGGACGCGGCGCTGAAAGCGACGGCCACCGGGATGGCGGCGTTGCTGAAGAAGTAGCGTGATGTTGTTTGCCCCCCTCCCCTTGTGGGAGGGTTTGGGGGAGGGGTTGCGCCGCATGGAGTCCTGGCGTGCGCGACCCCTCACTCCGGCCCTCTCCCACAAGGGGAGAGGTGGAAGCAGGCGCGCCCCATGACCGCCCGCGCCGACGGGTGGGTGATGATTGCGCCGCTGACGGCGTTTCTGCTGCTGATGCTGGCGCTGCCGTTCGCGGTCGATTGCATCTACGCCATTTCGCGCGTGTCGTTCGAGACGCTGCGCGCGCCGCGCATCGTCGGCCTGCAAAATTTTGCCATCGTGCTGCGGGACGGGGAGTTTTGGGGCGCGATGCTGTTCTCGCTGCGGTTTGCCCTGCTCGTCACCGCCGCCGAGATTTTGCTGGCGCTGGCGCTGGCGATTTTTCTGGCACCGCTGCTCGCGCGCTTTCCGTGGCTGATGGCGCCGCTGCTGTTGCCGACGATGGTGGCACCGGCCCTGGTCGGGCTGATGTACCGCCTTGTGCTGCACGAATTCGTCGGCGCCGTGCCGTATTATTTCGTCCTGCTGACGGGCGACAGCCCCTCCTTCCTCGGGCCGGACAGCGCGTTCTGGACGCTCGCGACGATCGAGACGCTGCAATGGACGCCGTTCGCGCTGCTGATTCTCTACACCGCTTATCAGTCGATCCCGACCGAAGTGCGGGAGGCGGCGGCGCTGGACGGGCCGGGGCCGTGGCAGATGCTGCGCTTGATCGAATTGCCGCTGATGCGGCCGGCGCTGCTGGCGGTCGGATTCATCCGCTTCATCGACAGTTTTCGCGTGTTCGACAACGTGTACACGCTGACCGGCGCCGGGGCCGGCGGCAGCACGACGACGATCAGCATCTACATCTACGAGGCTTTCTTCCGCCGCAACGACATCGGCGTCGCCGTTGCCGCCTCGATGATTCTGCTGGCGGTTGCGTTCGCGCTGCTGACGTTGGTGCTGCGCTGGTCGGAGCGGCCGGCGTGAGGCGCATTGTCGCGGCGCTGCGTTGGGTGGTGCTTGCTATCGCCATCGCGGCGCTCAACGCCCCGGTGATCGTCACCCTGATCACGTCGTTTAAAAGCGACGCGGAAATTGCCGAGAACCCGTCGCTGACGATCGAGCATCCGACGCTGGCGAACTACACTCGTATCTTCGCGATGGCCGACCGCTTCGACATTGTACATTACCTGAGCAACAGCCTGATCGAAGCGGCGCTCGGCACGCTGTTCGCGTTGGCGCTGGCGCTGCCGGCGGCGTACGGCATGGTGCGGTTCCGGGTCGGGCTCGCGTGGCTGTTTCCCGCCGTCGTCAATCAGCGCGCCATTCCGCTGATCATCTTCGCCATCCCGATCTATTTGATGTTCCAGGCGGCAGGGCTGCTCGACACGCGGCTCGGGCTGGCGCTGATCATGTGTCTGGTGAATCTGCCGCTGGTGCTGGTTCTGCTGGTCAATGCGGTGCGCGAAGTGCCGGCGGAACTGGACGAGGCGGCCCGCATCGACGGCGCCGGCTCGTGGGCGATTCTGCTGCGGATCGTGCTGCCGCTGGTGCGGCCGATGCTGGCGTCCGCGACGGTGCTGGCGTTCATCTACGCCTGGAACGAGTTTTTGTTCGGCCTGATTCTGACGACGCGCGCGGCCGTGCCGGTGACGGTCGGCGCCTCGTTCTTCTTTTCCGCCAGTGGCGGCGGGGTGCGGTGGGGCGTGGCGGCGGCGGTGATGATGCTGAGCACGCTGCCGCCGCTGCTGCTGGGACTGTTCGCCTACCGCCATATCGGTCGCTCGCTGACGGCGGGCGCGGTGAAGGGGTAGGCGCGCGACGGGGAATGGCGTTAGCGTTTGGCGGATGGACTCGTTCGACATCGCGGTGCTGGGCGCCGGCCCCGCCGGCACGGCGGCGGCGAAGGAATCGGCGCGCCTCGGCGCGGCCACGGTGCTGCTGGAGGAGGTCGCCGTCTGGGGCCTCGGCGGCGGCCCGCTGGTGGCGCCGGGCGACCCGCCGGAGTCGTTCCGTATCGACTTCATGCGGCACACTCACACCAAAACGATCGAGGCACGCGCCCTGATCGTCTGTGCCGGGGCGCATGAGCTGGTGATTCCGTTCACCGGCTGGACGCTGCCGGGGGTCGTGGGCCTGACCGCCGCGGCCAAGCTGTTGAAGGACAAAGTGCTGCCCGGCCGCCGCGTCGTGGTGGCGGGCGCAGGGCCGCGATTGCGTGCCATTGCCGCCAGGATCGAGAAACTGGGCGGCACGGTGGCCGCCATCGTGCCGCTGCGGTCTGGATGGCGTATCGCGGCGGCGTTCGGCGTGGACGCCGTGACGGAAGTCGAACTGGTGCCGCTCGGCGGCGGTGACTCGCGCCGGGTTGCGTGCGACGCGGTGTGCGTGGGCCACGGCTTCGTGCCGGCGACCGAGGCCCTTCGGCTGTTCCGCGCCGCGCACACATTTTCCCCGTCGCGCGGCGGCTGGGTGCCGAGCCTGGACGAGTGGCAGCGTACGTCGGTGGCACGCCTGTATGCGGCCGGCGACTGCACGGGACCGGCCACGGCGGCGGCGGCCCAGCGCGATGGCTACTTCGCAGCCCTTGCGGCGCTCCACGATCTCGGCCACATCCGCCTCGTCGCCACCCCGCCGAGGGCCCCGAAGCGCGAGTGGGCCGCCCGTTTCGACGCTGCGACGGACCTGCTGATCGCCGCCATCCCGGCCGATTGCGTCGTCTGCCGCTGCGAGGGGGTGACGCGCGCCGACATCGCGGCGGCAGCGCAGGCCGGTGCCCGCGACATCAACCAGTTGAAGCAGTTCACCCGCTGCGGGATGGGGCCGTGCCAGGGCCGCATGTGCGCCGAGGTCGCGGCCAGCCTTCTCGCGCCATTCGTCAGTGGACGCGAGGCCGTCGGGTGCCTCACGCCCCGCCTGCCGCTGCGGCCGGTGCCGATGCAGGCGTTGCTGGGCGACTTCGCCTATGCGGACATCCCGATCCCGGCGGCGGCGCCGATATGAGCGCGCTGTTCGACTGCGCGGTGGTGGGCGGCGGCGTGATGGGGTGTGCGACCGCGCTGTTCCTCGCGCGCGGCGGCATGCGCGTGGTGCTGCTGGAGCGGGGGCCGCTGTGCCGTCAGGCTTCCGGCGTCAATGCCGGTACGCTGACGATGCAGATGACCCGCGCCGCGCTGATCCCCTACGCGCTGCGCGCCTGGGAGATGTGGATGCGGACGCCGGAGTGGCTTGACGGCGGGGACGTGCGGGCCCGCGCGCGGCCCGGCCTGTCGGTGGCGTTCACCGAGCAGGAGGAGTGCCTGCTGACGGAGCGCGCGCGCATCCGGGGCGCGGCCGGGGCGCCCATCGAACTGATCGGCGCCTCGCGCGCCTGCGAGATCGAGCCGGGCCTGAACCCGGCCGTGCGGCTGGCGGGGCACTGCCCGATCGACGGTTTTACCAGCGCCTACCTGACCGGCCGAGCCTTTCGCGGCGCACTGCTGAATGCCGGCGTCGATCTGCGCGAGGGCTGCGCGGTGGACGGGATCGACCCTGGCTTCACGGTGCGCACGGCGGTCGGGCCGGTGGCGGCGAAACAGGTGGTGCTGGCCGGCGGCGTGTGGCTGGAGCCGATGGCGGCGTGGCTGGGCGTGCGGCTGCCGATCAAGACGCTGATCAACCAGCTTGTCGTCACCGAGCCGATGCATCCGGTGATGGCGAGCGTGCTGGGTGTGGCCTCCGGCCTGCTGTCGCTCAAGCAGTTCGAGAACGGCAGCGTGCTGATCGGCGGCGGCTGGCAGGGCATGGGCGACCGGGAGCACGGCCCGATTGCGGTGCGGCCGGAGAGTTTTCTGGGCAATGTCCGCCTTGCCGCGCATACCATTCCGGCGCTGCGGGCGGCGCGCGTGGTGCGAAGCTGGCTGGGACTGGAGGCTGAGACGGCGGACGCGCTGCCGGCCATCGGGCCCGTACCGGGGGTGCCGGGCGCCTGGACGATCGGCAGCGTGCATTCCGGCTACACGTCCGGCCCGTATTTCGGCCGGCTGCTGGCACAAGCCGTGCTTGGCATGGCGCCGGAGTTGCCGTTGTTCCCCATCGACCGCCTGCTGTCCCAAGCGGAGGCCGCGTGATCCCTGCCGGACCCGAGCGTTTCTTCGGCATCTACCCGAGCACGATCCTCCCGATGCGCGCGGACTTTTCCGCCGATTGGGAGGCATATGCCCGCCACACGTCGGATTGCGTGCTGCAACCGGGCATCGCGGGCGTGTTGTGCAACGGCCACGCGGGCGAGAATTTCGTCATCGCGCGGGCGGAGAAGCGCCGCGCCGTCGAAGTGACGGTGGCGACCGTCGGCGCCACCCGCATCGTCGTCGCCGGCATCAATCAGGAAAGCAGCCTGGAGGCCGCCGAGGAGGCGCGCGAGGCGCGGGCGGCGGGCGCGGATGCGATCATGGTGTTCCTGCCCAACGCTTTCGCGCTGTCGCAGGACGAGGAGATGGCCGAACGGCACCATCGCATCGTCGCGGAGGCGGTGCCCGGCATGCCGCTTTTTCTGTTCCAGGGCAGCTTCGCCGCCGGCAGGATGGCTTACACCCCGGCCGTGCTGAACAAGCTGCTCGCCATCGAAACCGTGGTCGGCATCAAGGAAGGCGGCTGGGAGGTGAACCGCTACGACGCGCTGCGCCGCCAGTCCAAGGCGGCTCGCCCGGATGTCGCGGTGATGGCGAGCGGCGACGAGCATCTGCTGGCCTGCTACGCGCACGACTCGGACGGCAGCATGGTGTCGCTCGCCGACATCATTCCGGCCGAGATCCTGGCGTTGGACGCGGCCGTCCGCTGCTCCGACCTCGCCGCCGCGCGCGCGCTGC
>CAJCJG010000176.1 GCA_903970625.1 Solirubrobacterales bacterium 70-9 | reverse complement strand
CCACCTTGCCGACGGTGCCGAGGGGCGGGCGGAGACGGCGTTGCGGCTCGGGCAGGAAACCGCCGGCGTCATCGGCCTGACCGCGTTGGTGGTGGCCGTCGTGGCGGCGCTGCTGAGGTGAAAAAGCCAGCGGCGGTGGCGACGCGGCGTGGCTCCGGTCGCTGGGTGCAGGGGCTGGCCTGCGGCGCGCTGGCGGCGCTGGCGACGCCGACGGCGCTGATGGCCGCCGTCCTGCTGCTGCCTGCCATCGTCGTCTATCTGACCGACGACGGGGAGGGGAGGGCCACGTTGCGCGCCGTTCTGCTGTTCGGACTGGCCGGGTCGCTGCGGCCCCTGCTGGCGCTGTGGACGGGCGGCCACAGCATGGGCGCGTGCATGTCCCTGCTCTCCGACATGGCCGTCCCGGCGCTGGCGTGGTCGGCGCAGGGGGCCGGCTGGTTGCTGGCGCAGGTTATCCCGGTGGCGATCCGCGTGGCGCTGGACGCACAGGCCAGCGTCGAGATCGCGCGGCTGCGCGACGAACGGGCGAAGCTGGCGGAGGCATGGGGGCTGGCGGCCACCGGCGATCGGGATGGTTCCGCGCCGGGTGGCACCACCGGCCTGTGATGCGACACTACCGAGCGAGCCGGTGGATGCCGGAGCGCGCAAGACCCATGGCGCGGCTGCTCACCTCGGGGGTTGTCCCGGCAACCTGCCGGTAGATGGCAAGCGCCTGCGACGTCTGCCCGGCCGCTTCCAGGAAATACGCGCGGAGCACGCTGTCGTTGCCGGCCCGCGCCGCGTTCTGGCCCGCCATCAGCCAGTCGAGCGTGGCGATCTGCTCGTCCGGCGGCATGGCAGCGGCCAATTTTTGCAGGTAGACGGTATCGCCGAGACCGTATTCGTAAGCCCACAAGACGCGCTCCCGCAGGTCCGCACCGGCCGGCTTCTGCTGTCGCCTGATTTTGTTGGCGTATTCGATCGCGGCGAATTCATAGGGTTCCGCGCTGGAATTGGTGAGAGCGGAGAGAATCATCCGATCGCAATAATCCGGGTCGGCGCCGCTTTGCAGTGCTGCGTCGAAATCGGCGCGGATTTCGGCGACCGGCGCGCCGTTCCAGGCGGCAAAAAACCCGCGCATGACATGCGCGTACATGTTGCCGCCGTCGATGGCCAGGGCGGCGTCGAATTCCTCGCGGATGCGAAGATTGGCCACGCCGTCGCGGCTTTTGAGGAATCTGGCCCAGCCGATATGGGCCTCGATGTCCGCCAGATGCGGTCCCCGCGCCGATGTCGCGCGGTGGGACAGGACATCTTCCAGCGGGTCGGCGATGTCGCCGAACGTTTTGGCGCCCGCCATAGAACCGATCCGCGCGTCCTCCAGCCACCGCATCGCGATGATGGTCTGCTGCGCGAGAGCGGCGGCATTGCTGGGGTCCGTCGCGAGCGCCTTGCCGTTCGCCTGCCACGCCGCGTCGTATTCCAGGTCGCGCAGGCGCTGGTCGGCAACCTTGACAGCCTCCGCGACCGTCGCGTGGCGTGTGACCCGGTCATTGATCCCGGCATATCCCTGCGCCACCGCAGTTGCCAGACCGATGGCCGCCGACAGGCCGCCAATCCATTTCGCGACCGGCGCCAGCTTGCCCAATTTGCGTTTGGCCAGCAGCAACACACGCTTCAGCCGGGTCATTGCGTCCTCGGCGCAAAATCATCCTTAGCTCTATTGCGGCTGCGCAGGCGGCGGCGCCTTCAACTCCGCCAGCGCCTCATCCACGGCCGCAGCCTTCACCCGTACTTCGCTGTCGTCGTTCTGCTCCAGCTTCGCCAGCGCGTCCTCTAACTCCTTGACGGAGTCGGTGCGGTGGCCGTCGCGAAGCGCCTCGGCAATCTGGGCGAGCGCGTGGGCGGCGACCGATCTGACGGGGCTATCCTCGTCGCGCAGCCGCCCTGTCAGCGCCGCGATGGCGGGTTCGCCCGCGACGCCGAACATGCCGATCACGCCGGCGGCGCGGCGGCGCAAATGCGGGTCTTCGTTTCCGAGCAGGCGCGACGCGACCTGCAACGCCTGCGGCAGATTGGCTCCGACCTCGGCGAGCGCCGCTGCCGCTTCCAGCCGAACGTCTTCGGCCGGGTCTTTCAGCGCCACCGTCAGCGCGGCCACGGCCGCCTGTGCGTCCGGGCCGATGCTGCCGATCACCCGCGCGGCTTTCCAACGCTCCCCGCTATCCTGATGTTGCAACAGATCGATCAGCGCCGGCAGTGCAACCCGTGCCTCGTTGCCGAACGCGATCAGAGCCTCGGTCGCTCTTCCATTGCCGTCTTGGGCCGCCAACGCGGCAGCGAGGGCGGGAACCGACAATGCGGGTTCCGCGTGGACAGATCTCAGGGCATCTGCCGCTTCTTCGCGAACGGAATTGTCCGGATCGTGCAACGCTGCGATCAGCGCCGGGACCGTCACCTCTTCCTGGGCGTCGATAATGCCGAGGGCGAACGCGGCAAAGTGGCGGACTGTTGCGTCCTGGTCCTTGAGCGCGCGAACCAGCGCGGGAACGGCCACGGCGGCGGCGGTACGGAATTTGGGATCGGCCGAGGCATTGTTGCCAAGTTCCATGGCTGCGGACAGCCGTGCGCGTGGATCTTTGCCGCCGAGGTCGCGAATGTGTTTGCCGATGGCTGACGGAATGTCGACTTGTGCCAGCGCCGGGAACGGGGCCAGCGCAATGCCGGTGCAAATCGCCAGAATTGCGGCAATGTGTTTGCCGATGAACAGCGTTAGGTGGGCGCCACATGACTGTCGCGCGCGCATGGCCTGTTCCGGAGCAATGACCAAGCAAAAATAATCGCAAACGAGAGATGATGTCGAGCGGACGAGGCAGCGCAATCGCGCCAACGTCTCGCTTGCCGGGCACAATGTTCGTGATGTGCGGCGCGCACAAAAAAGGGCGGCCGAAGCCGCCCCGTTTGGTCAGCCCGCGACGTGGGGTGGCGTCAGGCCGCCAGCACCGCGCGGCGGCGTTCGGCCACCTGCGTGTGCATCGCCTTTTGCAGCTTCTCGAACGCCCGCACTTCGATCTGCCGGACCCGCTCGCGCGAGATGTTGTATTGCTGCGACAAATCTTCGAGCGTCGTCGGGTCGTCCTTCAGCCGCCGCTCGATCAGGATGTGGCGCTCGCGCTCGTTCAGCGTCTTCAGCGCGTTCGCCAGCAGCGCCTTGCGGCCGCTCATTTCCTCGTGGTCGGCAATCGCGGTTTCCTGGCTGTCGGACTCGTCCACCAGCCAGTCCTGCCACTCGCCCTCGCTGTCGGCGCGGACTGGGGCGTTCAGGCTATGGTCGGGGGCCGACAGGCGGCGGTTCATGCTGACCACGTCCTGCTCTGGCACATCCAGCGCATGGGCGATCTTGGCCACCTGTTCCGGTTGCAGGTCGCCGTCTTCGATGGCCTGCATCTGGCCCTTCAGCCGGCGCAGGTTGAAGAACAGCTTTTTCTGCGCGGCGGTCGTGCCCATCTTCACGAGCGACCAACTGTGCAGGATGTATTCCTGGATCGCGGCGCGGATCCACCACATGGCGTAGGTGGCCAGCCGGAACCCGCGATCCGGGTCGAACCGCTTTACGGCCTGCATCATGCCGACATTGCCTTCGCTGATCAGCTCGCCGACTGGCAGGCCGTAACCGCGATAGCCCATGGCGATCTTGGCAACGAGGCGAAGATGCGACGTGACCAGTTTGTGGGCGGCGTCCATGTCCTGATGGTCGCGCCACCGGCGCGACAGCTCCAGCTCCTCCTCGGGGGCGAGCATCGGGAATTTGCGGATCTCTTGCAGATACCGCGTCAGATTGCCCTCTGGGGCGATGTTGAGGACGGTAGAGGCCATTGCCAGGCTCCTTGCGTCAGTCCGGGAAAGCCATGCCCTATGCGGCGCATGCGCCCGGCCGAATGTATCACGCGACCCGAATGGGCCGCCGCGAGTACGTGTTTTGAACCTTGAAGCTCCGCAGGTGGCCCCACACGTCGAGGCAGCCGACCAGCGGCCGGTCCAGGCGAGCGGCACTCGGCGCTCACCAATCGTTAAATCGGTTATACGCCGCCTCCCCCAGCGCGTCAATAAACCGGACCGATTAAGTCGGGATTAACTCCGGGCCATGTCGAGGCGGTCCAGAAGCGCCTGCATGTCCGGCGGCGGTGGCGTTTCGAACGACAGTTTCTGCCCGGTGCGCGGGTGGAGAAAGCCGAGTCTTGCCGCGTGCAACGCCTGCCGTGGAAAATCCAGCAGCAACCGGCGCAGCGCGTCGGGCAGGGCGTGGGCGGTGGCCGGGACGCGGCGCAGATACACCGGGTCGCCGACGATCGGGTGGGCACGGCTCGCCAGATGCACGCGGATTTGATGGGTGCGGCCGGTTGCAAGCCGACATTCCAGGAGCGAAACCGCCGCGTCGCGCTGCGCCAGCGTCCGGTAATGCGTCAAAGCCTGCTTGCCGCCCCGCGCGACCACGGCCATGCGCTTGCGCTCGCGCGGGTCCCGGCCGATGGCGCCCGCGATGTCGCCGGCTGCGGGGTTGGGCAGGCCCCACGCCAGCGCCAGATAGGCCCGGTCGATGTCGCGCGCGGCGAAGGCGGCGGACAAGGTGGCCAGCGCCTGATCGGTCTTGGCGACCACCATCGTTCCGGACGTGTCCTTGTCCAGCCGATGTACGATGCCCGGCCGCTGCTCGCCGCCGATACCGAGATCGGCGCCGCAATGGGCGATCAACGCGTTGACCAGCGTACCGTCCTGGTTGCCGGGGGCCGGATGCACGACCAGGCCGGGCGGCTTGTCCAGCACCAGCAGGTCGGCATCCTCATACAGAATCGGGAACGGGATCGCCTCCCCGAGCGGAATGGCCGCGACCGGGGCGGGCAGGGCGACGACATAGGTGTCGCCGGCCCGCACCGGCTCCGCCGGTTCGCGCATCGCGACGCCGTTGCGGGTGACGCGCCCCCCCTCGATCAGGGTTTTGAGCCGCGAGCGCGACAGCGCACCGATGGCCCCAGCCAGGAACCGGTCGGTGCGCGCGCCGGCCGCGTCGGGCGGGGCGAGAATGGCGTGGGCGGTTGCGCCGCCGCCGGTTTCGTCGGACATGGCCCCTGCGTAGCCCGAAGCGGGCGACGAGGGGAGTGACGATGCGAGCCTTGCAGGCGGCGGTGATCGTGATGGGAGTGATGATCGTGGCGGGCGTGGCGACGATCATGGTGACGATCGCCTCCCGCATGTCGGGCGGCGGCGCGGGCGGCGCGATGGTGCAGACCGTGCTGGCCGACGAGCCGGCCGGCACACGAATCGCGGGCGCGTCGTTGGCGGCGGACCGCGTGGCGGTGCAGTTGCAGGGCGGCGGGCCGGACCGGGTGGTGGTGATCGAGACACGCAACGGCCGCGTGATCGCGAAAATCGCGCTGGCGCGGTGACGGCTTGAAGTCGCCCGGCCGCTGGCCTAGAACGCCGTCGGCCCAATGTCCCGTTCGTCTAGAGGCCCAGGACACCGCCCTCTCACGGCGGTAACACGAGTTCGAATCTCGTACGGGATACCAGGTCTCGCAATGGGGTGGGCAGAGTTGTCGGCGCTCGCCGACATAGCGTTCGGGCGACATGGTCCCGGTAACTCGCGCAGCGGCTTTGCAGGCAAGCTCGGCGCTCCGAAAAATACGATCTATTAACAGATGTGAATTGTACGCGAACTACGCCTGGTGCGCGGGGGATAAGACCAAAAATGCGACAATCGGCGCATTTCGCGGGATTTTTATTAAAATATGCCGTGGAGGGCCACATTTAACGATGGATTAACGATAGATCCACGTTTTTATCCGTTCGCTCCTTCACACTCCCTTAATGAACGGACGGTTATCGCGTTCATCATCGGAATGATGTTGTTTTGGAACAGACTGCCAGCGGGAGCAGCCCCATGGACCAGAATCTCGCCACTCCAGCGCTCGCCAGTTTCTCCGGCATCGTGCCGCGCCATTTGCGCAGGCGCGCGGCCGAGGAAACTCCGGCCGAAGCGGCTTTCGTCGCCGTTCCTCCCGCGCCCCCCGAGCCCAAGGCGCCGCCGGTGGACTTGATCACCGCCGATCTGCGGCGGCGCATCGCAACGTCCCGGCCGCCCACCGGCCGCACGCCGCTGAAGATGGCCGGCTCCGCCTGCGCGGGCATCGGTCTCGCGTTATTGATGCTCTACGTCTAGGACGATGCGGACGCCTCGCAACCTCGGCCTCTATTTCGGGGCGTCCGCCATCACTGCGTCGCCGGCCGTCGGCGCCGGCAGACCGCTCAGCGACAGAATGTCCTTGCCGACATCGGCCGCCAGCAGCGCGTACCCGCCGTCGCCCATGTGCAGGCCGTCGCCGGACATCAGTTCGGCCGGCGTCAGCAGCCGGGCCGCGATCCAGGCGTGCATGAGATCGTAACGCCGCACCAGGGGTACGCCCATGTCGCTCGCCAACTGCCGCACCGCGTCGCGATAGGCCAAGGAGCCCGGATGCGCGCGCAGCACGGCGCAATCCTGCGGCTCCATCAGCATCACGTCGATGCCCGCCCGCCGCATCGCCAGGATGCCGTCCCGCGTCCGGTCCACGAACCGTTGCAACGGCACGTCGCGCAACGGGTCGTTGCTGCCGGTCTGCCAGATGATCAGGTCAGGCTTCTGCGCGATCACGCCAGGGATGCGACGTGCCATGTCGTCGGAATCCTCGCCGCCGATGCCGGCGTTCAGCACGTCCACCCGGTCGTGCAACACGCCGCGCAACCACACCTGAAGCCGGCTCGGGTAGGTCGCGGCGGGCGAACTGGCCCCCACGCCCTCGGTCGAGGAGGAGCCGAATGCCACGATGCGCAGCGGGGCGGCGTGCCCGATGCGTCCGGCGACATGCGGCAGCGTCGGGCCGGTCGGGGCGGCGGGTTTGGCGTGTGCCGGGGCCGACATCAAAGCCATGCCGACAAGCCCGGCAAACAACAGCCGGAACGGAGAAACGAATTGATACATTTGCATACTGGTGTCACGTTGCGCCGCCGGTTTCAACATGTTTCCCGATCGGATGGCCATGTGGCGCCGATTTGCGCTCCAACAGCAACCCGAACGCGACCATCGCACCCAGACCGACGACGTTGACCGCCACCTGAAGCTGCCAAATCGCGCCGAAATCGTGGAACAGCAGACGGAACACGAGTGCCACCACAGTCGCCAGCGTGAACACCTCCAGCGAATGCTTGCCGCAGACGATCAGCGGCACCGCCCATTTGCGCGACGCCACCCGGCCGAGCCACGGCGAACTCAGCGCCAGATAGACGATCGCCAGGATGTCCAGCAGCCGGACCGGCGCCAGCGCCGTCTTGTCGGGCGGATCGAAGGCGACCGGGCGCAGGTCCGGCAGACCCCACATCGTCCAGGGAGCGGCCAGCACCAGCGAGGCGGCGAGAAACGCCCAGCTCGCCACCGTCAACAGTCGTCTCCGGGGCAGGTGGCCGCCGTTGCGGCGCAGGACGACCGAACCGTGGACGCCGATGGCGAACAGGAACTGCCACGCGAACGGGTTGAAGAACCAGCCCTGCCCGTCCAGCCAGTTGGTCAGGTTCAGCGTGTGGTCCAGATTCGCGCCGACCCAGATCGCGCCCGACAGCGGCAGCGCCACCCAGGGCGCGTAGCGGACCCCGGCGTAGATCAGCGGAAACAGCGCGAGCAGCAGCACATACAGCGGCAGGATGTTCAGGCTCGGCGGCAGCGCCTGCAAGGCCAGCGCGTGCGTCAGCGCCCGCCAGGGCTGCTCGAAGAACGGCGTCAGGTCCGCCGCCTCCAGCCCGAAATGTTGGCGCCAGAGATGCAGGAAGACCAGCGTCGTCAGCAGCAGGCCCGCCTGCGCCAGGTAGATCCGCAGGCATCGCAACGCGACCCGGCGCAGGCCGGAGGCCGCGCCGTCGCGCTCGAACGCACGACCATACGCGATCATGGTCGAGACGCCCGCCAGAATCACGAACAGTTCGGCCGCGTCGGCGAAGCCGAAATTACGCATCGTGAAGTTGGTCAGCGGGTTGTCCGGCACATGATCGATGTAGATCATCGCCAATGCGAAGCCGCGCAGCAGATCGATGCGCGAATCGCGGCGTGACCCGCTTGGACAAGCCAAGCCCATGTTTCTCGCCCAGGCCGTGAGGCGGCTGCCGGATATCGGGCACCGCTGCCAATGCAGATTGGTGCGGAGCGGCACGCTGTCGCCCCCCGTCGCGATCACGTCCCGGCGACGGTCACGCCGACGCGGATCGGCCCGCTATCGGCCCGCGCTATCCCCTCAGAATCCCGCTCAAGACGGCCGCGAGCGTCTCCAACCCATAGGGTTTGGCCAGGATCGGAATCCCTTGCGATGCCTCGCTGTCCAGGCCGGCGCTGTCGCCCGAGGTCAGCAGCACCTTGAGCGCCGGACGCAGTCGCATGGCTTCGGCTGCGAGCTGAAATCCGGTCATCCCGTCCGGCATCACGACGTCGGACAGCATCACGTCCGCGCGCTCCGGCCCGCGCAGCAGGTCGAGCGCCGCGTGCGCGCCCTTGGCGGTGAGCGTGGTGTAGCCGAGATCGTGCAGGCCCTCGACGGTGACGCCCAGCACGCCCGCCTCGTCCTTCACCACCAGCACCACCTCGCCATCGGCCCGGCGTGGCGCGGGCGAGGGGGGCTGCGCCGCCTGTTCGGCGATCTGGTCGGCCGCCGCTGCCGGCAGCACGATCTCGACGGTGGTGCCGCGCCCGAGTGCCGTTGCGATCCGCAGGTCGCCGCCGGCCTGGCGGGCGAAGCCGAACACCTGGCTCAGCCCCAGCCCGGTTCCCTTGCCGATGCCCTTGGTGGTGAAGAACGGCTCGAACGCTTTCGCCGCCGTTTCCGGGGCCATGCCGGTCCCGCTGTCCGCCACCGCGATCCGCACGTAGCGCCCGGCCGGCAAGTCCCCTTGCTCGGCGGCGCCGAGGGTCACGTTGCGGGTGGTAATGCGGATCGTGCCGCCGTCCGGCATCGCGTCGCGGGCGTTGCCGACCAGATTGAGGATCGCCGCCTCGCAATGTCCCGGGTCCAGCCGCACCGGGTACAGGCCGGATTCGAGGATGAGTTCGACCCGGATCGCGCCCCGCGCGGCGCGATCCAGCAGCGGCTTGAAATCCTGCAACCGTTGGTTCAGGTCGAGGATTTCGGGCCGCGACGATTGCCGGCCGGAGAACACCAGAAGCTGCTGCGTGATCTCCGACCCGCGCTTGACCGCCACGATGATCTGCGCGACCAGCCGCCGCACCCGCGCCGGATCGTCGGCGCGCTTCATCGCCATTTCGGCGCTGCCGAGAATGACCATCAGCAGATTGTTGAAATCGTGGGCGACGCCGCCCGTCATCTGCCCGACCGCTTCCAGCCGCTGGGCTTTCAGCAGGGTGGCCTCCGCCTGCCGCCGCCGTTCGATTTCCTGTTCGGCCCTGACCCGCGCCTCCTGCTCCCGCTGGGTGCGGACCAGCACGGTCCAGGTGACGGCGAACAGCGCCAGGGTGGCCGGCACGCCGAAAATCAGGTGGCTTGCCATGGTCCGTTGCCAGCCGGCGATGATCGTGGACCGGCTGCGGCCGGCGACGATATAGACCGGGTAGCCCTGCACCTTGCGGTAGGCGAAAATCCGCGCGGGCGCGTCGGCATCGACGATGGAATGGCTGTCGAACACGCCGTCGTCGGGGTTGGCGCGGATGGCGGCGAAGAACGGGCTGTCGGGGGCGGCCTTCGGCGGCGGGCCGGTGACGGGCGGATAGCGTACCAGGATTTGCCCGTCGTCGCGGACCAGCGTCATAACCTTGCCGTCCGGCCCGTCGCCGCCTTCCTCGACCAGGATTTTGTAGAAATCCTGGAAGTAGGCCGGCGCCACGGCGACGTCGATGACGCCCTTCAGCGACCCGTCGGCGCCGGTCCAGGGCCGCGCGAGGCCGAAGAACAATTGCCGGTTCACGTCGCCGACCTGCAATCCGCTGATGTAGGTGCCAGCATAGCCGCCGATGACGGCGCGGAAATAGTCGCGCCTGGACAGGTCCACCGCGCGCGGCACCGGATAGACGCCGGCGCTGACCAGCGGATGCCCGTCTCGGCTGGCCAGCAGCACGCTTTGGATGTGCAGCAGCCGTGCGACGATGCCCGCGAAGGTTTGATGCAGCATCAACTCCGACGCACGGATCGCCGCGTCGTCCAGGCCGGCGACGGCATCGTTGACCCGATCGACGACCTGGCTTTGGCCCTCGAACACTTTGGCGGCATGCTCGCGGGCGACCTCACTGCTATGTTGCAATTCCCGCGTCGCGTCCGCGAGCGCGGCCCGGTAGTTCAGCCAGGACGCGACCGCGAACAGCAACAGCGGAAACAGCAGCGAACTCGCCACGAGCACCCGCACCGGCCCCAATGGGCTGCGATGAGAGTCGATCAGCCGCACCTGGTCCCTCCGCGATCGTTCGCGACCTTAGAGGCATTCCCCGACATGCGACAGCGCAGGCAAACTGCGGATAAATATTACGAATATGTAACAATAAGGGCGTGCCAAGGCGCCGGCTTTCCCCAGGCCGGAAAATGTCTGACCGCTGGCGGAGGCGTGGAACGAGGCTGCGGGGACGTGCGCGCGACGGGCGACTTGTCTGCCGCTTCGGCGGCCGGTCGCGGGGGGCAGCTTGCGTTGGGGTGCGGCGGGGCCGGGGCGGCGGGCACCATCGGCCCCTTGCCGGACTGCCGGAGCGGATTTGCGCGCCGCGCGCGATCCCTGGGCACCCAACCGGGAGGTTGCGGCAGCTTGCCTGGCGGCGGGGGCCGGCGCCTGCTCTGCGGCTGCGGCTGCGGCTGCCGCTGCGGCCTGGCACTCGGCGATGTGGGCCGCGAGCAGCGCGAACGCCTGGCCGATGCCCCGAAGCTCCTTCAGCAGCGGTGCGATCAGCCACATGGGGAGGAACCAGCCCGTTCGTGCGAGCAGGGCCTGGATCAGGTCTTCCAGAAAGCGGGAGAGTTGCTCTGCCGGGGAGCGGGGTGATGCGTTGTTCACGCCCGTTAGTTATTAAAATGGACTAACATGGGCAAGTGAAAATCACTGCGGCGGACGAGCGTGCCGCGCATACCGGCTCTGCGAACGTGCTCTGCCTTCGCGGGAGGGCAATCGCAGTGCCCTTCCCTCGTCCGGCTGCGTACTTATGTGCATGGACCGGCGGCCGAAACTGGTCCGATATTGCGCTGCACAAGGTGGATCGAGCGATGACGAAGCGACCCAGGCGGCTTGGCTTTTTCTCCCGACTGCTCGACCGGACCGATCCGGCGCAACGCTACCGGCTGGGGCTGGAGCAGATCGTCTGGGCGGAGCGATGCGGGTTCGAGTCCGCGTGGGTGGCGCAGCACCATTTCGTGGAAACCGAGGGCGGGTTGCCGTCGCCGTTCGTGTTCCTGTCGCAGGCGGCGGCGCGGACATCGACGATCCGGCTCGGCACCGGCGTCGTGACCCTGCCGCTGGAGAACGCGCTGCGGGTGGCGGAGGACGCGGCGGTGCTGGACGCGATGTCCGGCGGGCGGCTGGAGATCGGGTTCGGCACCGGGGGCACGCCGGCGGCGTTCGCCTCGTTCGGGCAGGACAGCGCCAATCGGTCGGCGGTGTATGCGCAGTCGCTCGCGGAAATTCTGGCGGCGTGGCGGGGCGAGGCGCTGCGCAACGGGCCGAACCGCATCTATCCGGCGGCGCCGCAGTTGGTGGACCGGGTGTGGCAGGCGACGTTCTCGGTCGAGGGCGGACGGCGGGCGGGGCTGGCGGGCGACGGCCTGATGCTGTCGCGAGTGCAGCCGAGGCCGGCGGACGCGCCGCACGCGACGCTCGCCGACATTCAAAATCCGATCATCGACGCCTATTTGGCGGCGCTGCCGCCTGGGCGGGCGCCGCGCATTCTGGGTTCGCGCAGCATTTTCGTGGCCGACGACCGGGCGGAGGCGCGGCATCTGGCCTTGCTCGGCCTGCGGCGGTTCGCGGCGCTGATGCCCGCCGCCGGGCTGAAGCCGGGCGACACCCTGGACGAGATGCTGGCGAAGTCCGACGCCCATGTCGGCACGCCGGACGAGGTGATCGAATCGCTGTCGCGCGACAGGACGCTGGACCGCGTGACCGACATCGTGGCGCAGGTGCATCCGATGGACCCGCCGCATGCCTGCATCCTGCGCTCCATCGAACTGATGGCCGACCGGGTGGCTCCGGCCTTCGGCTGGCAGCGGCAGGTTGTGCTGGAGGCGGTGGCTTGACGGAGGACGTCATCGACCGGCTGGCGGGGCTGCCGGCCGGCTCGCCCCTGCACGCGATCCGCGCGCAGCGGCCGCAGGCGCGGGACAATGCGCAGGCCAGCTATCTGGCGTTGTTTCAACCTGAGCATCCCGGCGACGTGTCGCTTGCGGAGCGGAATGCGGTCGCGGCCTTCGTCGCGGGCCTGCATGGCGAGGCGGAGATCGCCGCGTTCTATGCATCCGGTCTCGACGATGCGGAGATTATGGCGGCCGAGGCGGTGCGGGCTGCGACGCGCGGGCCGTACGGACGTTTTCCGGCAGGGCCGCTCAGCGCCGAGGACGTGGAGGGGCCGCTTTATCGCGCGTCGCCCGGTGTGCCCGCGAAACTGGCGGCGGGGTTGGAGCATGCCCACGCCCTGGTGTTCCATCCGCGCGACGTGGGGGTGGCGGATTTGCAAAAGCTGCTGGATGCCGGCTGGTCCACGACCGGCATCGTGACCCTGTCGCAGTTGGTTTCGTTCCTGTCGTTCCAGATCCGGGTTGTCGTGGGGCTGCGCGCGTTGGCGGAGGCGGCGTGAGATGACCGAGGCGACATTGGCCTATCCCGGCCATACGGACCCCAATGCGTTCACGCGGGCGGAACTGGACTGGCTGCCGTGGCTGGCGCCGCTGCCGGCGGAGGAGTTGACCGACCGGCACTGGGCCGGGCTGGTCGATGCGGCGCGGGCGAAATCGCCGTATTTCATGCTGCTGGCACGCGACCCCGACATCCTTGGCGCGCGGACCCGAACCGACAAGGACATCTTTTACAACACGGCCGGCGGCCTGCCGCGCGCCGAGCGGGAACTGGCGGCGACGGCGGCCTCCCGCTTCAACGGCTGCATCTACTGCGCCTCCGTCCACGCCCGCTTCGCCTCGCATCATTCCAAGCGGACCGAGGATGTGGACCGGCTGCTGGCCGACGGCGTCGGCGCCGATCTGGGCGCGCGGTGGAACGCCATCGTGGCGGCCTCCGTGGCGCTGTCGGCGACGCCGGTTGCGTTCGGCGCCGAGCATGTCGCGGCGCTGCGCGCCGCCGGGCTGGACGAATTGCAGATCGCCGACGTGATCCATAGTGCAGCGTTCTTCAACTGGGCCAACCGGCTGATGCTGTCGCTGGGCGTGCCGGAGTTGCCGGCCGGGGGCGGTTAGGCTCGTCTGGGAATAACCGATTCATTTCGTCATCCCGGCGAAAGCCGGGGTCCAGGGCCGCGCGAAAATCGGAGCATGCGGCCCCTGGATTCCGGCTTTCGCCGGAATGACGAAAGTGGAGCGTTTTTTCTCGACCAAGCCCCTTAGCTGGGGGAATGCAGGCTTGGCCACGACCGCGCCTATGCGGAGCGTTTGGTCGATCGCTTTGCGGGCGACTTTGCCGGTTTCGCCGTTTTCGGCTTGCCGGTCTCGCCGAGGCTGCGTTTGAGGGCGGTCATCAGGTCCACGACGGTGGCGGCGTCCGGGTCCGGCTCGTCGTCGGCGGAGACGCCTTCGCCCTTCAGCTTCGCGTCGATGACGGCGCGCAGCCGGGCTTCGTAGCGGTCTTCCACGTCGGCGGGATCGTAGGTGCCGGCCTGCCGCGCGATCAGTTGTGTGGCGAGTTGCACCATCTCCGGGTCGGGCTTGCCGCGCGGCAGGTCGCCAAACAGGGCGTCGGCGTCGTTCAGGTCGCGCTCCTCGTGCAGCGTGTGCGCGACAAGGCCCTTGCCCATCGGCAGGATGCCGATTGCCCGCTCGCGCCGCGCGATCACCACGCGGGCGAGCGCCATCTTGCCAGTGCCGCCGATGGCCTCGCGCAGCACGGCGTACACGTCGCGGCCGGCATCGCCGTCCGGCGCGAGGTAATAGCTCGAATCGAAATAGATCGGATCGACCGAGGCGACATCGACGAATTTTTCGATTTTGATGGTGGAGGAACTGTCGATGCGCGCGCTCTCGAAATCCTCGTCGGTCAAAATGAGATACGTGTCCTTCTTGAACTCGTAGCCCTTCACCAGATCGCGGCGGGAGACTTCCGTCTCGGTCTCCGCATCTTGCGCCACCATGCGGATGCGGTTGCCGGTTTTTGGGTTGATCAGGTTGAAATGGAGCGAACCTCTGTCGTGATTGGCGCTGAACAGCGCGACGGGGCAGGAGACGAGCGCCAGCCGGAGATGGCCGGTCCAGATCGGATGTAGGGCGGCCATGGCGGTGTCCTTTTAGGGCGAGCGGCGTTTCGGCTTGCGGGCGACGACGATGCTGCCGCCGGTGCGGGGCGTGGCCGGGGCGGGCGGCGGCGCGAGATCGGGCAGCGATTGCGCGGTGCCGGCAAACCCCTCCCACGGGTCCTGCTTCAGTTTGGCGAGGCGGCCGGGGACCGTCAGCAGGTTGAATTTTGCGGGGTCCAGCCGGTCCGTCACCTCGCGCCATGCCAGCGGCGTCGCGACCCCGGCGCCGGGGCGCGAGCGTGGCGAGAACGAGGCGACGGCCGTGGCGCCCAGGCCGTTGCGCAGCCAGTCCACCAGCACGCGCCCGCGCCGGTCCGCGATCTTGACGTGGGCCACGTATCTGTCCGGCGCCTCCTGCGCCATCGTCTCGGCGAAGGCGTGGCAAAACGCCTTGGCCTGCGCCCAGTCCGCGCGCGGCACGAGCGGGACTACGACATGCAGCCCCTTGCCGCCGCTGGTGCGGCAGAACGAGGCCAGGTCCAGGCGCTGCAACCGCTCCCGCACATCGCGCGCCGCGGCCACGACGGCGCCGAAGGCCACGTCCTCGCCGGGGTCGAGGTCGAACACCAGCCGGTCCGGGTATAGCGGATCGGCTTCGGTCGCCCCCCACGGATGCAGGTCGATGGCCGACATTTGCGCCAGCGCCACCAGCCCGCCGGCATCGTCGATGGCGAGATACGGCGAGCCGGAGACGGAGTTTTCCCGAATCTGCACCGGCAGATGGCCGTGGCCGTTCTTTTGGAAGAAATGCTCGGCTCCGATCCCGTCCGGGCAGCGCACGATGGACAGCGGGCGATGCGCCAGACCTGGCAGCGCCGCGTCGGCGACACGCAGCCAATAGTCGGCCAGATCGCGCTTGGTGATGCCGGGCCACAGTTCGCGGTCCGGGTGAGTCACTTCCACGCCGCCGACTTTCGTGGCCGCCCGCTTCGGCGCGCGTGCGACGACGATGCGGCTGGCTGCCGCCGGCACCGCCTTGCGCGCCGCATCCGGGTCGGCCGCGTCGCGCACCACCTCGCGGGCCGCCTTGTCCTCCCGCAGGCCGAGAAAGACGGCGTGCCGCAGCCGCCCGGCGCCGGACCATGCGGTGAATTCGACCTCCGCCACCAGGTCCGGCCGCACCCAGCTTATCGTGGCATCGGGCGGGTCGCCGGCGATCTGCATGTCGGGCGCCGGCGCTTTCAGGCCGTCGAGGCGCTGGCGCAGGTCGGCGAGGTCGCGTTCCGAGAAGCCACTGCCGACGCCGCCCGCGTAGTGCAGACCGCCGGCCGGATCGTAGTAGCCGAGATGCAGCGCGCCAAAGCCGGTGCGGTGGCCGGACGGCGGCGTCCAGCCGAGCACGACGAATTCCTCGCGGCCGAGGCATTTCACCTTCACCCAGACATGCCAGCGCCCCGCGCGATAGGGCGCGTCCGCACGCTTGCAGACGATGCCTTCCAGCTTCATCTCGCAGGCATGGCGCTGCATCGCCGCCTGTCGGCCCTCGACATGGGTGCTGAATCGCAGATCTCCCTGCCACGGGTCCAGCCCTTGCAGCACGCGCTTGCGCTCCAGCAGCGGGCACGGGCGCAAATCCCAGCCGTTCAGGGCCAGCAGATCGAACACGTAGAAGTGCAGCTTTGCGTCGTGGCCGTCCGACAGGGCCGCTTGCAGATCGGGGAAACTGGTAGTGCCGTCCGGCCGCAAGGCCACCAGTTCGCCGTCCAGCACGGCGGAGTCCAGCTCCAGCTGCGCGAACGCTTTGGCCACCGACGGCAGCCGGTCCGCCCAGTCGTGGCCGTTGCGCGTGATCAGCCGCACGCGGCCGTCCGCGATCCGGGCCAGCAGGCGATAACCGTCGAATTTGATTTCGCTGATCCAGCCGTCGCCGTCCGGCGGCGCTGTCGCCGTGTCGCAGAGTTGCGGCGCCTGAGCGGCCGGGATGGCGCCGCGCACGGCGCCGGCTGTGGGCTGGCCGCCCGCCAACGCGACGGTTTTTTCCAGCGCGGGGGCGGTGGCACCCGGCTGCGCCGCGTCGTCGTGGCCTTTGATCAGGAACCAAGCCTCGGCCTTGCGCGTGTCGCGGTTGCGCAGGCGGACGAGCGTGAAGCGGCCGTTCAGGCGCCGGCCGGCGAGCGTGAAGGCGATTTCGCCCTTGCGCATCCCCTCGTCCGGATCCCCGAGCGGCTGCCATTGGCCGCGATCCCACGTCTCGACCTCGCCGCCGCCATACTGGCCGGCCGGGATGGCGCCCTGGAAATCCGCGTAATCGACCGGATGATCCTCGACATGGATCGCGAGCCGCTTGTCCGCCGGGTCCATCGACGGGCCTTTCGGCACCGCCCAGCTCCACAGCACGCCGCCATGCTCCAGCCGGAAATCCCAGTGCAATCCCGCCCGCTTGGCCGCGTGCTTCTGCACGACGAACAGGCCGGCACGGCCCCCACCGGCCGCCCCGCTGGGTTCGGACGTGACCGTGAAATCGCGTTTGGCGCGGTAGGCCGAGGTGTCGGGCATCGCCATCCTGTTCTTCGCCGCTGGTCCGAGACAAGGGCACCGGCGCCGCCCGCTGCGCCGGTGCCCGCGCCCAGATTCAGCCGGCGTACTTGAATTCGGCCGCGCTGCTCAGGGAACTCTTGGTGGCGCTCGGTAGCACGACGCTGAAATAGACCGGCTCAGCCGCTGCCGCACTGGTTTTCGCGGGCAGCGTGGCGTTCGCGGGGGGCGTGTTCACGGTCGCGGTTGTCGGTTCCATCGGGGCGACGGCGCTATCCGCCGTGGTGGATTTGCGGCTTTCGACGAACTTGAATTCGTTGAACGGCACCGCCACCAACTTGCCGCCGATGCCGAGGAAGCCGCCGACCGAGACCACCGCCTGCGAGATCTTGCCGTCCTCGCCGATCAGCAGATCGTCCACCGAGCCGACGGTTTGGCCGGACTGGTTATACACGTTGGAGCCGACCAGTTTGCTGGCGCGGAAGGCGCCGTGATACCGTTGCAGGCTGCCATTCGGGCCGCTCTCGGTCTGGTTGCTCGTCACCGCCGGTGCCTGATCCGTGGTGGCCGCGACCTGTTGCGCGAAGCTTGGCCCCGCCAAAGCAATGGTCAGACCGAGACCGCCGATGATTGCTGGAAGCGTCCTCATTACAAGCTCCTTTTGAAGTCTTCGAGTGTCGGACAACGGCATATTCCGGGCTGCGGTTCCGCCGCCCGGTGGCGATCCGGCGTTTGTGATCGTGCCGCGCCCGCCGATTGCTGCCGCCGGGTGGGAACCTGCCGAAGGCGTCGCGCGTTCGGTTTGAGTGCGGCGGCCCGGCGGTCCCGTACGCCTGACGCAATGAGGCGAACGCGAGGCCAACCGCATGGCGGCTGACGGACACCCGATTCAAGGCGACGCCGTTGCCTCTGCCTCGCAACCCATGTCGTCCGGCATCGGTCTGTTCAGCGAGACGCGCGCTTTCAAGCATGGCTATCGCGAGGGGTTTCAGGACGGCGCGCATAACAAGCCTGACGACAAGGACAAGGAGAACGAGCCAGACGAAGGCGGCGACGAGAAGCCGGCCAAACCGAAATCTCCGTTCCGGAGGGCGCTGCCTTTCATCATTGCCGGTCTGCTACTGGTGCTGTTGATCGGTGGCGGGGTGTATTACTGGCTTTCGACCCGTGACTACGAAACCACCGACGATGCGTTCATCGACGCGCACATCGCCAACGTCTCGTCCCAAGTCGCGGGCCAGATCACCAAGGTGCTTTTCGACGACAACCAACAGGTCGCGGCCGGGCAAGTGCTGATGCAGATCGACCCGCGCGACTTCCAGAAAAAACTCGATCAGGCGAACGCCAGCCTTGGCAATGCCGAGGCGCAACTGACTCAGGCGCGCGCGCAACTGGCCCTGCAACAGGCCAACGCGGATCAGGCGCAGGCGCAGGTCCGGGTCGGCGAGGCGGAGTTGCTGCAAGCGCAACAGGATCTTGCCCGCCAACGCGCCATCGACCCGCGCGCGACGACACGCCAACAGGTGGACAGCGCCACCGCGCAGGCCCGCACCGCTCAAGCGCGGCTGGACGCCAACCGCCATGCCGTCACCGGCGCGCAAGCACAGGTGGATGCAGCGGCAGCGCAGGTGAAGGCGGCGGAGGCCCAGGTGCGTGGTGCGCAAGTGGACGTGGCGAACGCCGAGTTGCAATTGTCCTACACAACCATCGCAGCACCCATCGCCGGCCGCGTCGCCAAGCGCAACGTCGAAGTCGGCACCTATGCCACGCCCGGCCAGGCGCTGGTCGCGGTCGTGCCCGGCCAAGTCTGGGTCACGGCCAATTTCAAGGAAACCCAACTCGCCGACATGAAGCCGGGCGACCCGGTGGACATCGATCTCGACGCTTATCCCGACAAGATTTTTCACGGCAAGGTGGATAGTTTCCAGACCGGCACCGGCTCCGCCTTCAGCGTGCTGCCGGCCGAGAACGCCACCGGCAACTATGTGAAAGTCATGCAGCGCCTGCCGGTGAAGATCGTGTTCGACGACCTGCGCATCGACGATTTGCACCTCGCCCCCGGCCTGTCCGTCGTGCCGCGCGTCAAGGTCCGGTGAGGCGTGGCGTCCGGCGCTTACGCCAATCTGCCGCGCTCGGCCGCCGGGCCGAACAGCCCGTGGCTGATCGCGGTGATCGTTTCCATCGCGACCTTCATGGAAGTGCTGGACACGACCATCGCCAACGTCGCGCTGCGCCACATCGCCGGGGGGCTGGCCGCGAGCCAGGACGAAAGCACCTGGGTGCTAACCAGCTATCTGGTGTCCAACGCCATCGTATTGCCGATCAGCGGTTGGCTGTCCAACGTCGTCGGCCGCAAGCGGTTTTACATGATTTGCGTTGGGATCTTCACCGTCAGTTCGGTGTTCTGCGGCTTTGCGACGTCGCTGCCAATGATGATCGTGTTCCGTGTCATCCAGGGGATAGGCGGAGGCGGGCTTGCGCCCACCGAGCAATCGATTTTCGCCGATAGTTTTCCGCCGGCGATGCGCTCGCAGGCCTTCGCGCTGTATGGCCTGACTGTCGTGGTCGCTCCCGCGATCGGGCCGGCGCTGGGCGGCTGGCTGACGGACAGCTATTCCTGGCACTGGGTGTTTCTGATCAACGTGCCGTTCGGGATGTTGTCGCTGACGCTGACCTACCTGTTCGTCTATGAGCCGAAAGCGTTGCAGGACGACCGCCGCAAGCTGCTGTCGCGCGGCCTTTCCATCGACTATGTCGGCTTCGCTCTGGTCGCCCTTGGCTTCGGGACGCTGCAAGTGGTGCTGGACCGGTTTCAGCAGGACGATGGCTTCTCCTCCCACTTCATCGCTGCGCTCTCCATCCTTTGCGTATCGGCGCTCGCGATCCTCGTGGTGTGGGAAATCTACAACCGGCAGCCGGTGGTCAATGTCCGCCTGCTCGCGATTCCCTCGTTCGCCATTTCCTGCACGGTGATGTTCATTATCGGCTTCATGCTGATCAGCACAACACAGTTGCTGCCGCAATTCACGCAGGAGCTGCTCGGCTACGACGCCATCGACGCGGGCCTCACTCTGGCTCTCGGCGGCATCGTGACGATCGTGCTGATGCCGGTCGCCGGCATCCTCAGCAGCAAGATCCAGCCGAAATGGCTGCTGCTGCCGGCGCTCCTGATGACGGCGTTCTCGCTCTATCACATGACGGGCTTCGACCTGTCGATCTCGTTCGGCTCTCTGGCCGAAGCGCGCGCCCTCCAGGTGGTGGCCCTGCCGTTTCTATTCATCCCGATCAGCGCCGCTTCCTACATCGGAATACCGGCCGACAAGACCAACGAGGCTTCGGCGATCATCAACCTGATGCGCAATCTGGGCGGAAGCGTCGGCGTCTCGTTCACCACCACGCTGCTGCAATGGCGGGAGCAGTTTCATCACGAACGCCTTGCCGAACACGTCACGCGCTACGACGATTTGCACGGCCGCGGGCTCGCGGCCATGGGCGCGATGGTGCAGACTCAGGCCACAATGTTGAGCTATATCGACATTTTCCAGGTACTTGCCGTGATCTCCGTTTGCGTGGCGCCGCTGGTGCTGTTTCTGCGCAAGGCGCCCAAGGGTGCGCAAGCCGCAGGACATTGAGGCCCCGGCGGAACTCCGCCGATGCTGCTGCATTTGCCCGTCATGCAAGCGACAGTCGGTCTCTCGGAGCTGGCGGAAGGCAAGATCACCAAGGTGATGCTTGGGTCTTCGCCGGTCGTGCTGATCAGGCACGGCGAGGTTGTGCGCGCATTCGCAGGGGAATGCCCACATGCCGGCGCGCCACTGGAAGACGGGGCGATCTGCAACGGGCGGCTGATCTGCCCCTGGCACAAGGCGACATTCGCCATCCAGGATGGTGCGCTGGTGGAACCGCCGTCGCTGTACGCCCTGACGCGCTACGAAGTCCGTATCGACGGCGACCGGGTCGTCATTTCGCCAGAGCCATTCACTGCACCTGTGCCGGCGCGGCGCCGCAATGAGCGGATCGCGGCGATCATCGGCAGCGGCGCGGCGGGTGCAGCCGCCGCATCGGCCCTGCGGGACCAGGGTTTCGACGGCCGGGTGCTTCTGATCGGCGACGAAGCTTTACAGCCGTACGATCGCACTGCGCTCAGCAAGTTCGTCGTCGGCGGAGAAATGGCGGCAGCCGATGTGCCGCCCTTGCGCGATAAAAACGACTGGGATGCCATGGACGTGGAGCAGATCGACGCGACCGTGACCCGGGTGGATGCCCGCACGCGAACCATCTCGTTCGCAGATAGCTCTACCACCACGTACGACACGGCGTTGCTGGCCACGGGCGGACTGGCCAAGCGGCCGGTCCTGCCGGGCATCGATTTGCAGGGCGTTCGCACGTTGCGCAACCTGTCCGATGCTGCGGCAATCCTGGCGGAGACCCGTAAAGGTGGCAGCGCCGTCATCATGGGAAGCAGCTTCATCGGCCTTGAAGCCGCATCTGCACTGCGCAAGCGAGGAGTCAATGTCGTCGTCGTCGGGCCGGACAAGGTGCCGTTCGCCCGCCAATTCGGCGAGCGCCTCGGGACGATGTTTCGGCAACTACACGAAGCCAATGGGGTGAGCTTCCACCTTGGGACCGAGATCGTGCGGCTGGAAGGCGACGGTCGTGTTCGGCAGGTTGTCCTGAACGACGGCACCAGGCTGGATGCGGCGAGCGTGATCGTCGGAACCGGCGTGCGGCCCGCCACCGATGGAGTCGAGGGCGTCGAAAAGGCCGATGACGGCGGCATCATCGTCGATTCCGGGATGCGCGCGGCCGATGCGCTGTTCGTCGCGGGCGATTGCACGCGGTTCCCGCTGAACGGCCAGGCCGTGCGAATCGAACACTGGCGCGTCGCCCAGCAGCAGGCCCGCGTCGCGGTGCAGGGCATGATGGGCAGAACGGCGCACTACGACGGCGTTCCGTTCTTTTGGACGTATCACTATGGCAAGCGATTCGAGTATCTCGGCCACGCCGACCGGTGGGACGAACTGCACATCGACGGCAATCCCGCAGCGCAGGATTTTGTTGCGTTTCAGGTGAACGACGGAATGGTGGCGGGCGTCATCGCCTGTGGCCACGAGACGGCGACGGCGCGGCTGATCGAGCCGATGCGAAACCGCCTAAGCCTGTCCGACGCGCGTGCGATTGTCGCGAGTGTTTGAGAATGGGCGATGTGCAGCGATTGTTCGCCGACGTGGCTGCATTGCTGCCGGACATGCGCCGCAATGCGGCGTCGCTCGACAGAAACGCCGGTTTTCCGTGGGACGACATGGAGGCACTGCGCCGGTGCGGCGTGCTGGTAGCAACATTGCCCTGCCGTGTCGGCGGCCTCGGCCTGGGTCAGGAGCTATTCGATCTCCTGCGGCTGATCGGTAGCGCCAATCTGGCCGTCGGCAGGCTGATCGAAGGCCATGTCAACGCACTATGGCTGATTTGGCGATACGGCACGGACGCGCAACTCGCGCGGGCCGCAGGCGATGCCGCTCTGGGACATCTGTTCGGCATCTGGAATACCGAGGAGCCACCGGGTGTCCATCTCCAGGACGGAGCCTTGAGCGGCAAGAAGATCAACTGCTCCGCTGCCGTCGCCGCGACCCGTGCGGTGATCACCGTCGGCCACCCCGACGAAGCACGCATGCTGATGGTCACGCTTGCACCCGATATGTCCGCCGGCGCTATGCCGGGCCGTTTGCTCGGGATGCGTGCGACGCAGGCGGGATGGATCGACTTCCGCGGCTATCGCCCGGATGCCGAGGATTGGATCGGGCAAGCCGGAGATTATATGCGCGAACCGGAATTCTCCGCAGGAGCATGGCGCACCCTCGCAGCACTGACCGGCGGGATTGGCACGCTGGGCGAGATGCTGCGCGAGCAATTGCGTGCGCGCGGTCGCGACGGCGCGCCATGGCAAGCTGAACGCATCGCGCAATCGCTGATCGCGGAGCAGACGGCGTGGCTGTGGAGCCGGGAATGCGCGCGCTTGGTGGCGACAGACGCCTCTGCTGCCGCGATGACGGGCTACGTCAATCTGGCCCGCCGGGCAGTGGAAATGGCGGGGCTCACAATGCTGGAATTGGTGCAACGCTCGCTTGGGCTGAGCGCGTTTGTCGAGGGCAACCCGGCCGAACGCCAGATGCGCGACCTTGCGACCTACCTTCGTCAGCCGGCCATGGACGAGGCGCTTGCCGAAGCGGCTGCGCACTTCGTGGGCCATGCGATGCCGAGTTCTCTATGACTGCCGGCGAGGCGCATGACGCGATGCGCGCCCTGCCGCTGGGCGATCTCGACGATATCATTGGCCCGGGCGCGGTGATTGTTCTCGCACCACATGCGGACGACGAAAGCCTCGGCTGCGGCGGGATGATTGCCGAATGCTGCGCGCGTGGGCGGCAGCCGGTGGTGGTGATTGCCACCGACGGCGTCGGCTCGCATCCAGGGTCGAAAGCCTTTCCAGCGGAGCGCCTGAAAGCGACGCGCGAGGCGGAGGCGCGGCAGGCCGTGGCGTTGCTCGGCCTGGATGCGGAGCGCATCGCATTTCTCGGATTGCCGGACACGGCTGCGCCGAATGAGGGGCAGGCATTCGAGGATGCGGTGAGGATCATATCGGGGTTCGCCCGCGCAGCTGGTTGCACTGCGGTCGCGGGGCCCTGGCGCCATGACCCGCACTGCGATCACCTGGCCGTACATCACCTTGCGGCGGCCGTCGCAAGGGCCTCGGCATTGCGGCATGTCGCCTATCCGGTATGGGGTTGGACGCTGCCGCGCGAGGAGAAACTGGACGGTGAGATCAGGGGGTTTCGGCTTGACGTCGCGCGGCATCTGCCGGCCAAGCACCGCGCCGTCGCGGCACACCGGTCGCAGATCGGCGGGCTGATCACCGACGATCCCAATGGCTTTCATCTGCCGGCCAATCTGCTCTCCATCGCCGACGCGACCGAGGAAGTCTTTTTGACCGAGCCGTGAGTCGGCGCTCACGAATTTCGCAACGGAGCGTTTCGCTGGAACTGCAAGTGACACAGACGCATTGCTTACTTTGAAGACACACTCAAAGACGTTTGGCAACGGGTTCCATTGGACATGACCTCCCTCAATTCACTCCGTACCGCGACCGTCCGCCATGTCGTTGCCATCCCTGTCAAGAATGAGGAACGACATATTCTGCCGTGCCTCCAGGCCCTGGCGGGTCAGCGCGAGTCGCGCGCGTTCGAGGTGTTGCTGCTGCTCAACGATTGCACCGATGCGACAGTGCCCATCGTTAAAGATGCCAGCAAGCGTATGCCATTCGCGCTGCACCTCTACGAATGCAATCTGCCGGCGGAACGAGCGTCGGCGGGGCTTGCCCGGCGGATCGCCATGGAGCAGGCGGCCACGCACGCCGGCCCACGCGGCATCCTGCTGACAACCGACGCGGATTCGCGCGTTGCGCCGGATTGGTTTTCGAACAACATCGTGGCGATTGCCGAAGGAGCGGACGCCGTCGCCGGGCGCGTGGAAATGAATGCCGAGGACGCCGCGGAACTGCCGCGCGAATTGATCGAAGATGAAGAACGTGTGCAGACTCTTGCGAGCATGCTGGACGAAATTATCAGCAGGCTGGATCCCGACAAGGCAGATCCTTGGCCGCGCCATGTGCAACATTCCGGCGCGAGCATCGCCGTGACTGCCGACATGTTTCGCCGGGCAGGGGGAATCCCCGACATCCCTGTCGGCGAAGATCGTGCGTTCTTCCGCGCATTGCAGCGGGTCGATGCCAGAATTCGGCATTGCCCGCAAACGCTGGTGACTGTGTCTGGGCGGATTCATGGTCGCGCGAAGGGTGGCATGGCCGACACAATGCGGCGGCGGATGCGGCAGGCAGATACGTGGCTGGACGACTGCCTGGAACCTGCGGCTGATACGGCGCGGCGGGTGTTGCTGCGCCGGATGGCGCGCGCACATTGGATCAGATGCTCCGAAAAGATCGACGATCTGACGCGGAGTCTGCGGCTGACGGAGGATGTCGTGCGGCGAGCGTTGGGTGCTTCGAGTTTTGGCGCGGCGTGGCAGCAACTTGAGGAACGGAGTGCAGTTCTTCATCGGCGGCTAATTCCTGCGAGCGATCTGGAAGTCGAAATCCGCAATGCTGCCGACGTGTTGTATGCTCTTGAGGCAAAAAAACCTGCTCGGCACGCGGAAATATTCGCCGATGCGATCTGATTCGTGCCGATCTGTCCCGCCGGAGTATTTCGCGGCGATGTATCGTCGCGAAAGCGACCCTTGGCGCATGCGCACGAGCGACTACGAGCGGGAAAAATACATTGCGACGATCGGATTGCTTCCGGACAGAAGAATTCGGAGCGGTCTGGAGGTTGGGTGTTCCATCGGCGTTTTGACGCGCCTGCTGGCCGCACACTGCGAAAATCTGCTGGCACTCGATGTCGACGAGGTGCCGTTGAGCCGGGCGAGGCAGACGTGCGGCGAGTGTGCCAATGTCGAGTTCGCCAAGATTGTTGTTCCTGGCGAGTGGCCGGCAGGAATGTTCGACCTGATGGTGCTGTCGGAAATCCTGTATTTTCTGGATCCGCACGACATCGCTGCCACGGCTCGACGCGCAGAGGCGAGTGCCACCCAGGATACCGTTATCATTCTGGTCAACTGGCTTGGGCGGACGGATGGACCATGCGACGGTGATACGGCGGCGGAGTTGTTCATTGCGCGCAGCCGTCCCGCGTTTGCGGTGCAGAATCGTCTCCGGACGCAAAACTATAGAATGGACGTATTGGCCCGAGGATAGGGTGCGTCGCGGTCCTCGCTTCGTGCCGAAATAAGCGGCAGGCGGCGACCGCATTTTTGGCGGTTGCCCGACGCGCCGTCGGCGACTGCCTATGTCCGGACATGTGCATGCGTGGCATCGATCTTGCTGGACGTGCGGGCGCAATCCGCCGGAGCCGTCGATGAACCAAGCCGTGTCAGCCGAGGTGCTGCGTGCGACCATCCTGGCCGGAACGGTGGCTGCGCCGACCGACGCCCGCAGCGAATTGCCGCCGGCACACTCGCCTGCGACGCCGGAGCCCGGCTGGACCGAGCGCGATTTTCGCGCTGCCGCCCCGAAGCAGGCCACCGCAGCGACGCCAATGCCTGCCACGGCGCTGGCCACCGGGCCGTTGCACGGGTTTGGGGTTGTGGACCTTCTCGCCGCATATGCCGCCGGCACCACCGACCCGATCGCTGTGCTGGACGCTCTGGCGATCCGCCGCGCTACCCACCCGAGCCGCGAGGCGGTGCTGACGGAGATCGGCGGGGCCGATGCGATGGCGCGCGACAGCACCAGGCGCATTCGGGCTGGGCGGGCGCGGCCGCTGGAGGGGATTCCGTTCGGCGTCAAGGACATCATCGACGTGGCGGACACACGCGTCACCTGCGGCTCCCGCCTGACGGACGAGCGGATCGCGACGGCGGATGCCGCCGTGGTGTCGCGTTTGCGGGCGGCGGGCGCCATCCCGGTGGCGATGCTCGGCACGACCGAATATGCCTGCGGCTCGGCTCACAATCCGCGCTATGGCGCGGTGCGCAACCCGTGGAACAGGGCGCGCTGGACCGGCGGTTCCTCGACCGGATCAGGCGCGATGCTCGCGGCCCGCCTGCTTCCCCTTGCGTTGGGGACAGACACCGGCGGTTCGATCCGCGTGCCGTCCGCGTGGTGCGGTATCACCGGGTTGAAGCCCACACGCGGGCTGGTGCCGCGCACGGGCGTGGCGCCGCTCTCCTGGTCATTGGACCATATCGGGCCGATGGCGCGTTCGGCCGACGATCTCGCCGCCGTGATGCCGGTGATCGCGGGCGCGGATGGCGACGATCCGGTGTCCGTCGGCGCGTACGACGGGGCGCGGGCGCGCGCGGATATGGCAGGCTTGCGCGTCGGCGTGCCCGGCGGCTGGTTCGTGGAGATGCAGGACGCGCCGGCGCTGGCGGCATGGCGCGCTGGGCTGACCGTGTTCGAGAGGCTGGGTGCCACGCTGGTCGATGTCGATCTGGGCGATATCGAAACACCGCATGCCGACGGCTACCTGATCACCATGGCCGAACTCGCGAGCTTACAGGAGCCGGATTTCGGCCGGATGGACGAGTTCGATGCCGGCGCCCGGGCGCGGATCGAGCAGGGGCTGACCTTCTCCGCTAGCGCCTATCTGCGCGCGCTGCGCCGTCGCCCCCTGGTGATTCGGCGCGTGCTGGCGGCGATGGCCGACGTTGACGTGCTGATCACGCCGGGGATCGGGGCGGAGGCCGCGTTCCTCGACACGATGACGGTAGAGGTCAACGGCATGCGGCACCCGCTGCAACTGGTGCTGCCGCGCAACACCATGATCTTCGACTACACCGGCCTGCCGGCGCTGATGCTGCCGACCGGGATCGGGCGTTCCGGACTGCCGCTGGCGATGCAGATTGTCGGCAAGCCGTTCGACGACGCGCTGTGCCTGAGCGTGGGGGCGGCGTTCCAACGCGAAACTTCATTCCATCGCGCGGCCCCGCCCGAGCCTATTGCCGCGTAGATGGACCCGGCCGACAAGATTCCGGTGACGGTGCTGACCGGGTTCCTCGGCAGCGGCAAAACCACATTGTTGCGGGCGGCACTGGCTTCGCCGGATCTGGCCGACACGGCCGTGATCATCAACGAAGCGGGCGAGATGGGGCTGGACCATCTGCTGGTGGAAACCGTCGCCGATCAGGTGTTCGAACTGCCGAGCGGCTGCCTGTGCTGCGTGCGGCGGTTGGACATCGTGACGACGATTCGCGATCTGCTCGGCCGGCGCGAGCGGGGCCAGATCGGCAAGTTTCGCCGCATCGTCATCGAGACCAGCGGCCTCGCCGATCCGGCGCCGATTTTGTACACGCTCGCCGTCGATCCGATGCTCGGCCATCTGACGACGTGCCACGCGGTGGTGACGCTGGTGGACAGCGTGGCGGGGCGGACGACGCTGGAGCGCCATCCGGAAGCGGTGAGTCAGGTGGCCGTTGCCGACCGGATTCTGATCTCGAAAACCGATGTGGCGGCGGCGGACGATGCGCTGTTGCAGGTGCTGGACGGGCTGAACGGGTGGGCGGAGCGCGTGCATGCCGGGGCATCGCCGGCGGAATTGCTGTTCGCGAAGGCGCCGGCGGTAGCAGCGCGACGGCGGCTGTCTGCGCAGGCCGTGATCCCGCAAGCTGCTCATACGGACGCGATCCGCACGCTGTCGCTGGTGTTGGCCGCGCCGCCGACGCGGCTGGCGTTTGCCAAGGCGCTGGGCCGCCTTGCCTCCGAGCGCGGCATCGACCTGTTGCGCGTGAAGGGCTTGATCGAGTTCGCCGATCGCCTGGATCGCGTGGCGGTCATTCATGCCGTGCAGCACACGATCTATCGGCCGGAATGGCTGGAGCAATGGCCCGACGCGGATACCCGCAGTCGGCTGGTATTCATCACGCGCGGCATCGACGATGCCGACATTTTTTCCCGGCTTGCCGACTTCGCGCCGCTGGCGTGGAGTGCGGCTGGGTCCCTCGCCCCTGCCTGACAGTACTGGAGATTTTGCGATGTTCGATCTCGTGATTACCAATGGCACCGCCGTCCTGCCGGGCGGGGCCGCCGTCGTGGATATCGCCGTGTCCGGCCATGCGATCGTCGCGATCGGGGGCGCCGGCACGCTGGTGCCGGTGGGCGCGACCCGCGTCGTCGATGCGAGCGGCCAGTTCGTGATCCCAGGCGGCATCGACCCGCATGTGCATTGCGCGCTGTTCTTGCCCGGGCCGGGCGGCAAGATGATCGGCAGCGAACAGCCGAACATCGTCAGCAAGGCGAGCCTGTTCGGCGGCACGACGACGATGTGTGATTTCGTGTTCTGGAAGCCAGGCACCACGCTGACGGAAGCGGTGAAGACGCGGCAGGAGCTGTTCGAGACCAAGTGCTACAGCGACTACACGCTACACATCGCCGTCGAAAGCCCGATGGGGCCGGAGATTCTGGCCGAAATTCCCGGGTTGGTGAAGGCGGGCTACCCCACGATCAAGATGTTCACCACCGACATCACGCCGAGCCGCATGGCGCATCTGACGCATTATGGCGAAATCTGGGAAGTGCTGAAAATCCTGTCGGCTGAAGGCGGCCTTGCGCTGATCCATGCCGAGGACAACGATCTTGTCATGCATATGTACGAGAAGCTGATCGCCGAGGACAAAGTGGGCTTCGAGCATCTGGCCGAGGCGCACACGGTGATGTCGGAGGAATTGTCGTTCAATCGTGTGATCGGGCTGGCGAAGAACGTGCCGGGGGCGGCGATGTACATGGTGCATACTAGCGCCCGCACCGGAGTCGATGCGGTGACGCGGGCGCGCAAGGAAGGCTTTCCGATCTACGCGGAAACCCTGCACCAGTACGTGCTGTTCAATGCCGAAGACTACAAGCGCCCGAACGGCCAGATCTATCACACCTATCCGTCGTTGAAATATCCGGAGGATCAGAAGGCCCTTTGGGCCGGCATGGAGTCCGGCAACATCCAGTGCGTCGCCACGGACGAAGTGTGCTGCCCGCTGGAGATCAAGCTCATCGGCAACCGCATCGACGACACCACCGGCGGCAACAGCGGCGTCGAGCCGCGCGTGTCGCTGATGTACACCGAGATGGTGACAAAGCGCGGCTTCAGCATCGAGCATTTTGTCGACCTGGTCTCGACCAATGCCGCCAAGATCATGGGCCTTTATCCGCGCAAGGGCGTGCTGGCGGTGGGATCGGACGCGGACATCGTGTTGCTGGACCCGAAGCTGGCGCACAAGATCGACGGCGCGGCGCTGCATGCCGTCGATTACTCGCCGTGGGACGGGTGGGATGTGTCCGTGTGGCCGAGCATGACGGTGCTGCGCGGCAAGATCATGGTGGAAGGCGGGCAGTTCAACGGCGATCTGTCCGACGGCGCCTTCATTCCGCGCAAGATTCCGGAGGAGATTCGGCGCGGCCCGTCGGTCTGACCGGCGCATGACCGACCTCACCCAGATGACGATGCGCGCCGCGTCCGAGGCGGTGCGCACGGGGCAGGTGTCGCCCGTGGCGTTGACGGAGGCGTATCTGGCGCGCATCGCCGACGTGGATTCGACCGTGCGTAGTTACATCCTTGTGCTTGCGGACACGGCGCGGGCGGCGGCGCACGCGGCGGCGGCGGAGATCGCGGCAGGCGGCTGGCGCGGCCCCCTGCACGGATTGCCGTTCGCGGTGAAGGACAATTATTTTTCGCGCGGCGTGCGAACGTGCGCCAATTCGCGCGTGCTGATGGAGCACGTTCCCACCTTCGACGCCACGATCCTGGCGCGGCTGCGCGAGGCCGGGGCGATCCTGCTGGGCAAGCTGAATACCTGGGAATACGGCACCAGCATGGGGCCGTTCTACGACGATCTGCCGTTCCCGCCGGCGCGCAACCCATGGAATGTGGAGCGGATCACCGGCGGTTCCTCGACCGGTGCGGGTGCCTCGGTGCCGGCGCGGACGGCGCTTTTCGCGCTGGGCAGCGACACCGGCGGCTCGGTGCGCTTGCCGGCCGCCGCGTGCGGCTTGCAGGGCTTGAAGCCGACCTACGGGCTGGTCAGCCGCTACGGCATCCTGCCGAATTGCTGGGCGTTCGACACTGCCGGGCCGCTGTGCTGGAACGTCTGGGATTGCGCGGCCGTGTTGCAGGCCATCGCGGGACACGACGCGAGCGACCCGACCTCGGCGGGCGAGCCGGACGACTACTTGTCCAACATCGAAGGCGGTGTCGAGGGGCTGACAATCGGTTTCGTCGTCGACCTCGACTGCAACGGCGCGCATCCCGATCCGGCGATCCTGACCAACCTCGCCGCCGCCGCGGCCGTGTTTGCCCGCGCGGGTGCCACTATCGTGCCGATGGATTTGCCGGCGCCGGTGCTGCGCTATCGCGATGCCGCCTCCGTCATCAACTGGTCGGAATCGTATTCGATCCACGAGCACGATTTTCGCGCCAGCGCCGACAAGATGGGGCAGGCGCTGCGCGACAAGATGATGGCGGGCCTGAGCATGAAGGCGTCCGACTATCTGGCGGCGCTGCGGGAGCGGCGGGTGCTTGCGGACGCGAACGCGGCGATGATGCGCGGGGTCGATCTGTTGCTGGCGCCCGGCGCCTTCCATGTGGCGCCGAAATTCGCCGATGCGGGCGGCATCGCCGCCTACACCGGCGATACGGCGATGACGCCCTTCAACATCAGCAGCCACCCGGCGATCAGCCTATGCAGCGGTTTCGATGCGGACGGGATGCCGACCAACATCCAGCTTGTCGGCCAGTGGTTCGGCGAGGCGACATTGTTACGCGCGGCCTACGCCTATGAACAGGCGACGCCGTGGCGCGAAAAATTTCCGCAAGTGTCGTGAACTCACCCGTCATTCCGGCGAAGGCCGGACTCCAGGCGAACCCGCCCCGACTTTCGCGTGGGCCTGGACCCCGGCCTTCGCCGGGATGACGGGTCACTGGTTGCAAAGATGCGAAAGGAAAGCCGATGCCGGACGAACCGATACCTGCGCTCCCCGATTGCATGTCGGACGAACAGAAGCAGCGCTATGCAACGATTGCCGCCATTGCGCGTGCGACCGCCGACCGGGTGCCGCATGCGACGAACGAATTCAGCGAACCGGCCCATGTGTTCGACCGACATCGTGAAGCTACGTGAAGTCTTGCGGCTGCCGCTTACGGACGAGTTGCGACAACGCCACGGCTAGCACCAACGCCCCGCCGTAGAACAGATTCTGTACAAAAGTCTGGATGCCGAGCATCGTCAGGCCGGTGATGCCGATGACGAGGAAATACACCGCAATCAGCGTGCCCCAGGCGTTGAAGCGGCCTGGGGTGATGCTGGTCGCGCCGAGGAAGGCCGCCGCGAAGGCCGGTAACAGCAGCGTGGTGCCGGAGACCGGGTCGGCCGCGCCGATGGTGCCCGCGTACATCACGCCGGTCGCGGCACTGATGATGCCGGAGGCGAGCAGGCAGTAGAAGCGCATGTGATCGACGCGAATGCCCGATAGGCGCGAGACCTCGCGGCTCCGCCCGACGAACAGCAGGCGGCGGCCGGCGGTGGTGTAGCCGAGGAAATACCAGATCAGCACGCACAGGATCAGCGCGTAGTAGAACGCGAGCGGGATGCCGAACAGGCGGTTGACGACGACCCATTGCACCAGATCGGTGTCGATGCCGCTGATCGTGTTGGAGTCGGAAATCCACAGCACCAGTCCGCTGATGAACGTGCTGGTGCCGAGTGTCACGATCAGCGACGGGATGCGGAAATACAGGATGAAGCCGGCATTGACGATGCCGACGACCACGCCGGCCAGCATCGCCGCTGCGATGGAGGCGCCGAGCGACCAGCCGAGTTGGGCGTTCAGCACGGCGATGATCATCGAAGACAAGGTGAGGTTGCTGGCTATCGACAGATCGAAGTCGCCCGCCGTCAGCGGGATGATGAGGGCGAGACTCAACACCACCAGCACTGCCTGCGAGCCGAGCATGCTGGAGATGTTGTTCCACGACAGGAAAATGCCCGGCACCAGCACGCCGAACAGTGCGCCGAGGCCGATAGTGGCGGCCAGCAGGGCGAACGCTTCGGCCAGCCGCGCGATGTTGAATTTCGGTGCCGCCGCCACCGGCGGGCGGGGTGCCTTGGTTTCGACTTGCTCGGCTGCCTGGGTCATGTCGGCACGGCCTCCGCGTTGCGAATGAAGTCGGTGGCACCGATGCTGCGCAGGCAGAGTTCGGCAATGCTGTCTTTGCTGATGGCGCTTCCCTCCAGCACATTGACGATTCGGCCGCGCGCGAACACCAGCACGCGGTCGCAAATCTGCGCGAGTTGCTCGTAATCCGTGCTCGCGACCATCACCGCCGTGCCGGCGCCAGCCGCGTGATCGACGGCGGAGAACAGTTGTTGGCGCGCGCCGACATCCACACCCTGCGTCGGCTCGTCAAGCATCAGCAGCGACGGCGAGGTTTGCAGCCACTTGGCCATCAGCACTTTCTGCGCGTTGCCGCCGCTGAGCGAACTGAGCACCAGATCAGGCCGGTTGGGCCGCACATCGTATTCGCGGCCAAGCTCGGCGGCGCGGCCGGCCATGCCGCCCCAATCCAGCCCGAACCAGCGACGGAAATCCTTGTAAACCGGCAGCAACATGTTTTCGGTAATCGACAGGCCGCCGGCCCCGGCCGCCCCCAGTCGGTCGGACGGCAGCAGCGCCAGTTTCGCCGCCATCGCCAGCGGTGGCGACATGCGGTGCAGATCGTGGCTGTGGCCGTCGAGCGTGACTTTGCCCTGTTTCGCGCGGCGGGCGCCGTAGATCAGATACGGCAACTCGTCGAAGCCGGAGCCGATCAGCCCGGTCAGGCCGAGGATTTCGCCGCGCCGCACCTGCACCGTCACGTCGCGCACGATCTCGCCGGTGACGTTCTCCACGGCCACGGCAATCGGTGTCTGCGACATGTCCCGCGTCTCGGTCTTGTAGCGGCTGACGCGCTTGCCGATGATCAGTTCGACGAACTGGTCCGCGCTCGCTTTCCGCGAGACGACCGTGCCGGCCACCACGCCATCGCGCAGCACCGTGGCTCGGTCGGTGATTTCGCGGATTTCGTCGATATCGTGCGAGACGAAAATGACGGCGGCACCTTCCTTGACGATGCTGCGCACCAAGGCGAACAACTGATCGACGCCGACTTTGGGCAGAAACGGCGTCGGTTCGTCCAGCACCAGCACGCCGTGGCCGTTGCGCGACTGGGTGCGAATATCCTCGAACGCGCGCACGATGGCGACCAGCGCGCGTGTGACTTGCGGCAGATCGCCGATGCGCGCGGTCGGGTCGATGTCGAGGTTGAAGCGGGCGAAGGTCTGGCGTGCGCGGGCCGCCTCCCGTGTCCAGTCGATGCGCCAGCGCGTTGCGGTCGCGATGTCGCCGATCAGAAGATTCTCCAGCACCGTCAGCGACGGCACGAGGCCGAGATGCTGATGCACGAAGGCGAGTCCCAGCCCGCGCGCGACGCCGGGCGGGATCGGCAGGTCCACGCCCTCGCCGTGCATCAGCAGTTCCGCGCCCGGCTCCGGCTCGTGAAAGCCCGCGAGGATTTTTATGAGCGTGGACTTGCCGGAGCCATTCTGCCCCAGCAGCCCATGCACCTCGCCGGGCATCACTTCCAGCGCCACGTCGTTCAGCACTGTCGATGTGCCGAAGCGTTTGGACAGCCGCCTTATCGCGATGGCCGGGGCTTCCCCCGGGTAGCGGCGCGGCGGCTGCTCGGTCACTCCATACCCCACAACTTGTTGAAGCCGGCGATGTGCTTGTCGCCATACCCCTGGTCGAAGTTCGCGGGAATGCCGGCACTCGCGGCGTTGCTGGAATCGAAGATATACAGCGGCACGTTCAGCAACTCGCCGGAGGGCAATCCGCAGAAATTGCGCATGTAGCCGTCCAGCGTCGCCCGCGCGATCCAGCCGAGGCTCTCGCCCACGTCCATCTCCACATCGCCCTTGCGCACCATGTCGATGATGAACGGCGTGCCGTTGAAGGTGGCGATTTTCACGTCCTTGCGGTGGCCGGTGATGGTCAGCGCCGGGATGACGAACTGCGCCATGCTGTCGTAGGTCGGCACGATGTAGTTGATCGTGGGATCCGCGATCAGCGAGGATTGCGCGACGGTCTGTATCTTCGTGGACCAGTCTGGGATAGTCACTCCGACATAGCGGTATTTGCAGCCGGGGCCGCACACCTTGTCCAGCGTGTCTTCCAGCGCCTTTGCGTACGGCTTGGTCGGCAGCACGTCGTCCGAGCCGATGATCAGCACGTTGGCGTGGCCGCCCGTTTTGAGCGTGATCCAGTTGCCGATTACCTCGCCCACTTCATGGAACGGCAGCTTCAGCGTCACCGCGACGGCGGGGTCGGTCGGCTGCGTCGTGTCCTCGTAGTGCGATGCGAACACTTTTACGCCCGCCTTCGTCGCGGCGGCCACCTGCGGCGCCAGTGCCCCGGGGATGATGCCAGCTTGCAAATCGATCCCGTCGAACTTGTTGTTGACGGCGAATTCCATCCCCTGAATCCACTGTGTCGGGCGGCCCTGGTTCTTCCATTGCTGGAACACGATGCCGACCTGCTTGGAGACGGTGTCCATCGAGCTTTCGATGCCGTCCACGAACGGGATCGCGCTGGAGGTCGGAATCGACATCAGCTTCTTGCCGGCCACGCAGTCCTTCGCTTTGAAGGCGGGGCCAGGCGGGACGAATTCCGGGGTGGCCGAGTGCGCCGCGATGACGTCCTTGGCATGGTCGAGGTCCGGCGTTGCCGCCAGCGCCGGGGTTGCGGCCAACGCCCCCGCGACGGCAAGTGCCAAGCCCGCGTTGCGCGGATTGAAAATGGGCCCGAGTTCCGTCATGCGCAAAGCCTCCATGATTTTCCAACGCGCTCCGATGCGTATGTTCGGACAAACGCCTGTAGGCAGGTTCCATGCCATATGACCCGGCGGCCGGCTTGCGGCCCGTCGGTCGGTTCAGCCGGCGCCGAAAGCGGCGTCTGCCCATTGTTTGGGCGGTGCGGCACACAGGCATGTGCTGGCCCGTGCCTTGCTGCCATGTTCGCGTGAAAATCCTGCTGGCCGACGACGACGAGGCGCGC
>CAJCJG010000175.1 GCA_903970625.1 Solirubrobacterales bacterium 70-9 | reverse complement strand
CAAGGGCGGGGCGGCAACGGCCACGCTCGCCGACTCGTCGGTGGCCGACGACTACACTGCGAACATCGACCTGTTCGCGCACGGCGGCAACGGCGGCAATGGCGGCAGCGGCGGCGCCGGTGGCGAGGCGGTCTATTCGACTTCCCTCAGCGAACCCTACACCACCTACGACACCGCCAACGGCGCCAATGGCGGCGACGGCGGTGCCGGCGGGGCCGCGACCGCGACGTTGACCGGCGACACCATCGCGGCACCCGAGATCTTTTTGAGCCTATATGCCGATGTCGGCGCCGGCGGCGCGGGCGGCTCCGGCGGCAGCGGCGGCACCGCCATGTCGACCCCGTTGACGCAGTACAACAACGGTCTCCCAGGCGAGAACGGCAGCAATGGCGCGCTCGGCGCCGGCCTGCTGACCTTCACGGACAACACCATCGACGTCGGCCAGTCCATCGCCGGCGACACCAATCACGCCGACATCAACTTCCTCGACCTGTCGCTGAAGGTCGGCAGCATCGTGGTCGCGACCCAGTCCGGCTACAATCTTCCGCTCGACGGCGCCGCCGGCGGCAACCTCGCGTTTTCCGGCAACCAGTTTATCGGCACCGGCAGTTCCACGCTGGAACTGCAACTGTCCGATTCGGCCGGGGCCACGATCGACACCGCTGCCAACACGCTGAGCATCGACGGCTCGCCCGGCAACAGCATGACCGGGTTCACCGGCTTCACCCTCGACGCCAACGACACCTTCATCGCCGGCACGGGCAACTACACGGTCTATTTCCAGCCCGACCCGGACACGCTGGTCTATGGGCCGAACTCCGGCAACGTCACGCTGGAGGGCATCGGCAGCACCATCGCTTTCACCCTCGACTTCCAGGGCTTCGGCGCCGCGCTGAGCGCCGCCACGCTGCCGGGCGACATCACGACCGTGGGCGGCAGCACTTTCATCGACGTGACCGGGCACAGCAGCATCGAACTGTTGGGCTACGCCGGCACGATCCCGACCGGCGACGTGCAGTTCGAAACGGTGTGCTACCTCGCCGGCACCCATATCCTGACACCCGCCGGAGAGGTGAAGGTAGAGACGCTGCGGCCGGGCGATCGGGTCACGACGGTCTCCGGCGCACACCGTCCGCTGCGCTGGGTCGGCCATGGCCGCACGCTGGTCACGCCGCGCAACCGCGACCGCGCGACGCCCGTGGTCGTCCGGCGCGGCGCCCTGGCGGACGGCGTGCCGCACCGCGACCTGTACATCACGCGCGGCCACAGCCTGTTTCTGGAAGGGGTGCTGATCCCGGTCGAGGAACTGGTCAATCACCGCTCCATCGCCTGGGTCGAAGGCGCTCGTGTGGTCGAGTACTACCATCTTGAAACCGACACCCACGACGCCGTGCTGGCCGAGGGGGCGGCGGCGGAAACCTATCGCGAGGACGACAACAGCCCGCTGTTCCTCAACGCCGCGACCCGGTTGCATCGGGCACCCATCCCGCCGTACGCGCCGGTGCTCCACGACCACCCGACCGTCAAACGCATCTGGCGCGCCCTGAACGACCGCGCCGGGCCGCATCGCTTGCCGCTGACCGACGATCCGGACCTGCATCTGCGCGCCAACGGCGTGCGGTTCGATGCCATGTCCGTCGCGAACAATGTCTGGCGCTTCCGCCTGACCGGCCCGGTCGCCGACCTTCGCATCGTCTCCCGCAGCGCCATCCCGGCGATGACCGGTCTGGCGCAGGACCAGCGCCGCCTCGGCGTCGCCCTGCGCCGCATCGTGCTGACGGGCGCCGGGGAGCGGCTGTCGGTCGGCTGGGACGCGGCGGAACTGACGGCGGGCTTCCACGCCGCCGAAGCGGCCGAACGCCACCGCTGGACCAACGGCGAGGCGGTGGTGCCCGCGGAATTTTTGGCCGTTTTGCGCGGCCCAGCGACGGTGGAGTTGCAGGTGGCCGGCACGCTGCCCTACCCGGTGGAGCTGACGGCCGCCGCGTGACCTGAACCATCGTCCAGCATGATCGCTATTATCGGAATTTCATCGGTTCCATAGATCGCTGCGGGTGCCTAAATATGCTGCGTCGCTCTCGGAGGACGCCATGGCTGACGCCGCACGCATGCCCTGCCTGTTCATCCCGCACGGCGGCGGGCCGTGCTTCTTCATGACCTTCCCGCCGCCGTTCCCGCCGGACGCCTGGGACAAGATGGCCGCCTTCCTGCGCACCGCCGCCGCCGACATCACGCCGCGCCCGCGCGCCATCCTGGTCATCTCCGGCCACTGGGACGCCCCGCGCCCGACCGTCCACGCCGCGACCGACCACAAGCTCCTGTATGACTACCATGGCTTTCCGGAACACACCTACCGCCTGACCTATCCGGCCAAGGGCGCGCCGGACGTGGCGGCGCGCGTGCGGACCTTGCTGGGCGAAGCGGGCATCCCGTCGGACGAGGAATTTTCCCGAGGCCTCGACCACGGCGTGTTCATCCCGTTCATGCTGCTGTTCCCCGACGCGGACATCCCCATCGTCCAACTGTCGCTACGGCAGGACATGGACGCCGCCGCCCACATCGCCATGGGGCAGGCGTTGGCACCGCTGCGCGACGAGGGCGTGCTGATCGTCGGTTCCGGCATGAGCTTCCACAATCTGCGGACCTTCTTCACCCCGGACGATGCGGGCGGCAAGGCAGCCGGCTTCGATGCCTGGCTCACGGACTCCGTCACCGCGCCCGATCCCGCCACCCGCAACGCCCGTCTGGCGGCATGGGAGTCGGCACCATTCGCGCTGGCCTGCCACCCCGAACCGGACCATCTGCTGCCGCTACACGTCGTGGCCGGCGCCGCCGGCACCGATGCCGGGCGCCACGTCTATTCGGACAAGGTGATGGGCAAGGCGGTGTCCGGCTACCGCTTCGGGTGACGCACCACTTCGCCATGGCGCGTCTCGGCCGGCCCGCACAGATCGGCCAGCATCGGCGCCACGTCGGCGGGCGTCCGCAATGTGGCCTGATCTTCCCCCGGCATCGCGGCGCGGCGCAGCTTGGTCGCCACCACGCCCGGATCGTACAGGTTGATCCGCAGCCGGGAGGTCCGCGTCTCCTCCGCCCATGACAGGATCAAATGTTCCAGCCCAGCCTTGGTGGCGCCGTAGGCGCCCCAGTAGGCGGCGGGCGTGCTCACGATGCGGCTGGTCACGAACACCGCCCGCCCCGCGTCGGCCGCCAGCAACGGCGGGGCGCAGCTTCGTATCAGCCGCCATGCGGCGCTCATATTCACTCCCACCACCTCCGCCCAGTCCTTCGGCGTGATGTGCGGCACCGGCGTCAGCGTGCCCAGCGCCCCCGCATTGCCGACCAGAATGTCCAGCCGGCGGAACCGCTGGAAAATGCTCGGCCCCACGGCGTCCACCTGCTCGCCGTCCAGCAGGTCGAGCGGCAGCAGCGTCGCCGGCGGCCGGCCGAGCGCCTGGATCGCGTCGTCGGTCTCGGCGAGCCCGCCCTCGGTACGGGCGATCAGCACCACCTGCGCCCCGCGCCGCGCCAGTTCGACCGCCGCCGCCGCCCCGATCCCGCGACTGGCGCCCGTGACCAGCGCCACCCGCCCCTCAAGTTCCATCCCGCGTCAGCCCCCGAACGTGACGCGCGCGTCGCCCAGCCCTGGGAAGCTGACCACGGCCGTCGCCCCGGCCGGCGCACTCGTCTTGCCGGTCCAGGAGCCGCAGGTGACGAACTGCCCCGCCTTCAGCCCGCCCGCCCAGTGGCTGCCCTCGTTGGCCAGCCACTCCACCAGCCGGATCATGTCGCCCGCCGGGTTGCCGGTGCGCACGAGAGGTTGCAGGCCCGTGATCGTCTGCGTGACGGTCAGCTTGGGGAAGTCGAACCCGTGCCAGTCCGCCGTCCCCGGCCCGAACACGAAGCCGCCGTGCAGCATGGAGTCGCCGAGGTTGGTGTTGAAGTCGATCACGTCGGGGTCGGCGAAGGCGGACTCCAGAATCTCGATCACCGGATGCGCCGTCGCCATCGCCGCGATCACCTCGTCGCGCGAGTAGGGCGTGGCGCGCGGCGGCAGATCGTGGCCGATGCGAAATGCGACCTCCGCCTCGACGCCGCGCAGCAGCCCGGTGCCGACCGTGGCCGGGCTTGCGACAATCCCCGCCGCGGGCATCGGCGCGCAGAACGGTGGCTTATCAGGCCCCGTCGAGCCCACCTTCCAGCCGCCGATCTCCACCCCCGCCGCCGCCACCACCTGGATCGCGTAGCTGCCGGCCCGATCCGCCGGCCGCAGCCCCTCGGGCAAGGATGTGAGCCGCGCCTCCGGCGCCTTGCGCGCCGCCAGAAACAGTGCCGCCGCCTCGGATGCGTGCGTGGTCATGGCCTTGCCCCCCAATGTCCCCCGCGTTTTCCGCCGCCGCCCCCGGCGTTGCAAGAGGGCTGGACGGCGGACACAGGGTTGTGGACAACGCTCGCGCTCGCATGGAGACACCAAGATGGCCGAGACGCTGCGCATCTTCCGCGACTGGCGCGACCTTCCCGCCGAGGCGCGCGGGGCCAGCGTGGCGCTGGGCAATTTCGACGGCGTGCATCTCGGCCATGCCCACATGCTGCGGACTGCCCACAGCGCCCGCCCCGACGCTCCCAGCGCGGTCCTGACGTTCGAGCCGCATCCCCGCGAGCATTTCCGCCCGGACGACCCGTCGTTCCGCCTCACCCTGTCCGCCGAACGCGCGGCGGCACTGGCCGCCCTCGGCGTGGAAGTGTTGTACGAACTGCCGTTCGACACCGCCTTCAGCCTGATGACGGCCGAAGCCTTCGTCGCCGACGTGCTGCACACCGGCCTCGGCGCCCGTCACCTCGTCACCGGCCCGGACTTCGCCTTCGGCCACCGGCGCGGCGGCGATATTTCGTTCCTGGCCGCCCGCGCCGAGACGCTCGGCATCGGCATCACCACGGCGACGGTGCTGTCCGACGACGGCGGCCCGATCTCCTCCACCCGCATCCGCCGGGCGTTGCAGGACGGCTATCCGGAGCGCGCCACCGCGCTGCTGGGCCGCCCCTGGGCCATCGTCGGCCCCGTCACGCACGGCGACAAGCGCGGCCGCACCATCGGCTTCCCGACCGCCAACGTCCCCATCGGCCGCCATCTCGAACCTGCGCGCGGCGTCTATGCCGTCACGATCCGCCTGCCGGACGGCTCGACGCACAACGGCGTCGCCAACATCGGCCGCCGCCCAACGGTGAATGCCGGGCCGGAAAGCCGCCTGGAAGTGAATATTTTCGACTACGAGGGCAATCTATACGGCGCCGAGATCGCCGTGGCACTCCACGCCTTCCTGCGCGGCGAACGCCGTTTTTCCGGCATCGACGAACTGCGCGCACAGATTGCGGCGGACGCGGGGGAGGCGCGGCGGTTGCTGGATCAGACCAACCGCACGGGCGCCTGATAGCGGGCGAGCACCGGATCGACGGTCAGCAGCGTGATACCCTCGACCATTGCCTGCGCGATCAACAGCCGGTCGAACGGATCACGAAGGATGAGCGGGAGAGCAGCTACTGCGAGGGCGTGCTGGCCAAGAATGGGCAGCTCGGCGTAATCGTTGTCCAGCAATTGCCGCCGCAGCACGACCGGATTGGTTGCAAAATCCGCCCGCTTCAGCGCGTGTTTGATGGCCGTCTCCCCTATGCTGGCGACACTGAAGAACAGGGCGTTGGCCGGATCCTCGATCAATCGCGTCGCTTCGGGCGGCAGACCCGCGCCCCCCGCTGCCCAGATCAGCATATGCGTGTCGAGCAGCAGGTTCACTCGGGTTTGCCGTTGAACATCTCCTCGATCTCTTCGCGCGCGAACGCCTTGAAATCGTCCGGTATCTTGACCTCGCCGGCCATGAACCCGATTCGCTTGACGACCGGCTTCGTCTCCTCGATCGCCACGACTTTCACCAGCGGCTTGCCCGCTCGCGCGATCACGAACGGCTCGCCCTTCGCCGCCTGGTCCACCAGCCGCGACAAATGTGTCTTGGCCTCGTGCATATTGACGGTCCGCATCATCGCCTCCATTCGGCTCGGTCCACTTGGTCTAGTCGGCTGCCCCGCGTGCGGCAACCTTGACCTTCCGGCGTGGCCCTCATCATAGTCCGGCCCCATTTTCCGGCGCTCCAACGGGCGCCGCGCGAGTACCGACATGAGCGACAAGACCGACTACAAGGACACCGTGTTCCTGCCGGCGACGCCCTTCCCGATGCGGGGCGATCTGCCGAAGAAGGAGCCGACGCTGCTTGCCCGTTGGCAGAAGATGGACCTTTGGACCCAACTTCGGACCAACTCGCGCGGCAGGGAGAAATTCATCCTGCACGACGGCCCGCCCTACGCGAACGGCAACATTCATATCGGCACCGCGCTGAACAAGATCCTGAAGGACGTCGTCAACCGCGCCCACCAAATGGCCGGCTACGATGCCGACTACATCCCCGGCTGGGACTGCCACGGCCTGCCGATCGAATGGAAGATCGAGGAGGAATACCGCAAGGCGGGCCGCGACAAGGACGCGGTGCCGATCCTGCAATTCCGCGCCGAATGCCGCGCCTATGCGCAAAAATGGCTGTCCGTCCAAATGGAGGAATTCCAGCGCCTCGGCGTCCTCGGCGACTGGGCGCACCGCTACGCGACGATGGATTTCCCGTCCGAGGCGTCCATCGCCAACGAAATCGGCAAGTTTTTGCTCAACGGCGCCCTGTATCGCGGCCTGCGCCCGGTGATGTGGTCGCCGGTGGAAAAGACCGCGCTCGCCGAAGCCGAGATCGAATATCACGACCATACCAGCACGACGATTTTCGTGCGGTTTCCCATCCTGCGCGGCGAAGGCGATCTGGCTGGCGCGTCTGTGGTGATCTGGACCACGACCCCCTGGACGATGCCCGGCAACCGCGCCATCGCCTACGGCCCGGAGATCGACTACGCCATCGTCCGCGTGGACAGCGCCGCCGAAGGCAGCCGCGCCCGGCCCGGCGAGGTCGTTCTCACGGCGCTCGCGTTGCTGCCCCAAGTGGCCGAGGCCACCGGCATTGCCACCCACCACGTCCTGCGGGTCATCAAAGGCGCCGACCTCGCCGCCATCGTCTGCGCGCACCCGCTGCGCGGCCAGGGCTACGAGTTCGACGTGCCGCTGCTGCCCGCCGACTACGTGACCACCGACCAAGGCACCGGCCTCGTTCACACCGCCCCCGGCCACGGCGAGGACGATTTTGTTACCGGCCGCGCCCACAATCTGGACGTGCCCGACACGGTCGGCCCGGATGGCACCTACAATGCCTGGGTGCCGCTGTTCGCCGGCCAGCATGTCTACAAGGTCGCGGACGCGATGTGCGCCGCACTCGACGCCGCCGGCGGCCTCCTCGGGCGGGGCAAACTGGTCCATTCCTACCCGCATTCCTGGCGCTCCAAAGCGCCGCTGATTTTTCGCGCGACTCCCCAGTGGTTCATCCGCATGGACGGGCCGGAGAACATCCGCGCCGCCGCCCTCCAGGCAATCGCCGACACCGATTTCGTCCCGGACGCCGGCCGCAACCGCATCGGCGGCATGGTCGCCAGCCGGCCCGACTGGTGCATCAGCCGCCAGCGCGCCTGGGGCGTGCCGATCCCCGTCTTCGTCCATCGCGCCTCGGGCGAACCGCTCCGCGACCCGGACGTTGTGGCCCGCGTGGTCGAGGCGTTCACCCAAGAAGGCGCCGACGCCTGGTATTCTTCCCCGCCTTCGCGCTTCCTGGGTAACGACAGAAACCCCGACGACTACGAACAGGTCATGGATATCGTGGACGTGTGGTTCGAGAGCGGCTCGACCCACGCCTTCGTTCTTGAAGGGCGCGGCATGCCCTGGCCTGCCGACCTCTACCTCGAAGGCTCCGACCAGCATCGCGGCTGGTTCCATTCCTCCTTGCTCGAATCCGTCGGAACCAGGGGCCGCGCGCCGTTCAAGGCCGTGCTGACGCACGGCTTCACGATGGACGAAGTGGGCCGGAAAATGTCCAAGTCCTTGGGCAACACGGTCGCCCCGCAGGAAATCGAAAAGCAGTACGGCGCCGACATTCTGCGCCTGTGGGTGATGAACACCGATGTCACCGAGGATCAGCGGATCGGCCCGGAAATCCTGAAACAGACGGCCGAACTGTATCGCCGCCTGCGCAACACGCTGCGCTGGCTGCTCGGCAGCCTGGACGGATTTTCGCCCCGCGAAATCCTGCCCGAAGCCGAAATGCCGGAGCTGGAGCGGTTCATCCTGCACCGCATCTGGGAACTCGATGCGCAAGTGCGCGGCGCGGTCGAAAGCCACGCCTGGACCGGCGTGTATCCCGCCATCCACACATTCTGCGCCGCCGACCTGTCGGCGTTCTATTTCGACGTGCGCAAGGATGCGATCTACTGCGACCGCCCGGACAGCCTGCGCCGCCGCGCCGCCCGCACCGTGCTGGACCATTTGCACCGCAGCCTGACCACATGGCTCGCCCCGGTCCTGGTGTTCACGGCCGAGGAAGCCTGGATGTCCCGCTTCGGCGAGGCGGCGTCGGTCCATTTGCAGGATTTCCCCGAAGCGCCGGACCGATGGCGCGACGATGCGCTGGCGATGCGCTGGCGGGAAATCCGCGCCACCCGTCGGCTCATCACATTCGAGGCCGAGCAGGCTCGCAAACGCGACGGCATCGGTTCCTCTCTGGAAATGCACGTCTATCTCGATCTGCCGCCCGACCAACGCCTTCTCTCGGAGGCCGAATGGGCAGAACTCGCAATCGTTTCCGCAGTCTCGTTCGAGGGCGGGCATAGTCTGCCGGGGGTCAACGTGGGCAGGGCCACCGGGACGAAATGCGCCCGCTGCTGGCGCGTGCTGACCGAGGTTGGGACTGTCCACGCGCATCCGCTGCTGTGTGTGCGTTGCTCCGGCGCCGTCGACTCCGGGCTGGTCAGCAAAGAAGCGGCAGAGTGAGCGACGCGCTTTCTACTCCCTCTCCCCTTGTGGGAGAGGGCCGGGGAGAGGGGTCCTTCCCGCAAGGACTCCATTCGGCGCCACCCCTCCCCCAACCCCCTCCCACAAGGGGAGGGGGCTTTAGCGCGCGTCCCCGCTTACGCCCATGACCCACCGCCCCCTCATTTCCATCGGCGTCGTTGCCGCCGCCTTGGTGCTGGCGGCCGATCAGGGCAGCAAATACTGGGTGCTAAACGTGCTGGACCTGGAAGGCCTCGGCACGCTCGTGCTGCTGCCGGTGCTGAGCCTGACCATGGTGTGGAACCGCGGCGTCACCTTCGGCCTGCTGAACTCGCTCGGCCCGTATGGTGCCCCCGCGCTGGGCGTCGGCGCGCTGCTGGTGGTGGTGGCGCTCGGCATCTGGTTGACACGCGCGGAGCGCCCGCTCGTGGCCGGCGCCATCGGCGCCATTGCCGGGGGCGCCGTCGGCAACGTCATCGACCGGCTGCGTTACGGCGCCGTCGTCGATTTCATTCACGCCCACGCCTTCGGCTGGTCGTGGTATGTGTTCAACGTCGCGGACGCGGCAATCGTATGCGGCGTGGCGGCGCTGCTACTGGATGGGCTACGGACACGCCGCCCGGACGACCGGCTTGCCGGCGCGGGTTGAGGGCGGTAGGAGGCGGGTCATGAAACGCAATTCCTCTCTCGGCGTCGCGGCAATGGGCGCGGTTCTCGCCCTGGCGGCCTGCGGCAGCGACAACAACCTCACGCGCAATTTCGGCCTGACGCGCGACGCGCCGGACGAGTTCACCGTCACCACGCGCGCGCCGCTGTCGATGCCGCCGGATTTTTCGCTGCGCCCGCCGCAGCCCGGTGCGCCCCGGCCGCAGGAGCAGACCGCCTCGCAGTCGGCGCAAGCCACGCTGACCGGCGGCGACTCGCTCGCGACGCCCGCCACACCGGCAACCAGCCCCGGACAGGACGCTCTGCTCGCCGCCGCCGGCCAACCGGCGCCGGCCGACATTCGCGCGCGCATCGACGCGGACGCGGCGAAAAGCGGTGATCGCACGCTGACCGAGACGCTGTTGTTCTGGCAGACGCCGCCGAAACCCGGCGTCGTCGTCGATCCCGCGCAGGAAGCCGCCCGCCTGCACGAGAACGCCGCCCTCGGCAAACCGCCGGACGATGGCGACACGCCCACGATCAGCCGCAAAACCTCCAGTTGGTTCGACCGGCTGTTTTAGCTGCGCCGTTCCGTGGCGAAATACGCCAGCGCGGCGGTGGGCAGTGCCAAGCCGATCCAACACGCCAGCCCCCAGCCGCCCTGCGCATAGGCCCAGCCGCCGAGTGCTGACCCCATGGCGCCGCCGGCATAGAACGTGGCCATGTACAGCCCGTTCAGCCGGCCGCGAAACTCGGCGCCCAGCGCGAAAATCGCCCGCTGCCCTATCGTCAGGTTCGCGGACATGCCGAAATCCAGCAGGATCGCGGCGGCGACCAGGATGCCCAGTTCGCTCCGCGAGCCGTCGCGCAGGATGTGCGTCATCAGCAGCGCGACCGCGACTGCCAGCATCGACAGCGCCGTCGCGGGCTTCGTCCAGCCCCGGTCGGCGATCCGGCCGGCAATCGGCGCCGCGATCGCGCCGGCGGCGCCCGCCAGCGCGAACAGCGCGATGCCGCCTTGGGAGAAGCCGAACTCCGGCCCCGCCAGCAGCAGCGGCACCGTCGTCCAGAACAGGCTGAACGCCGCGAACAGCCCCGCGTGATACAGCGCCCGCCGCCGCAGCACCGGCGTTGTCAGCACCAGCCGGCCCATCGAGGTCAGCAGCCGGGCGTAGCGGAGCCCCGGCGCGGGCGCGCGGGCTGGCAGCAGCCGCCCCAGCACGCAGGCCACCACCACCATCGCCGCCGAAGACAGGTAGAACACGGTGTGCCAGCCGGAAATTTCCGCCAGCCCGCTGGAGACCGGCCGCGAGAGCATGATGCCGAACATCAGCCCGCTCATCACGTTGCCGACGACGCGCCCGCGCACCGCCTCCGGCGCCATGTGGGCGGCATACGGCACCAGGATCTGGATCGCGACGCTGCCGATGCCGATGAACAGGCAGGCCGTCAGGAACGGCAGCGACTGCCCCGATATTGCCGCGCCGAACAACGCCGTCGCCGCAATGGCCAGCAGAACCAGCACCAGCCGCCGGTTTTCGACCAGATCGCCGAGCGGCACGATCAGCAGCAGCCCCGCGCCATAGCCGATCTGCGTCATGGTCACGACCAGCCCTGCGGCGGTCGGCGACAGCCCGAGGTCGCGGCTGATCGGCCCCACCAGCGGCTGCGCATAGTAGATGTTGGCGGCAATCAGCCCGCACGCCACAGCCAGCAGCAGCGTCAGCCATGCCGGCACCGCCCGCTTTTCCGGCACGGACGCGGACGCGGCAGCCAGATTTGCGGACATCGGCACTTCTCCATCGGCACCCCGCCCCGCCCAACCGACGACGCGCACGCGGCGTAGCGGATGAAGCAAGAGCCGGGCCGTGGAGGATGCGGAGACTGTTACGCGAGGGTGTCCGCCCCCGTGCGCGGCTCCCCCGCCGCTGCGAGGTCCGCCGCCTCGTCGTCGGTGAACACCCGGCTGCGCGTCAGGAAGCGCACGCCCTCCGGAGCCTCCACCGAAAAGCCGCTGCCGCGACCTTTCACCACGTCGATGATCAGTTGCGTGTGCCGCCAATACTCGAACTGGTTGACGCCGATATAGAAGGGCGTATCGGCGATGGTGCCCAAAAACACGTCCTGCGCGCCCACGCGAAACTCGCCGCGCGGAAAGCACATCGGCGCACTGCCGTCGCAGCACCCGCCCGACTGGTGGAACAGCAGCGGCCCATGCACCGCCCGCAACCTCTCCACCAATGCCGCCGCCGCCGGAGTCACCTGCACGCGATCAACCATGACCATCCCCAAAGACCGCCCCCTCCCACGGCGGGGAGGGGTCGTCGCCAGCGGCTCAGAAGAAGCCCAACGCCTTCGGGCTGTAGCTGACCAGCAGGTTCTTGGTCTGCTGATAGTGGTTCAGCATCATCTTGTGGTTCTCGCGCCCGATGCCGGAGGCTTTGTAGCCGCCGAACGCTGCGTGGGCCGGATACAGATGGTAGCAGTTGGTCCAGACCCGGCCGGCCTGGATCGCCCGGCCCATCCGGTATGCCCGGGTCGTATCGCGCGTCCACACTGCGGCGCCCAACCCGTACAGCGTGTCGTTGGCGATTGCCAGCGCGTCCGCGTCGTCCTTGAACGTCGTCACCGACACGACCGGCCCGAAGATTTCCTCCTGGAACACCCGCATCTTGTTATTGCCCTCGAAGATCGTGGGCTCCACGTAGTAGCCGCCGGCCAGATCGCCCGGCAGATGCGCCTGATGGCCGCCGAGCAGGACTTTTGCCCCCTCTTGCTTGCCGATGTCGAAGTAGGAGAGGATTTTTTCCAACTGGTCGTTGCTGGCCTGCGCGCCGATCATCGTCGTCGGGTCGAGCGGGTTGCCCTGGATGATCTTCTTGCTGCGCGCCACCGCCCGCTCCATGAAGCGGTCGTAGATGCTTTCGTGGATCAGCGCGCGCGACGGGCAGGTACAGACCTCGCCCTGGTTCAGCGCGAACATGGTGAAGCCTTCGAGCGCCTTGTCGAAGAAGTCGTCGTCCTCGCGCGCCACGTCGGCGAAGAAGATGTTCGGCGATTTGCCGCCCAGTTCCAGCGTCACCGGGATCAGGTTCTCGCTGGCATATTGCATGATCAGGCGGCCGGTTGTCGTCTCGCCCGTAAAGGCGATTTTCGCGATCCGCTTGTTCTGCGCGAGCGGCTTGCCGGCCTCGATGCCGAAACCGGTGACGACGTTGACGACGCCCGGCGGCAGCAGGTCGGCGATGGTTTCCATGAACACCAGGACCGAGAGCGGCGTCTGCTCGGCCGGCTTCAGCACCACGCAGTTGCCGGCGGCGAGCGCGGGCGCCAGCTTCCAGATCGCCATCAGCAGCGGGAAATTCCACGGAATGATCTGGCCGACGACGCCCAGCGGCTCCTGGAAATGGTAGGCGACGGTGTCGTGATCGACTTCCGAAAGTGCGCCTTCCTGCGCCCGGATGACGCTGGCGAAATAGCGGAAATGATCGACGCCGAGCGGCAGGTCGGCGGCGGTGGTCTCGCGGATCGGCTTGCCGTTGTCGATGGTTTCCACCATCGCGAGCAGGGACAGCTTCTCCTCCAGCCGGTCGGCGATCTTGTTCAGGATGCGCGAGCGTTCGGCAACCGACGTGCGCCCCCAAGAATCCTTCGCCGCGTGCGCCGCGTCGAGCGCCAGTTCGATGTCCTCGGCGGTCGAGCGCGCATGCACGCTGACGGTCTTGCCGGTGACGGGCGAGGGGTTCTCGAACGTCAGCCCCTTGACGGACGGCACCCACTTGCCGCCGATCCAGTTGTCGTAGTGCGAACGCAGCGCGATTTGCTTGGACAGCTCGCTGAGGGCCTTATCGACCATGATTTCCTCCTGTGGCGGCGTTGAGTGCCGTTCGTCGTATATAGACCAACATAGCGCAACGGGGAAGGCGGCTGACATCGTGTGGAAAATTCGTTGCTCGATGCCACTTTGTTCGGATCGGCGGCGGCCGCACGGTTTTTCATGATGCCCCGAACAGCTTTGTGCCGACGGCTTTCGCCGCCGCTTGCAGGTCCTTGTCCAGCGTGGCGAGCGGGAGCGCCTCGCGCTGTGCCAGTTACAGATAGCAGGCATCGTAAACCGGGAGCCGGTGCTTGCGGGCGAGCTCGAGCACCGCGCTCTCCTCGGGCGCCCTGTCGATGACGATTCCGAGGCGGGACAGGCCGCGCAGGAAGGTTGCGCTATCGGCCTCCACCAGCCGCCCACGGCGCTCGTTAACGATCAGGATATTGCGTATCTCGAACCACCACAGACTTGGTACCAAGGCCTCGTCCGTGCGGATGCGCTCCAGCGCTCTAGGTTTGCCATCGGATAATCCTCGTCGCGAAAAGCCCAGCAGGCCGCGATGGAAGCGTCCAGGACGAAGGGCATGTCAGAATTTGTGGCCTTCGTCGCGGGCCGAGAGGAGGTCGTCCAGCGTGATGCTGCCAGTGCGGGCACGGAGCGCCTTGATGCTCTCGATCGCGCGGTCGATTTCCTCCTGGCGGCGATTGACCTCGGGCACCAAGCGCGCAATGGGGCGGCCATGACGCGTGATCCGCACGGTTTCTCCGCGCTCCACGTCGTCGAGGATTTGGGGCAATCGGGCCTTGGCGTCGGAGGCTTGGATGTCTCGCATCGTGGATGGCCTATTTGGTTAGTCCGCCTGACTGGTCCAAATTGTGTCATAAATAAGATGGATGCCTCAAGACGCATCCGCTTGAGCGGCATCGAACAAGCGCCTGATTCCACGAAACTCTGCGGCATGGTTTTTCGCGAAAGTCCCGCGCACACTCCCGCGGGAAACCAGGGGGTCAGACCATGCGCCGCTACCGAATCGCTGCCATCCCGGCCGATGGGATCGGGCCCGAAGTGATCGACGCCGGCCTGGAAGTCCTGTCGGCCCTCGCGACCCGTGCCGGGTTTGCGCTGGATGTTGCCACCTACGATTGGGGGTCGGCCCTCTATCGCGCCACAGGCAAAATGATGCCGGACGACGGACTGGCGCAATTGAGAACGGCGGACGCGATCTATTTCGGCGCGGTCGGTGCGCCCGATATTCCGGATCATATTACGCTGTGGGGCCTGCGGCTGGCGATCTGCCAGGGGTTCGACCAGTACGCGAATGTCCGCCCCACCCGCATCTTGCCGGGCGTCACCTCGCCGTTGCGCGATGTGGGGCCGGGCGACCTCGACTGGCTGATCATCCGCGAGAACAGCGAGGGCGAGTATGCCGGGCAGGGGGGGCGCTCGCATCGCGGGCTGCCGGAGGAGGTGGCCACCGAAGTCGCCATTTTTACCCGCGTCGGCGTCACGCGCATCATGCGCTTCGCGTTCGACCAAGCGCGCAAACGGCCCCGCAAGCATCTGACGGTGGTGACGAAATCCAATGCGCAACGCTTCGGGCTGGTGATGTGGGACGAGATCGCGGCCGAAGTCGGAACCGAGTTTCCGGACGTGGCGTGGGACAAGGAACTGGTCGATGCGATGACGTTGCGCATGGTCCGCCATCCGAAAACCATCGACACGGTGGTGGCGACCAATTTACATGCCGATATCCTGACCGATCTGGCCGCCGCCCTGGCCGGCAGCCTCGGCGTGGCCCCGACGGCGAATGTCGATCCGTCGCGGCGCTACCCTTCCATGTTCGAGCCGATCCATGGCTCCGCGTTCGACATCACCGGAAAAGGTATCGCCAATCCGGTGGCGACGTTCTGGACCGGGGCGATGATGCTGGAGCATCTGGGCGAGCCGGCGGCGGCGAGCGCCCTGATGACGGCCGTGGAACAGGTTTGTGCCGCCGGGATTCTGACGCCCGATCTGGGCGGCAAAGCGACGACGAAGGATGTGACGCACGCCGTCGTGGAAGCCATTCGCGGCGGCAATCTGCCGATTTGACGGCTCGTTCGAGAATAAAATTCTCCACTTCCGTCATTCCGGCGAAAGCCGGAATCCAGGGTCACACGCACCGATTCTGGCGTGGGCATGGACCCCGGCCTTCGCCAGGGTGACGGTCACTTGTTGGAAGCGCGAGAATTTAGTGTGGCTTGTCGCCGAGCATGGCGCTCAGCACCGGCTCGATGGCCGCCGCCATCCGGGCCAACCCGTCCGGCGAGGGGTGCAGAGCCGGGCGGGGCGGCGTCTCCTGCGGGTCGAAGAACAGCGTCGTCTCGACGCTGCCGTCCTTGCGCAGAAACAGCGCCGAGACGTCGCGGTAGGTGACGTAAGGCACGGACCCGCCGCCATACTTGGCCGCGAGCGCGACGTCGATCGCCTCGCCCGTGTGCAGCGTCCAGTCCCCCCGGTCGCTCGGCAGCACGCCGAGCAGCAGAATTTTCGTGGCCGGCAAGCGGCGATGCACCTCGGCCACGATGGTCTCGATGCCGCGCACCGTGTCCGGCGCCGACCAGTGCAGGCGGCCCAGATTGTTGGCCCCGATCAGGATGATCGCCGCCTTCGGCGCGATCCCGTCCAGTTCGCCGTGGGTGATGCGCCACAGCAGATGGCAGGTCGCGTCGCCGGAAAATCCCAGGTTCAGTGCGTGCCGGTCGCCGTAGAACCGCCGCCAGACGGCGCGAAAATCGTGGAACGGTTCCGGCCCCGCCGCCTCGTAATATTGCGTGATCGAATCGCCGAGCAGGACCAGATCCACCGGCCCGCGTTTGGCTTCCGCCAGTTTCGCCAGATGCCGGGCCTGCCAGCCGGGGTTTTGCAGGCGCGAGATCGGCACGGCGGCCAGCGGCACCGGCTCGGGCAACGCGGCC
>CAJCJG010000174.1 GCA_903970625.1 Solirubrobacterales bacterium 70-9 | reverse complement strand
TGCGGCCCGCTCGGCCGCCGCCGCCGCGCTCACGCGAAAAGAGCAGGGCGCTTGACCGCCGCACCGATCGAAATGCGCGCACCATCCGGCGCGGTGCCCGGCGGCAGCACCACCAAGCTCGGCGAGGCGGCCGGGCGCAATCTGCACGAACGCATCGCCAACACGCTTGGCGAGCGAATCGTCGGCGGCCTGCACCCGCCGGGCAAGCCGCTGCCGACCGAGATCGAGTTGTGTGTGACCCTGTCGGTGTCGCGCTCGGCCTTGCGGGAGGCGTTCAAACTGCTGGCGGCCAAGCGGCTGATCATCAGTCGGCAGAAGGTGGGCACGCTGGTCCGCCCGCGTGCCGACTGGAACATGCTGGACCCGGAAGTGCTCGCCTGGAACCTGCACGCTGCGCCGACGGACGAGTTCGTCACCGGGTTGTTCGAGGTGCGGAAGATCGTCGAGCCATCCGCAGCCGCCCTGGCCGCCGAGCGGCGGACGCCGGAAGGTGTGGCGCGAATCGAGCGGGCGCTGGCCGACATGTTCCGGTTTCAGGGCAGCTCAACCGACCTGATCGAGGCGGACCTGCGCTTCCACCAATCCATCCTCGACGCCACCGGCAATTACTTCCTTGCCTCGTTCGGCGCGGTGATCGAAAGCTCGTTGCAGGCGTCGTTCCGGTTCAGTTGGGAATCCGGCCACCACACGCCGGACTATTCGCTGCGGCAGCACCAAGGCGTGCTGGAAGCCATTCGCGACGGGCGCGGACCGGATGCGTACGGCGTAATGACGCAGTTGCTGCGCTCGGCCATTGAGGACGTGCGGGAGTCCCTGCTGCGGCGGCAGCGGGGGGGCTAGCTCATCCAATTGCCGCCATCGACGTTGTAGGTTTGTGCCACGATGTAGTCGGAATCGGCGCTGGCGAGGAACAGCGCCATGCCGGTCATATCCTCCGGCGTGCCCATGCGGCCGTACGGCACCGCCAGGCCGACCTGCTTCTTCTTTTCGCCGAGCGGCAGGTTTTCGTATTTGGCGAACAGCGAATCGACATGGTCCCACATCGGCGTATCGACCACGCCGGGCGCAATACCGTTGACGTTGATCTTGTGTTTCGCCAGTTCCAGACCCGCACTTTGCGTCAAGCTGATGACGGTGGCCTTGGAGGCGCAATAGACCGCCACGAACGCCTCGCCGCGCCGACCGGCCTGCGAGGCGAAATTGATGATCTTGCCGCCCCGCCCCTGCGCAATCATTTGCCGTGCCGCCGCCTGCATGGTGAACAGCAAACCCTCGACGTTGACCGCGAAGATTTTCTGGTAGCCCTCGTGCGTGATCTCCAGCAGCGGGCCCATGTCGAACACACCGGCATTGTTGACAAGGATGTCGATACCGCCGGCGACTTTCACGGTTTTGGCTATGAGCGCCTCGATGCTGGCCTGTTTGGTGACATCGACTGCGACCCCGATTGCGCCGTGGCCGATAGCGGCTGCCGTGGCGTCGCAGTCCGCGCCGATCAGGTCGGCAACGACGACGCGCGCACCCTCGGCGGCATAACGCTCGCCGATGGCGCGGCCGATACCGCGCGCGCCGCCGGTGACGACGGCAACCTTGCCCTGGAGTTTCATTTCGACATCATCGGATCGCATTTTGCGAGATAAATGGCCCACCTGCTGCGAGTATTCATTTCACGGCGCCGAATGTCAGACCGCTGACGAGTTGCCGCTGGCTGAACCAGCCGAACACGACGATCGGCGCGATCGCGAGCGTCGAGGCGGCCGAGAGTTTCGCCCAGAACAGGCCCTGCGGCGCCGAGAAGCTGGCGATGAAGGCGGTGAGCGGTGCCGCGTCGTGCGCCGTCAGGTTCAGACTCCAGAACGCTTCGTTCCAGCACAGGATTATGTTCAGCAGCGCGGTGGAGGCAATGCCCGGCAGCACCAACGGCAGCAGAACCCAGATCATCGTCTGCCATTGCGAGGCGCCATCGATGCGCGTGGCTTCGATGATCGCCTTCGGCATTTCCTTGAAGAACGTGAACAGCATCCACACGACGATGGGCAGGTTCATCAGCATGTACATGATGATCAGCAGCGTGCGCGTATCCAGCAGACCGAGGTTCTTTGCAAACAGGTAGATCGGCACAAGCACGCCGACGGAGGGCAGCATTTTGGTGGATAGCATCCATAGCAGCGTGCCGCGCGTGCGCTTGGTGGGATAGAACGCCATCGCATAGGCGGCGGGCACGGCCAACGCGATTGCAAGCGCCGTGGCGCCGACGGAGATGAAGATGCTGTTGAACGCGAAACTCAGATAATCCGCGCGCTCGAGAATCGTCTGATAGTTCTCCAGTGTGGGCGTAAAGAAGACCTCCGGCGGTGTCGCGATCGCCTCCAACTCCGGCTTGAAGCTGGCGAGCACCATCCAGAAGATCGGAAAGAACATGACCAGCGCCACGATCCACGCGGCGGTGCCGGCGACGGGGTGGTAGCGTGCCCGCTGGTTCATACGTCCAGCCCCTTGCCGACGATGCGGACCATGAACGTTGCAAGGATGTTGGCCAGCACAATGGCGATCACGCCGGCCGCCGAGGCGCCGCCGACATTGAAGGCCAGGAGCGCGCGCTGGTAGATCAGGAACGTCAGGTTCGTCGTGGCATCACCTGGCCCGCCCGATGTGGTGACGTAGATTTCGGCGAAGATGCCGAGCAGGAAGATCGTCTCCATCATCGTCACCACCGAGATGGCGCGGCCCATGTGCGGCACTTCGATGTGAAAGAAGATCGAGAACGGCCCGGCGCCGTCCAGGTCGGCCGCCTCGCGCGTTTCCTCGTCGAGCGATTGCAGCGCGGTCAGCATGATCAGGAACGCGAACGGCATCCACTGCCAGGACACAATGACGACGACCGAGGTCAGCGGCCAATCGGCGAAAAAATCGATCACACCGAAGCCCAGGCTGCGGGTGATCCAGGCGATGAACCCGTTGACCGGATGCATCAGCAGGTTTTTCCAGATCAGCGCGCTGACCGTCGGCATGACGAAGAACGGCGAGATCATCAGCACGCGCGCGATCGAGCGGCCGGGAAACTGCTTTTGGAACAGCGAGGCAAGCACGGCGGCGCTGGCGATGGTGATGATCAGCACTTCGCCGACCAGCAATACGGAGATCAGCAACGAGTGGTAGAGCGCCGGGTCGCGGAACAGATAGTAGTAGTTCCGGAAGCCGGCGAAGCCGCCCACCAGCGGGTTCAGCAGATTGTAGCGCAGGAAACTGAAATAGATGGTCGCGGCCAGCGGGACCAACGAGAAGATCAGCAACAGCCCGACCGAGGGCACCACCATCGGCAGCGTGCTGACATGCGCACCGGTGTTTTTCGGCCGGCGCAGGGCCGTGGGCATGGCAACGGCAACGTCCGCGTGACTCATCGTCCGGGCACTCCGCTGAACGAGGGGGCGGCGGCCCCAGCGCTTTGTGCGCCGGGGCCTACGACGCGCCGGCTACTTGTAGCCAGCCTGCTCCATCGTGCTGCTCACCGAGTCCTGCGCCTTCTGCAAAGCGGCATCGACAGTGCTCTGCCCGGCCAACGCGGCCGACACCAGTTGCCCAACCTCGGTTCCCATCGCCTGGAACTCCGGAATGGCGACATACTGGATGCCAGTGTAGGGCACCGGGTCTTTCGTCGGGTGGGTGATGTCCGCCGTCAGGATCGAAGCCTTCACGGTCTCGGCGAACGGCGCTGCCTTGATGTAGTCCGCGTTGGCGTAGGTGGAGATGCGCGTGCCGGGCGGCAGCACGGTGTAGCCGAACGTGTCGCCGACCAGCTTGATGTAATCCTTCGACGTGGACCACGCGAGGAAGCTTTTGGCGGCTTCCGGCTGCTTGGATGTGGTAGGGACCGCCATCGCCCAGGCCCAGAACCAACCGGTGCCGTTGGCGGTCACGCCGTGCGGTGCGGCGGTAAAGCCGGTCTTGTCCCACACTTGGCTGCTGGACTTGTCGTAAACCAAGCCGGCGGCGCTGGTGGCGTCGATCCAGATGCCGCAATGGCCGGTGGTGAACAAGGCCAGGTTCTCATTGAAGCCGTTGCCGGTCACGCCCGGCGGGCCGTCGCGGTGCAGCAGATCGACATACCAGGTCAACGCATCGTGCCACGGCTTGGTGTTGAGCTGCGCGTTCCATTTCTCGTCGAACCAGCGGCCGCCGAAGCCGTTCACGAGCGTATCGACGAACGCCATGTTCTCGCCCCAACCGGCCTTGCCGCGCAGGCATATGCCGTACTGCTCATGCGCCTTGTCGGTCAGCTTGTCGGCGAACCCGGCAATGTCGTCGTAGGTCGGTTTGGCGGGCATCGTAAGCCCCGCCTTGTCGAACAGATCCTTGCGGTACAGCGTGAACGAGCTTTCCGCGTAGAATGGCGCCGCGTACACCTTGCCGCCAGACGAGAGCGCGTCGCGCACCCCCGGGAACACGTCCGCCGTATCGTAGGCGGCGGGGAAATCGAGCGGCACCAGCCAGCCCTGCTTGCCCCAGATCGGCGTCTCGTAGCTGCCGATGGTCAGGATATCGAATTGGCCGCCCTTGGTGGCGATGTCGGTGGTGACGCGCTGGCGCAGCACGTTTTCTTCCAGCACCACCCAATTGATCTTGTTGCCGGTCGCGGCTTCCCATTTCGGGGCCAGCTTCTGCATCTTGATCATGTCGCCGTTGTTGACGGTGGCGATCGTAATGGTCGCGGCCGATGCCGCGCCCGCCGTCGCGGCAAGCATTGCCGCACCGGCAACCAAGTGCCTCAGAGCCATATTTACGTTTCCTCTCCGGTCGCACTGAGTGGGCTTGTGCCCGCCCTATGGGCATTTAATCAGAATCGCTCAGGTATCGTCAAGCCGCTCCGCTCCGCCCCCAAAATCGCCGCCGCCGTCGTTTCGTCGGTCATCACGGCGTTGATCAGGCCGCCCACCAGCGCGCTGCGCAGCGACGCCACCTTGGCTGCGCCGGCGCCGACGCCGACCGTGACGCGCGATGGGTTCGGTGTCACGGCGAGGCCCGTCACGCGATCGGTCAGCGCCCCTTCGATCGGCCGTCCGGCCGCGTCGAACGCACGCCCGGCAATCTCGCCCACGGCGCCAGCCTCGATCAACTCGGTCAATTCGCTATCGCTGATGCAGCCGGAGGCGTGAAGCGGCGCCTGCCATCCGATATGGCCGACGCCGACCAGGATGCAGCGCGCGTCCTCCAGCATGTCGCGCAGGGTATGAAAGGCGCGCTGCGATTGCAGCATCTCGCGCTCGCCGACGCTGCTGGCGACCACGGGCAGCGGCATCGGATAGCATTGCGCGCCGGTCCGCTCGGCCATCCGCATCACCGGTTCGGTCGCGATGGCGCGCCCATTGGCGGCGATGATGCCGCACAGGGAGAACAGCTTGTGCTGCGGCGCCTCCATCGGCGACAGTTCGGCGGCGATGGCGCGCAGCGTGCGCCCGGTCGAGACCGCGAGGACCTGCGGTGCCTTCTGGGTAAACCAACGCTCCAGATAGCGGGCGCCGGCCACCGCGATGTTGGCCAGCCCGTCCGCCGGCCCGCTCGCCGGCACGACCTCGCAATAGCGCAGGCCGAACCGCTCCGTGAGCGCTTGGCCGAGGTCCATGCAGGCGGCGATCGGATGATCGACACGGAATTTGATCAGCTTTTCGGTCAGGGCCAGGGACACGAGGCGCTGCGCCGCCTGCCGCGAGATGGTCAGTTCGGCGGCGATTTCGTCCTGTGTGCGGCCGCCGATATAGTAGAGCCACGCCGCGCGCGCCGCCTGTTCCAGCCGGTCGCCAGCCTGCCCCCGCCGCGACGGGTCGGCCTCATCCGACATGACCGCGTCCTTGGATGTTCCAGTTTATCCGCTCAGGATACGGGCAATTGTCTGAACGTGACAACGCGCTAGGCGCCCGTCGCCCATTAGTGTCATCTGGATTGGCCTTCCCTGGATCCCCCCGACGCGGCGCTACCGGCGCAGGAGGCGGCCCAGCAGTCGCAGCGGCTTGGTCAGGCGCCATGATGTCGACGCACGGAGCATGGCCAATTCGGCTTCGAGCGCACCAATGCGCGCCTCCAGGCGTGACGACGACGACTCCCCCTCGGCGGCGGACGCGTGCAGAACGGGCGCCGGTATGATGGCGTCGGCCTCCACATCACGGCCAAGCCGACGAAGGATCGTCGCGTGGGTCACGTCGGCACGAACCGGATCAGGCACGGTTAGGTCCTTCGCAGCCAGGATGGCGCGCAGGGCGGCCCTGAGGTGGCCGAGGCGCAACCTGGCTTCGGCGGCACAAAGCCAGCAGACTCCGCTCCTGGACCGCCCCGCACGCAGTCGGCGCACAAACGTCGGTCGGTCAAAGCCACCGGCGATCAGTCCGATCAGCAGTTCTTCCAGCACGTCGGCCTGGCCAAGGGCGCGAAGGATGTCGTGGCCGGTGAACGGGATCGGGACCGCCACGAGCGGATGGTACTCGCGAATCAAGACGGCATGCGCCGCGTCGATGCTTGCGGGGTCGTATATCAGGTATCCATCCTGGATCGGCGGGATCAACGCGATCTTGTCGTGCCGGAAGGCAATCGTGGCAGCTTCCTCGGCCCAGCGGCATTCGAACGGAGCCTTGGCTCGGTCGATCGAGAACTGCGGGCAGACGGCCACAAGCGAATCGAGATGGAGGTCGTGAGCGAAGTTAATGACAGCGAACCCGCCCATGCTACCGCCATAGCCGACCCGTCGGCAGCCTTCGGTGGCCCGCCTCACCGCAGCGACGACATCGAGGATTTCGTCGTCCAGGAACCAATCGTTGTGCGCTCCCCTGATGCCCACGAAATTGATGCCGCGGGCGGCGAAGAACGCCTCGGCGCTCGGCTGATCCTCGATGGACGGCGTCGGCCACCAGAATTCGAAATTCACCACGACCAACGGGTCGTTGCTGACGTGACAGTGGACCGCCCGATAGTGCCGCCCGCGGAAAATCTCGCGGGCAATCATTTGGGGCGGACCTGTCCTCTATTCCATCGCACCGATAGCGTGGCGGACGAAGACGGCGCAATCGCGCGACATCTCGACCATTGGGTGAAACGCCGGCACATTGCCTGCGCCGTGCAGGCGGTGGCCCCTTTCCACTCATCAGACACGAGTTGCATGCCTCACACTCCGTTGCCCGCGACGATGGCCGGGCGGCAGCAAGCCGCGTTCGCGCTCCTGACGGCCTTGTTTCTGGTAATCTACTGGGTCGCGGCCCGCGACGCACAGGTGCATCCGGGAGGCGACACGACGGCGTTCGAGGAAGTGGCCCGCAATCAATTGTCCTGGGCCACGATCTTCTCGACCCAGCGACCGCCGATCTACCCGGCGCTGTTTCGGCTGCTGGACTTCTCGCGGCCGGCCGTGGCGGCCGTGCAGGTCGCGGCATACGTGGCGGCGTGGGTGTTCCTGGCTGGCAGCTTGGGGCGCGGCAGCCTGCCGGTCGCGGCGTGCGTGTTCTACGTGGCGCTGTATCCGGGCTTCGCCGCCTGGAACCATGTGCTGATGAGCGAGTCGCTGGCCACGTCGCTGAGCGTGGTGGCGTTCGCGTTCCTGGTGCGGCTGATGGAGGGGCAGGGCTGGGCCTTGTGGCCGTTTGTCGCGGTGATGTGCCTGAAATGCTTCTTGCGCGGGTTCGATTCCGTCTTGGGGTTGCTGTATCTCCCGCTCCTGATCGGCGCGGCGGCGTTGCATCGTGTGTCCTGGCGGGCGTTGGTGGTCGCATGTCTTGCGTTCGTGGCGTGTTTCGCGTTCGTCAATCGCACCACCGGCGGGCTGCCCGATTCGGTGTGGTATTTCGCCTTGGTGAACAATATCGGCACGCGGGTGCTGCCGGACCCGGGGTGGCTGGCCTATTTCGCGGCGCATGGCATGCCGGTGAACGCGGCGCTGCTGTCGATGACGGGCGAATTAGCGCATGAGCAGAACCTGCGGTTCTTTCGGGACCCGGATCTCGCCGACTTTCGGCTCTGGGTCATCGCGCACGGCCGCTCGGCCTACACCGGCTACCTCCTGTCTCACCCCGGACTGATCTTCGCGCGATTGTGGCAACACCGGTCGGAGGTGTTTCTGGCCGGCACATTTCCCTACGAGGTCTACTTCGATCCTGGCTACCGGCTGAACGTGCCGCCGTGGCCGCCGTTCTCGGCGATCTATACCGCCGGCACGCTAGGCGCGTCGGCGCTTGGCGCCCTGCTGTGGCGCGGCCGTGTGCCGCCCGCCTTGGCGTTGCCGTGTTGGACCGCTGTGGGGCTGTGGCTGATGCTGCTGCCGATTGCGCTGTGCATCTATCACGCGGATGCAGGGGAGATTTCGCGCCACGCGTTGCCCCTGATCTTGCAGGCGGCGCTGTCGCTGCTGCTGATGCTCCGCATTCTGGTCTGCTGGCGGAGGAAGGCTCGCGGCATCGAGGTGCCGGCGGATTGAGAGCGCAGCGCACAAAAAAACCCGCCGTAGCGGGTCGGTCTGGGTGTCCACCGCCTGCCACTGGTGAGCAGGCGGCGGAGCCCAATCAGCGTGTCGACGCTTAGATGTGGTAGCCGACAGAGGTCGGGGATGCGCCCTCGAACTTGATCGTCGTGCCGTCCGACAGGGTAAAGCTGGCAGTTCCGCCCTTGGCCGCCGCGAGAGCATTGTCCGCCGTGGTCAGATCGGCCGTGTTGCCCTTCTCGGTCTCGTACGCGCCCAGGCCGAGCACGTCGGACGATACCCAATTTTGGATCGTGATGGTGTGAGCCGGCGACGCACCGTAGCCGAGATTGTCGAACACGCCGAACAGTTCGTTTCCGGCGCTCGATCCGACGAGTGTCGTGTTGCCTGCAAACTTACCGTCGTTGGCCGGATCAGTGGTAAAGCCGACATTCCAGATCACGAAGCTGTCGCCACCGCGCGACGCAGCCGCGTTGATGGTGGCGACGTCACCGTAATCCACAAACGTGTTGCCCGCGCCGTACGCCGCGCCAGCGCCAGTCTGGCTGACGACCAAATTGTCCTGGCTATCGCCCCAGATCGTGGCTTTCGGCGACGACGCCGAGCCGAACAGCGTGTCGTTGGTCGGGACCGTCGGCGAAGAACCCGCGTGGTTACCCCAGAAGAAGAACGACCCGGTGCTATCCGCGCCCTCGGTGTAGGAGCCGCCACCCGTGCCACCGAAGATCAACTGGTTGGTCGCCGACGCCACGGTCACTTGGCCCGTGTTGCTGCCGATGAACACAGACGAGGACGCTGCGGTTCCGACAAAGTTCGTCCCGCTGCCGTGGGCGAAGATGGTGTCGGCGCCCGAGTTGGCCGTCACGGTGGAATTGGTGCCGCTGACCGTCACGACATCGCCGCTGGTCGACGCGGCGGCCGCGCCGGCGCCAGACGCGGTGCTGCCGAGGAAGATCTGATCGCCGTCACCCAAGGCATTGATCGAGTAGGCACCGCTGGCGAATGCCAGGGTCGCACCGTCCGCCGTGTCCGTGACCGTGCCGCCGCCCGCGCCGCCGATGATCGTCAGGGCGCCGCCGCTGTAGTTCAGCGGTGCGGCATCGCTGCCGACGATGACCACGTTCGGGTCGGCGCTGGTGAACGCATTGGTGTCGCCGGTCGCGCCGTTGATGACGAGCGCATAAACGCCGACCGGAATGGTGAGGTCACCGGTGTAGGAAGGCTGGATCACCAATTCGAACGGTCCAGTCCCGGTCGGAGCGGCAGGGATCGACGGAGAGCCCGCACCCACCAAAACCTGCGTGTAGGTCGTAGCCATGATCTTAGCGAGAAGGTCGCCGGTATAACCACCGTTTGCCGTGACCGTCACGCTGCCGACTGAGAGAACTGTTGGTGAAGCCATGACCCAACCCTTACCAGTGAAGTTTTGTTACCCGGGAGGTAAACCACGATCCATACGATGTCAAAGCTAATCTGGGAATCAGCCCGCCAGATCCATCACGTTTCCGCATACCATCGTCAAACTCCGGCACCTTCGAACGCACGCACCCGTGGGCAGACCAAAACCGAAAAATTGTCGCTGTCCGGACACGTTACGCTGCACCGCACTCTGACTGCACCATACGTATAGGCCGCCGGATTACTCAACAAATTCCTTATGTGCGATTGCGGTATCGTTCCGAATTCGAGCTGCGTTCGGACACCGGCGAACGCGCTGGCAACGGTGGCCCGGAAGTAACCTATTGTTAATCTCCCGAACGTGTGAGCGGGACGACTCCCACCGCAATGTGTAACGTTAACGAATTCAACGGCTAACGGCGCCGCTCCAGGCTCTAACCGCTTCTCCGCCCGAAGGACGGATGCGCGAGCGTGTAACGAACGTGGCGAACTTCACACAGGTGCATTGCAATATGCATGTTGCAGCGCGGCGCGCGCCCCGCGCCGTGCCCAGCCGAATCGGCCGCTCGCTTTCGGCTGGCCTGCCGGGTGGCGCTCCCCGCGCGCGGCCGGTATAGAGGCCGATATACAAAGCCGGGGGTTCGCCGAGGCGCGCCATCCGAGCAACAAACGGGCGGGAAACGATCAGGGTGAACCGGACAACAGGGCACCAGAAGGCGGTCGCGGCGGCGGATTCCGCCTATGTGTTAAACTTGCGTAACATTGCCAAACGTTTTGGCGCGACCCAGGCGTTGGAGGATGTGTCGCTGGCGCTGCGCGCCGGCGAGGTCCACGCCCTGCTCGGCGAAAACGGCGCTGGCAAATCGACCCTGATCAAGGTGATGACCGGCGTCCATCAGCCGGATCGCGGTGAGATCCTGCTCGCCGGCGAACCCATCGCCATCGGCAGCGCCGCCGAGGCGCAGCGACACGGGATCGCCGCCATCTATCAGGAGCCGTTGCTATTCCCAGACCTGAATGTGGCCGAAAATATTTTCATCTGTCACCAGAACCGGGGCGCCATCACCGACTGGCGCGGCATGGTCCGCGAGGCTGAGCGTATCCTCGCTTCGCTGGGCGTCTCCCTCGACGTGCGGAGCCCGGCGCGGGGGCTGACGCTGGCGGCACAGCAGTCGGTAGAGATCGCCAAGGCCATCTCGCTGAACGTCCGGGTGCTGATCATGGACGAGCCGACCGCGTCACTGTCCGCGCACGAGGTGGCCAATCTGTTTCGGCTCGTACGCGACCTGCGGGCGAAGGGCGTGGCGATCCTGTTCGTCAGCCACCGCATGGAGGAGGTGTTTCAGATTGCCGACACCGTCACCGTGTTCCGTGACGGAAGGCATATCTCCACCCGGCCGGTGCGGGAGGTGACGCCGCAAAGCGCAATTGCCGACATGGTCGGGCGCGAGATGGGGCTGCTGGAACGGCGCACGCCTGCGCCGCACGGCGAAAAACTGCTCTCGGTGCAGAACCTCGCCCGCGCCGGCGTGTTCGAGGGTGTGACCTTCGACGTACGTCGCGGCGAGGTGTTGGGGTTCGCAGGCTTGATCGGCGCCGGCCGGACCGATATCGGCCTCGCCTTGTTCGGCATCGAACCCGCGACCGGGGGCAGCATCCGCTTGTCGGACAGCGAACGGACCATCCGTTCGCCGCGCCAAGCGATGGCGCTCGGCATCGCCTACGTCTCCGAGGACCGGCGCCAGCTTGGCCTGTCGCTGCCGATGTCGATTTCGGCCAACATCACCTTGCCGGTGCTGTCGCGCTACCTGAACCGGCTGGGCCTGATCCGCACCGGGCAGGAGCGCGCGACGGCCGAGCAGTTCCGCAAGCGGTTGGCGATCCGCACGCCCTCGGTCGATCTGGCCGCCGGGAAGCTCTCGGGCGGCAACCAGCAGAAGGTCATGTTGAGCAAGTGGCTCAACACCCACCCGACCCTGCTGATCCTGGACGAACCGACGCGCGGCATCGATGTCGGCGCCAAGGCCGAGGTGCATGCCATGATCGGGGAACTGGCGGCGGAGGGGATCGGCATCATCCTGATTTCCTCCGACCTGCCGGAGGTGCTGGCCATGAGCGACCGCGTGCTGGTGATGCGGGAAGGGCGGCAAATGGCGATCTTCGACCGCGCGGAGGCCGATTCGGAGACGGTCATGTTCGCGGCGATGGGGCAAACCACGCAGCCGGCCATCACGGGCGCCGCCGCATGAGGTGGTTGCAGCGCAACATCCGCCCCGAGCAGATCCGCGAACTGAGCCTGCTGCTGTTGATTGTGGTGGCGGTGCTGTTCTTCGGCTCGCTGATCGACGGCTACTACACCTCGCGCACGTTCAACCGCATCGCGGCGTCCGTCGCGATCATCACCGTCGTCGCGGTCGGCCAGACGCTGGTGGTGCTGACCCGCAGCATCGACCTGTCGGTCGGTTCCATCGCGGGCTGCACCGCCTATTTCGCCGGCAGCATGGCCGCTGCCCACCACGATCTGCCGCCGCTGGCCGTGGTGCTGATCGCGGTGGCACTGGGGGCCGTCATGGGGGCGATCAACGGGGTTCTGGTGGCGTGGGGCCGGGTACCGTCGATTATCGTGACCCTCGGGTCGCTGGCGATCTACCGCGGCATCCTGATCGACTATTCCGGCGCCAAGACCGTCACGACGGACAGCCTGCCCGCCTGGATCGTCGATCTGCCGCGCCTGACCTTTGTGACGATCGGCAACCTCGACATCCGCGCGATGTTCGCGCTGGCCGTGGCCATCGTGGTGCTGTTCCAGATCGGCACCAGCTTCCTCAATGTCGGGCGGCAGTTCTATGCCATGGGGTCGAATCCGGACGCGGCCCACCTGATCGGCCTGCCGACACGGAGGATCGTGTTTTCCGCATTTCTGCTGTCGGGCGCGCTGTCGGGCCTCGCCGGCTTCATGTTCCTGGCGCGCTTCGGCAACATCACGGTGGAGGCCGCGCGGGGGCTGGAGTTGCAGGTGGTCGCGGCGGTCGTGGTCGGCGGCGTCAATATTTTTGGCGGCTCCGGCACCGTTTTTGGGGCGATGCTCGGCGCCATCATGATCGGCACGCTGGAACAGTCGCTGTTCCGCTTGCAGATCAGCGAGTTCTGGCGCGACGCGATCCTCGGCCTGCTGATCCTGCTCGCGGTCGCCAGCGACGCGGTGATCCTGGATCGGCTGCGGGCACTGTGGGCGCGTACCGACCTGAAGCTCGTTACCCGCGCGGAGGCAGAACCATGACGCTCCCGCCGATCCTGCGGCGCTGGGAGACGCTGCTGCTGGTGCTGCTGGTGGCAATCGGCGCGGTGAACATCGCCTGGTCGCCGTTCTATCTCGGCGTCGGCAACATCGTGAACCTGTTCCAGTTGTCGATCGAGAAGATCATCGTGGCGTTGACGATGACGCTGATCATCGTCAACGGCGAGATCGACCTGTCCGTCGCCTCCGTCATGGGGCTGTCCGCCTGCGTGGCCGCGTACCTGTTCCATGCCGGCATCGCGCTGCCATGGGCGCTGCTGGCGTCGCTGGCGGCCGGCGCGGCGGCAGGGGCGTTCAACGGCTTCTGGGTGGCTTATGTCGGCCTGCCGTCGCTCGCCGTCACGCTCGCCGGGCTGATCGGCTATCGCGGCATCGCGCGCATCCTGGTCGAGGACCGAGCCTATGGCGGGTTCCCGGACTGGTTCAACGCGCTGGGACAGCAGCCGTGGATCGGCCCGGTGACGGTCTCGATCGTCGTTTTTCTGGTGATGTTCGCAGGCGTCGCGGTGGTTCTGCACGGCTCGGCCCTCGGCCGGCTGGTGTATGTCATGGGCAACAATGTGCAGGCGGCGCGCTACTCGGGCGTGCGGGTCAAGCGCGTCAAATTGCTGCTGTTCACCGCCTCCGGCACCGTCGCGGCCCTGGCCGGCCTGCTCTACGCGGCCCGCCTCGGCTCGGTGCGGGGCGACATGGCGGTGGGGTTCGAGTTGGACATCATCACCATCGTCCTGCTCGGCGGCGTCAGCATTTTCGGCGGGTCGGGGAACCTGGTGGGCGTCGGTCTGTCCATCCTGTTGATCCTCAACCTGCGCAACGGCATGGGTCTGGCCAACATCACCGGCAATACCCAGACGAGCGTGATCGGGGCCTTGCTGGTCCTGTCGGTGCTGGTCCCGAATATGGCACAAACACTCCATACGAAATGGAAAGGGAGAGAGACGTGAAGAAAATCCTGCTGGCCACCGTCGCGGCCACGATGCTGGGGCTGCTGGCGCCTCACGGCGCAAGCGCGCAGACGACGATCGAACCCGGCAAGCCGGTCGAAATGGTGCTGCTGCCGAAATTCCTCGGCATCCTGCCGTTCGATCAGGCCCACAAAGGCGCCGAGGAAGCGGCGGCCGAACTGAAGAACGCCAAGACGCTGCAATATCTCGGCCCGACGCCCGAAAACAGCGTGGCCGGCCAGATCGAGATCGTCACCAACGCCACCACGCAAGGCGTCGGTGCGATCATGATGTCCAACAACTCCGGCGACCAGATCGTGCCGGCCGCCAAGGCCGCGCACGCCAAGGGCATCAAGGTCGTCACCTGGGACTCGCCGATTCCGTCCGCCGAAGGCGAGGACGTGTTCGTCGCGCAGGTGGATTTCTCGGAGACCGGCAAGGTCATGGCCGACATGGCGCTGAGCATCATGGGGCCGGACGGCGGCAAGTTCGCCATCCTGTCGGCCTCGCCCGACGCCGCCAACCAGAATGCCTGGATCGCGGCGATGCAGACCGCGCTGAAAGACCCGAAATACGCCAAACTGGAAGTCGTCGGCATCGTCTATGGCAACGACCAGTCGGAGGCGAGCTACAGCCAGGCGCTGGCGCTGGTGGACAAGTACCCCGGCATCAAGCTCATCATGGCACCGACCTCGGTCGGCATCGTAGCGGCGGCCAAGGCGATGCAGGACGAGAAACTGTGCGACAAGATCAAGGTCAGCGGCCTCGGCGTGCCGGCCGAAATGCTGGCCTACACCAAGAACGGCTGCGCGCCGCAGTTCGCGCTGTGGAGCTTCGTCGATCTCGGCTACCTCAGCTACTACACCGCATACGGGCTTGCGACCGGCGCGATCAAGGCGGAAGCCGGCGCGAGCTTTAAGGCTGGGCGGCTGGGCAATTACACGATCACCAAGGACCCGACCCGCAAGGAAGGTCTGCGCGTGCTGATGGGGCCGTTCAGCAAGTACGACGCGAGCAACGTCGAAGCGGCGGCGAAGTAGTTTTTTCCGACCGGCAGGGGCTTCGGCCCCTGCCCTTTCCTGTCATCGTTCGGTCGGCAATCCGGCCATTTTCCAGGCCATGAGTCCGCCGCGCAGATGCGTGCTGGCCGGAACCCCTGCTGCCTCGCAGTGCGCCACCGCCATCGCGGACCGCTTGCCGGCCGCACACGAAAACACGATTTTGGTCGCGTCGCCCCCGGGGAGCGCGGCGGGATCGAACGCCGAAAGCGGCAGCGACAGCGCGCCGGGGATGCGCTCCATCGCGATCTCGTTGGGCTCGCGCACGTCCACCAGAACGATCTCGCCCCGCGACAGGCGCGCCTGCACATCCGCCGGTTCCAGTTCAACCATCTTGGCTCTCCGTCACTTGCGGCGCACCGTAGGGACCACGCCGTCGCGCTGCAACGCCGCGATCCGGTCGGGCGCAAACCCATGCTCGGCCAGAACTTGCACCGAATCCTGCGCAAAACGCGGCGGCTTGCGCCGTGTGCCGCCGGGCGTGCGGGACAGTTTTATGGGTGTGCCGACGCCGCGATACCCGTCCAGTTCCGTGACCATCGCGCGCGCCGCCGTGTGCGGTGCCGCCATCGCCTCATCAATGGCCAGCACCGGCCCCGCCGGCACGCCGCTGCGCAACAATGTCTCCGCAAGCACCGCCCCGTCATGCTCCGCGAACGCGCTCGTCAATTCCCGCGTCAGGGCCGCGCGGTGCGTCAACCGGTCGCCATTGGAGCCAAAACGCGGATCGGCCGGCAACTCGGGGCGGCCGAGAATTTCGCACAACTTGCGAAACTGCGCGTCGTTGCCGCAGGCGAGAAATATATCGCACGTCCGCGTGGCGAATTTTTCGTATGGCGAGATATTCGGATGCGGGTTGCCGAGCGGCATCGGCCGCTTGCCGTTGAGGAAGAAATTGGCGGCCTGCGGATGCAGCAGTGCCATGCCGCAATCATGCAGCGTCATGTCGATGAACTGGCCGCGCCCCGAGCGCGTCCGCTCCTGCAACGCCATCAGGATCGCGATGGCGGAATAGAGCCCGGTCGCCAGATCCACGACCGGGCAACCGAGGCGCATCGGCCCGGTTGCGGCGTCGCCGTTGATGCTCATCAGCCCGGTCATCGCCTGCAACACCGCATCGTAGCCGGGCAGACCGCCGAGCGGCCCTTCGGCACCGAAGCCGGTGACGCGGCAATGGATCAGGCCGGGAAAGCGCGCTTCCAGGTCGGCGTAGCCAAAACCCCATTTCTCCATCGCGCCGGGCTTGAAATTCTCCACCAGCACGTCGGCGCCATCGAGCAGCCGCAACAACACCTCGCGGCCCGCCGGCTTGCCGATGTCCAGCGCCAGCGCGCGCTTGTTGCGGTTGACGCCGATGAAGTAGCTGGCGTCGCCATCGTCGAACGGTGGCCCCCAGTCGCGCACTTCATCGCCCTGCGGCGGCTCGATCTTGATGACGTCCGCGCCATGGTCGGACAGAATCATCGTGCAATACGGGCCGCCGAGCACACGCGTCAGGTCGATTACCTTGATGCCCGCCAGCGCGCCGGCCGATTGCGCCAGACCTTTGCCGTCAGCCGCCATGGTTACGCTTCCCCGCCCCGGATACGTGCCGCCATTCGGGCACGTATCCGGGCCAGGGGGCAAGGCCGGCTTCGCCTCCGCTCAGACGTAGTGCTCGGCCAGCGGCGCGAAGCCGTTGAACCGCTGGCTCGCATACGTGGTCACGTAGGCGCCGGTCGCCAGCAACTCCACCCGGTCGCCGGTGGTCAGCGCCAGCGGCAGCCGGTAGTTGCTGCGCTCGTACAGGATGTCGGCGCCGTCGCAGGTCGGCCCGGCGATGGCCACCGGGCCGGTGGGCGTGCCGTCGTGCGTCGTCGCGATGCGATACTTGATCGCCTCGCCTTCGGTTTCGGCCAGACCGCCGAAGCGGCCGATGTCCAGATACACCCAGCGCACCGGGTCGGCACCGCGCCGGCTGACCAGCACGACCTCGGCGCTGACCACGCCTGCGTCGCCGACGATGAAGCGTCCCGGCTCGACGATCATTTCCGGCAGCGCGTTGCCGAAATGCTTGGTCATCGCACCCATGATGGCGTTGCCGAACGCTTCGATATCGGGCACCTCGTCCCGGTAGCGCACCGGGAAGCCGCCGCCGAGATTGACCATGCGCAGATTGACGCCCGCGTCCCGCAGGTCGGTGAACAGCATGCCGACGCGGCCGATGGCCGCCTCGTAGCTGGCGGTATCGGTCTGCTGGCTGCCGACATGGAACGACAGACCGTACGGATCGAGGCCGAGTTCGCCCGCCCGCACCATCAACTCCCGCGCCGACTCCAGCGTGGTGCCGAACTTGCGTGACAGCGGCCAATCGGCACCCGCGTTCTCGACCATGATCCGGCAATAGACGCGGCTGCCGGGCGCGTGCTGCGCCAGCTTGTCGAGTTCCTCGGCCGAATCGAACGCGAACATCTGCACGCCGGCCGCAACCGCGCGGCGAATGGCGGAGATCTTCTTGATCGTGTTGCCGAAACTGATCGCCTCGGGCCGCGCGCCGGCCGCAAGGCAGGCGTCGATCTCCTCCGCGCCGGCGGCGTCGAAGCTGCTGCCGAGCGCCGCCAACCGACCCAATACCTGGGGTGCGGGATTGGCCTTGACGGCATAATATATCGTCGCGAGAGGCAATGCCTCGCGCAGCGCACGGAACTTTTCCGCCACACGGTCGATATCAAGCACCAGACACGGCGTAGCCGGCTGCTGCTCAGCAAGGAATCGGGCGACTTTCGGAGTCATCCGCGGCCTCCCCCTGATGAAGCGCCCGCCTATCGAGGCGACGAGCGTAGATTGCGAAACGGTCGAACGAACCAGCGACCAGACGAATAGTTGCGGCGGCGATGCCGACGTAACCCGGACTGCCAGAACGCTTGACGTCGTTGCGTAACCCCAGGGGCCAGAGGCACGTGCGTTGCTGCGTGGGATCGCACATAAGACCCCCCCCCCTGGGGTGCAAGCAAATTTTTCAGACCGTTTCCCCCGGGGCGGGCCCACGGGCCGATCAAGGAGTGCCGATGGCCTTCGTTCCATCCTCGAAGACATACCCGTGCCGGACCATGGCAGCATGAGTGGACGCCGGATCGCACGCCGCTTCGCGTTTCCGCGCTGGCCGTGGCACTTGCCCAGCCACGCATGGTCCGGCGCCCTCGGCCGCACCTGGAGGGCCATCAGTTCCGACCGAGTGTCGCTCTCTGCCTCGGGTTGCGCGTTCTGGGCGACGCTCGCGCTGTTCCCGGCGATCAGCATGCTGGTGTCGATCTACGGTCTGGTGTTCGATCCGACGACGGTGGCGCCGCAACTGGAGCAGCTTCGCCCGTTGCTGCCGCCGGCCGCGTTCGACCTGATCGCCAAGCAAGTGCAGTCGCTCGTCTCGCATGGCGGCACCACGCTCGGCGCATCGCTGTTGGTCAGCACGGCGCTGGCGCTGTGGACCGCGTCCACCGGCACGAAATCGATGCTGTCGGCGCTGAACCTCGTCTATTCGACGGAGGAGAGTCGCGGCTTCCTGTTGTTTCAGGCAACCGGGCTGCTGCTGACGCTATGTGCCATCATCGGGGCGGTGCTCGGGCTTGCTATCCTGGTGCTGCTGCCGGCCGTGCTGGGATACGTCGGGTTTTCGTGGCATGCGCAGGGACTGCTCGCGCTGGTCGGCCATGCTTTGCTGCTCGGCTTCGTGCTGATGGCCCTGTCGCTGCTGTATCGCTTCGGACCCAACCGGCCGGGTGCCCGCTGGCGCTTCGCGACCCCCGGCTCGGTGCTCGCCACAATTCTGTGGCTCGTCGCGTCGGTCCTGTTCTCGCTCTATGTCGGCCATGTCGCGACCTACGACGCGACCTATGGCCCGCTCGGCGCGGTCGCGGGCGTGATGATCTGGTTCTGGGTGTCGTCCTACCTTGTCCTGGCTGGCGCCGAACTGGACAACGAACTGTCGTCCGCCGACCGGACGCCGGACACGTAGCCTCTCAGCGGTCCAGCAGCCGCGCCAGCCGAACCGCCGTGTGTCCCCGGCTCGGCCGCAGGCTCGGCATCACCAGCAGGCAATCGTCGTGCGGGGTCCGCACTTCCTCCTCGCCATCGACCGCGATCAGCGTGTTGCGCTCGGCAATCACGTCGCCGCCCCGGAACGGCCGCACGAAGGAAAAATTCGCGGTCGATGCGGTCACGACCGTCGTGACCTCGGCAAAGCGGGGATGCGCGCAGGGCGGGGATTCCGGCAGCGCCGGATGCGCCGCGACCGTGCCGAGATGGCGCAACAAGCCCGCGATGCTCGCCAGCGTCATCCGCACGGTCGGTTCCGACCAATGCTGCCCGGCCTCCGCCAATACGGCCGCCTGCGGCGCGTGCGGGTCGGCGAAGGCGCCGTAGTCGATCAGCCGCCGCCCACTGACATGCCCCTCATCGGCCACCACCAGCCCCGGCTGGCCGATGGCGAGTGCCAGATCGCGCCCCTTCGCCGTGCCGCCGCTCAACAGCAGCGGCTCGGACGCCCACAGCATCGAGTGCAGATCCAGCAGCACATCGACGGTGTCGATCAGCGGCCGGATGTCCCGCGCCCGGTCGAGTTCCAGCGAGCGGCGCGGCCCGTCCAGCACCGGGGCGTCCCACAGGCGGTTCATGTCCTCCTCGACGAAGCGCGAGGCGGTCGGGTGCGCCGGATCGAACCGGTCGAACGCCGCAAGGTTGGCAAACCCGAATGTCAGCCGCCCCCGCACCGGCCGCACACCGGCCGCCAGCAGTTTCGACAGGACGATGGCGCCCGCGATCTCGTTGCCATGGACCAGCGCGACCAGCGCCACATGCGGCCCCGGCTCGCTGCCGGCGCGCGTGGTGAAACCGGCCACGCCGGTGTTGCCTGCCCGCCAGGGGCCGAGATCCGGGGCCGCCAGCGCCACCGTGAACTGGGGCAGCGGCGGCTGCGCCGGATGGTCGAGCGTCTCGGTCATTGGGCGCCGGGATGAGCACACATAGGCGCGTATCCTATACGTGCGAACGCTGCCGGCAAACGGGGGGCGGCAGGGGCGCGGCTAGCGGCCCTTCCAGACCGGCTTCTGCTTGGCGAGGAAGGCACGGAACGCTGCCTGGAAATCCTCGGTCTCGACGAAGCCGTTGACGGCTTCGTCCTGCGCGGCCGTGATCGGCAGCGGACCGCGCAGCGCTCGTAGCGCCGCCTTGTGGAACCGCGCCGACAGCGGGCTGCCCTGGCCGATGCGGGCCGCCAGCGCCATCGCCTCGGCCTCCACCTGGTCGTCGGGCACCACGCGCGACAGCAGGCCCTTCTCGTAGGCTTCGCGGCCGTTGAAGATGCGGCCTTCGATGAGGATTTCCGCGACCACGCCGACGCCGACCGTCTGGACGATCGGGTCGATCTCGGCGTACGGATACCAGATGCCGAGGTTGCGGGCGGTGATGCCGAACCGGATGCCTTCGCCGCCGACGCGGAAGTCGCACATGGTCGCAATCCCGGCGCCGCCGCCGAGGCAGAAGCCCCGGATCATCGCCACCACCGGATGCCGGCACAGCCGGATCGACTGCATCGAGGTGTGCAATACCCGCGCATACACGTCCTCAAGCTCCCGCGTGCCACGCTCGACGGCGAAGGCGGAGATGTCGGCGCCGGCGCTGAACGCCTCCGGCCCCTGCCCGCGGAGCACCACGCACCGGAGCGTCTCGTCTTCCGATAGCGCCTCCATCGTCGCCTGCAACGCCTGCCACATCGCGAGGTTGAAGGCGTTGCGCACCTCGGCGCGCGCGAACGTGACGACCGCGATGTCGCCCTCGCGGCCGACGGGGAGGTTGGGGTGAAAACTCTGCATGAGCGTGTCTCTCACGCGGCGGGAAAATCGTCCATCGCCGGGCGGCCGGTGACATGCCGCCAATGGTGCCACAGCAGCCGCGCCGCCAGCGCCCGGAACGGCCGCCAGGGTTCCGCCAGCGCGCGGAACGCCACCGGCCCCGGCCGCGCCGGCAGCCGCTTCAGATCGGCCGCCGCCGCCGCGAGCGCGAGATCG
>CAJCJG010000173.1 GCA_903970625.1 Solirubrobacterales bacterium 70-9 | reverse complement strand
TCGCCGTCAGATAGACGAACGGCTTGAACGCGGAACCCGGCTGACGTCTCGCGGTCACTGCGCGGTTATACTGGCTCTCGGCATAATTGCGGCCGCCGACCATGGCGCGCACGGCGCCGGTCGCGGCATCCAGCACGACGACGGCGCCCTGCCCGACATTCGCCGCCGCCCCCGGCCCGTCGATCATGGCGGCCAGCCGCATCTCGGCGCTCGCCTGGATGCGCGCATCGAGCGTCGTATGGACGGCGGCGTCGGCACTCTCGGGCAGTAGCGCCTCGCTCCGCGCTGCCGCCCAATCGGCGAACCAGCCACCGGCCGAATAGGTCGGGAAGGCGATCTGCGCGGCGGCCTGCTGCGCCTGCTCCAGCGTAATGGCGCCGTTATCCACCATCGCCGCCAACACCTCGCGCCCCCGCGCGGCGGCGGCCTCCGGATCGACGCGGGGGGAGAAGCGGGACGGCGCGCGCGGCAGGCCGGCGATGATCGCCGCCTGCCACAGCGTCAAGTTGCGGGCGGAGACGCCGAAATACAGATGCGCGGCAGCATCGACGCCCCAGGTGCCAGAGCCGAGATAGACGCGGTTTAGCCAGATTTCGAGAATCTCGGTCTTGGTGAAATGGTGCTCCAGCCACAGCGTCAGCAACACTTCCTGCACTTTCCGGCGGAACGTGCGCGCATTGCTGAGGAACAGGGTTTTTGCCACCTGTTGACTGATGGTGGACCCGCCCTGCACCACGTGGCCGGCCCGCAGATTGACCAGCACGGCGCGGGCGATGCCGGCCGAATCCAGGCCCCAATGCGACCAGAAGCGCCGATCCTCCACCGAAACGGCGGCGGCCGGCAGCCACGCGGGCAGATCGGACAGATGCAGCGTCTCGCCCACCACGTCGCCGTAGGAGGCGAACACCAGTCCCGTCCGATCCTCCAGCGTCAGGCTCGGGCGGCGCACCGCGTCAAGTGCCGCCTCCGGTCGCGGCAGGTCGGAGGCGAACCACACCAGCGCCCCACCGCCCGCCAAACCGGCCCAGACGGCCAAGAAGAAAAACCATTTCAGCAACCACCAGCCCCGGCGGCGGCGGGGCGGCGGTTCCTCCTCCTCCCACTCGTACCATTCGATCTCGCGCGGGTCGGGCGGCAGCGGCGCCGGGGCGCTGCGCCGGATCTCGCCATAAAATTGCGGCGCGCGGTACATGGGCGAAAGCCTTACAGGCCCGCGCGCCGCGTCGCCACAACCTCTTGATGCCGCTCAATAGGCTGCGCAGTATCCGTGCCGACCTAGGGGGACGCATGAAGGGCCTGTTTTTCGACGCCACCGACGACATGGAAGCGGTGTTCCACAAGGTCGTGCGGGCGGACGACCCGCCGGTCACGGTCAATCTGCAACTGGAGGTCACGGCCGCCGAAATCCCCGGCCTGTTCGCCGGCTACGATTTCGTGATGGACGATCACTCGTATCTGCCGACGGACGCCATGCGGCTGTGCCCCAGCGTCAAGCACGTCATCTTCCTCGGCACCGGCGCCCGCAGCTACATGAACCCGGACGAACTGGCCGAAATCGGGATCGAAGTTCACATCATTCGCGGCTACGGCGACACAGCCGTCGCGGAACACGCCATCGCGCTGATGTGGTCGGCCGCGCGCGGCATCGGCGACATGCACGCGGCGATGCGGCGCGGCGAATGGCCACGCACCGAAGGGCGGCAACTGACCGGCAAGACGCTCGGCCTGCTCGGCTTCGGCGGCATCGCGGCGGAGGTGGCACGGATCGCCGGCGGCGGTGGCATGCGGGTGCTGGCCTGGAACCGCACGCCGAAAGCCGCGCCGGGCGTCACCTTCGTCGATCTCGACACGCTGCTGGCCGAAAGCGACGTGCTGAGCGTGCATCTGCTGCTGAACGACGCGACGCGCGGGTTCCTCTCCGCCGACCGCCTCGCAAAACTGAAACCGTCCGCGATGCTGGTGAACACGGCGCGCGGCGCGGTGATCGACGAGCCGGCGCTGATCGCGGCCCTGCGCGCGGGCAAGATCGCCCACGCGGCGCTGGACGTGTTCGTGGAGGAGCCGCTGCCGGCCGACAATCCGTTCGTGGGCCTCCCGAACGTGACACTGACCGCCCACAGCGCCTTCCGCACGCCGGAAGCCAGCGAGAACCTGATCCGCATGGGCCTGGACATCGCCAAGCGGCTGGCGGGGTGAGGCAGGGCCGCCTTGGCGTTCGGCCGGCAAGCCGGTAAGGTTAGTGGCGGCGCGCGGGCGTGGCGGAACGGTAGACGCAGCGGACTTGAGTGAACTTGAGTGCTCCCCGGGAAACCGGGGATGCAGAACTGCTCAAAGTCGGGGAACCCTGTGACATGGCGATCCCGAGCCAAGCCCGGCGACGGGAAGGTGTAGAGACTAGACGGGCAGCGCCTAAGGCCATGTGCTAGGGCGAAGGGATAGTCCAGACCCCGAACCCGCCTTCGGCGAAACCGTCCGAAGGCCGGGGCGGCGAAAGCCGTAGCGGGTATGAAAATCCGCACTCCTGTGGAGGTGGGGGTTCGAGTCCCCCCGCCCGCACCACGCGCCACGCCGCCGATTGATGAACGCCCGATATCGCCGCTTGCCGTCTTCAGTGTCTAATCGTCGGGATGCATCCCATCTACGGTGGTTGGACATTTCGGCCAGGAGAACGACCATGGAAATCACGCGCAGCGGCTCGCTTCCCTCGGCCAAGGGGCCGGAGGCGTGGTTCACCGGCACGGTCAGGATCGACGCGCGCTTCGCCGGCAGCGACGGTGCCCGCGTGGGCGGCGCGACCGTGACGTTCGAGCCGGGCGCCAGAACCGCGTGGCACACCCATCCGCTGGGCCAGACCTTGTTGGTCCTATCCGGCCTCGGCCGCGTCCAGCGCGAGGGCGGTGCCGTCGAAGCCATCCGCCCCGGCGATATCGTGTGGTTTGCGCCGGGCGAGAAACATTGGCACGGCGCCGCCCCGCATTGCGCGATGAGCCACGTCGCCATCGCGGAATCGCTCGACGGCAAGGTGGTCGATTGGCTGGAGAAGGTGTCCGACGAGCAATACGAAGCCGAGGTAGCCTGACCGATCAGGCAGCCCGGTCGGGCGCCGCGTGCGTGGGCAGCACCAGCCACGCGGACGCGGCACAGCCCAGTCCGGCCAGCGCGATCACCCAGCCCAGCGGCCACGGCGTGCCGTCCGCGAACACGCCGACCAGCGCCGCACCGATCACGCCCGAGCCGTACTGCACCGCGCCGATCAGCGCCGAGACCGCGCCCGCCCGCCGGGCCGACCTGGCGAGCGCGCCGACGACGGCGTTGGCGACGATGAATCCCGTCGTGGCAACGAACACGAACAGCGGCATCACCAGCCCGGCCAACCCGCCCCAGCCGGTAAAGGCCGTCAAGGCCAGCGCCATGCCGGCGAGTGCCGCCGCCAGCGTCGCCCAGCGCAGCAGCCGGTCGCCGCCGACGCGGGCCACCACGCGCGCATTGATCAGATTGGCGCCCATGATGCCGACGATGCCGGTGGCGAACAGCAGGCCGTAGCGTTGCGGAGAGACATGGTAATAGGTGATGTACGCGAACGGCGTGCCGGCCACGTAGGCGAAGATGCCGCCGTACAGAAACCCGCCCGCCCCGGCATAGCCCAGCAGCGTGCGCTGCCGCAGCAGGGCGCCGTAACCCCCGAACGCCCGCGCCAGGGTCTCGGCATTGCGCCGACCGGGCGGCAGCGTCTCCGGCAACGCGAACAGGGCCGCCAGCGTCAGCACGCCGACGCCCACCAGCACCCAAAAAATCGCCCGCCACCCGGCCAGGACAAGAATTTGCCCGCCCAGGATCGGCCCGATCAGCGGTGCCACCGCCATCACCGTCATCAGCGTGGAGAGCATCTGCGCCGCCCGCTCCCGCGCGTACAAATCCCGCACCATCGCGCGCGCCAGCACCACGCCCGCGCACGCGCCGACCGCCTGGACCAGCCGCCAGCCGATCATCTGCCACACGCTGTCGGACAGCGCGCAGCCCGCCGCCCCGATCACGAACAGCACCAATCCGATCGCCACCGGCCCGCGCCGCCCGTAGCGGTCGCCAATCGGCCCCCACAGAAGCTGGCCCACGCTGAAGCCGACCAGATACCCCGCGATGGTCAGTTCCACCGCGCCCGCATCCGCGTGCAGCGCCGCCGCCATCGTCGGTAGCGCCGGCAGATACAGGTCGGTCGAGATCGACGCAAACCCCAGCAGCAGGCTGAGGATGATCGGCACCAACAGCCCGGTCGAACCCGGCACGACGACGGTCGGGCTGCGGACGATGGCGGACTCGGACGGGGGCGACATGGGCTCGGAGCTTTCGTTAGGTTTTCGTCATGGCCGGGCTTGCCCCCGCCATCCACGGGGTGCTGCGCCCGCCGGGCGGGGACGTTTGTTGCGAACCCCTCAACTCCAACGCGCGGCGCTGCGTGGATGGCCGGGTCAAGCCCGGCCAAGACGGGGTTGGAACGATACCTCTATCGGCGCAGACATTTACAACTCCTGCGCCGTCGGCCGGTACAGGATTTCGTTGATATCGACATTGTCCGGCATGCTCATCGCAAACGCGACCATGTGGGCGAACGAGTCGGCCGGAATGGCAACCTGATCGTAGAATTGCCTGATGCGCGCAGCCACCTCGGTGTCGGTCACGCTGGCGGGCAGTTCGGTCTCGACGGCGCCGGGCGAGATCACGGTGGTACGGATGCCGTACGGCTTGACCTCCTGCCGCAATCCCTCGGACAGCATCAGCACCGCCGCCTTGGTCGCGGCATAGACGGAGCTACCGGGGCGAACCTTGTGGCCGGCGACGGAGGAGACATTGATGATGTGCCCGCTCTTTTGCCGCGTCATGTGCGGCAGCGCGGCGGCGATGCCGTACAGCACGCCCTTGAGGTTGACGTCGATCATCCGGTCCCACTCGGCGATCCGCCCGTGCTCCAGGAGCGATTGCGGCATGATTCCGGCGTTGTTGACGATCACGTCGATGCGGCCATGCGCCGCGACCGCACCATCGACGAGGCGCTTGACCTGTTCGGCGTCGCTCACGTCGGTCTGCACCACGGCGCCCGCCGGCAGGTCCAGTTCCCTGGCCAGCACGGTCAGCCGGTCCAGCCGCCGCGCCCCCAGCACCAGTTTCGCTCCCAGCGCCGCCAAATGCCGCGCGGTCGCTTCGCCGAGGCCACTGCTGGCCCCGGTGATGACAACCACTTTGCCTTCGATGTTTTGCGTCATGTCGGTTCTCCGTCCTGAGCGCGGCTCAGCGGCCCGTGGTTGCCATCAGATGCGCCGGATACCGCTCGCCTTCCACCGCGATCTCGGCCGCCGCGCGCGCAATCTCGGAAAGGTCATCGCCGGTCAGCACCACAGCCGCCGCGCCCAGATTTTCTTCCAGCCGATGCAGCTTTGTGGTGCCGGGGATCGGCACGATCCAGGGTTTTTGCGCCAGCAGCCACGCCAGCGCGATCTGCGCCGGGGTCGCACCCTTGGCCCCCGCGATCCGCGCCAGCAGATCGACCAGCGCCTGATTCTTCTCCATCGCCTCCGGCGTGAAGCGCGGCAGGATGGCGCGAAAATCGCCCGCGCCGAGTTGCGTCTCCTTGCTCATCGCGCCGGTCAGAAACCCTTTGCCCAGCGGGCTGTACGGCACGAACCCGATACCGAGTTCCTCGCACGCGTCCAGAACTCCGTTGGTCTCCGGCCCGCGCGTCCACAGCGAATATTCGTTCTGGATCGCCGTGATCGGCTGCACCGCGTGGGCGCGGCGGATGGTGTTCGCACCGGGTTCGGACAGGCCGAAATACTTCACCTTGCCCTGCCGGATCAGGTCGCCCACGGCGCCGGCCACGTCCTCGATGGGCACTTCGGGATCGACGCGATGCTGATAGAACAGGTCGATCACGTCCACGCCGAGCCGCTTCAGCGACGCCTCGGCCACCGCGCGGATATGTTCGGGCCGGCTATCCATGCCGGTCGATTTGCGCGTCTCGGGGTCGATGGCGAAGCCGAACTTGGTCGCGATGGTCACACGGTCGCGCACAGGCGCCAGCGCCTCGCCCACCATTTCCTCGTTGGTGAAGGCACCATAGACCTCGGCGGTGTCGAACAAGGTGACGCCACGGTCCACGGCGGCGCGGATCAGCGCGATGCCCTCGTGCTTGCTGACCGCATTGGCGTAGCCGAAATTCAGCCCCATGCAGCCGAAGCCGATCGCCGCAACTGTCAAACCGCTCGTGCCAAGTGCCCGCGTTTGCATCGCCTCGTCTCCAACCGATCCGCGCGACGGACTGCCGCTGCGATGGCCGGGATGTAGATGGTGGGGTGCCTAGCGATAAGCCGGCATAAACGGCATGACGCTATATCGGGCATTCATAAGTAACGCCGCACGAATTTTGGGCGCGGCCGGCACTTTCCTCTTGCCCATCCATGGTCATAGATACTAACATAATGGGGTGAAAAACACCCCCATCCTCTCCCCGGCAGATCGGTTCAACGCCTTCCTGTTGATGCTGATCCAGGCCATCGTCGCCCAGTCCGGGGGTAAACTCCCGGCGCCGCTGGTCGCGATGATCGAGGCGCAGTTCCGCCGCATGGGCGAAGATTTCGCCCGCCTCGCCGCCAGCGTCGAGCAGGGCCAGCCGGTCGGGAGCCGCCGCGAGCGCCGGACGCGGCTCTCGCCGAAAATCGCCCAAAAACCCGCTCTCCCCGTCCGGGAAAGCACCGGGGAGAGGGGTCGCCCCGCCCGGAAACCGGCGGCCCAAACACTCCGAACCCAACCCAATCCCAAAACGAGAGACGGCACAAAGCCAGCCACCGGTCCCCCCCAAAAAAATTCCAGCCCACAACAAGCCCGCACCCTGGCACGCCCATAATGTTACGATATCAAAACAATATCCAAAAACTTGTGCCGCGCCGGTCCCTGTGCATGAGTCGCCTTAGCCCAGAACGAGGGAGCCGCCGTGTCGGTCGAACGAATCCAGACGTTGATCGTCGGCGGCGGGCAGGCCGGTTTGGCGATGAGCGAGCAACTGACCCAGCGCGGCTTGCCCCACATCGTCCTCGAACGGCATCGCATCGCCGAGCGCTGGCGCACGGAGAGGTGGGACGGCCTGCATGCCAACGGCCCTGCGTGGCACGACAGATTGCCGGGCATGCCGATCCCGGGCGTGGAGCCGGACGGTTTCGCCGCCCGCAACCAGATGGTCGATTATTTCGTCGCCTACGCCGAGCGGATCGCCGCCCCCGTTCGCTCCGGCATCGCGGTGACGGCATTGCACAGGACCGCGGACGGCTTTCGCGCCGAAACGTCGGCGGGCGCGATCGAGGCCGTCAACGTGGTCGCGGCCACCGGGCCGTTCCAGCGCGCGACCGTCCCGGCGGTGGTCCCGCCGGAATCCGGGATCGTGCAGATGCATTCCAACGCCTACCGCAATCCCGGCCAGTTGCCGGCCGGCGCGGTGCTGGTGGTCGGCGCCGGCTCCTCCGGCGCGCAGATCGCCGACGAACTCGCGCGGGCGGGCCGGCGCGTGTACCTCTCCGTCGGCCGGCACGAACGGCCGCCCCGGCAGTATCGCGGTCGGGATTTCTGCTGGTGGCTCGGCGTCCTCGGCCTGTGGGACGCGAGGCGCCCCGACCCGGCCGTCAAACACGTCACCATCGCCGTCAGCGGCGCCTATGGCGGCCACACCATCGACTTTCGCCGCATGGCCGCGCGCGGCGTGACGCTGCTCGGCCGGGCGGACGGATTTGCCGAGGGCGCGATGCGCTTCGCCCCCGATCTGGCCGCGAACCTCGCCCACGGCGATGCGTCGTACCTGTCCATACTCGACGCGGCGGACGCCTACGTGGCGCGCGAAGGGCTGGATTTGCCCGAGGAACCGACGGCCCGCCATGTGGAGCCGGACCCGGCCTGCGTCACCGACCCCACCTTGCGCCTCGACCTGCAAGAGTCCGGCATCTCCGCCATCGTCTGGGCGACCGGCTACGCGCTCGATTTCGGCTGGCTGCACGCCGATGCGTTCGACCAGCGCGGCGCCCCGATTCACCAGCGCGGCATCAGCGAGGTGCCGGGGCTGTATTTTCTCGGCCTGAGCTGGCTGTCCCGGAGAGCGTCTGCATTCATTTTCGGCGTCCACCGGGACGCCGCCCATCTGGCCGAGCATATCGCCGCGCGGGCGTAGCGAGGGGCTACACCGTCCCCGCCGCCGCGCCCTCCGCGAAGCCACGCAGGCGGGCGGCGATGACCTCGCCGACCGCCTCCACCGCCGCGCGGCGCGGGAAGTGGGCGCG
>CAJCJG010000172.1 GCA_903970625.1 Solirubrobacterales bacterium 70-9 | reverse complement strand
GCCCGGCGGCGGCCCGCCGCCCCAAGGCCCGCCAGCACCGCTGGCCGCGCGCCCAGCCGCCGTCTCCCGCCCTTCGTCGTCGATCTCGCCCCGGTCGAAGCGGGCGCGCTTGTCCTTGTCGGACAGGATGTCGTAGGCCGCGCTGATCGTCTTGAACCGCTCCGCCGCGTCCGGCTTGCCCTGATTCAGGTCCGGATGATGCTTTTTCGCGAGTTTTCGATACGCGGCCCGGATGTTGTCATCCGAATCGCCGCGTTTGACGCCGAGGGTCTTGTAAGGGTCTGCCATTCTGCCCCGATTATAGGGTGTCGCGCGTCCCGCTGTTAGGGGAGAACGGTGTGCGGGTGCTTGACGCATCGCTGTCCGGCTTCCTTAGTTGCGGCAAGGCGCGGGGCAAGGGGCATGGAACCATTCAAGGCGGCGCGGGATTTTATGCTGACGCATCGCACCGATTACGCGATGGCCTACGAAGCGTTCCGCTGGCCGGAGCTTGGGGCGTTCAACTGGGCGCTGGATTGGTTCGACGGCGAGCTGGCACGACACGCTGGCGGTCGCCTGGCGCTGCGGATCACCGGGGCTGGCGCCGTCGATCTGACGTTCGCCGAGTTGTCGGAGCGCAGCAGCCGCGTCGCTAACGGGCTGCGCGCGCTGGGCGTGCGGCGGGGCGACCGGATTTTGCTGATGCTCGGCAACGTGGCGCCGCTGTGGGAGACGATGCTCGCAGCAATGAAACTGGGCGCCGTCCTGGTGCCGGCCACGACCTTGCTGACGGCGGCCGATTTGGGCGAGCGGGTGGTGCGCGCCTGCGTGCGGTTCGTCGTGCTGGCGGCCGCCGACGCGGACAAGGTAGCGGCCGGCGTGACGCGGATTGCCGTGGGCGGTGCGCCCGGCTGCACGGACTACGCCGATCTGCTGGCGGCGGACGCGGCGTTCGCCCCGGATCGCGCCACCGACGCCGACGAGCCGATGCTGCTGTATTTCACCTCCGGCACCACGGCGCGGCCGAAGCTGGTGCTTCACAGCCATCGTTCGTATCCGGTGGGCTCGCTCTCCACGATGTATTGGCTAGGGTTGCTGCCGGGCGACCTGCATCTGAACGTGTCCTCGCCCGGGTGGGCGAAGCACGCATGGAGCTGCTTTTTTGCGCCCTGGAACGCGGGGGCAACGGTGTTCATCCATAACCAGCCCCGGTTCAACGCGCGGGGATTGCTGGACGCGATTGCCGCGCATCGCGTGACTTCGCTGTGTGCGCCGCCGACGGTGTGGCGGATGCTGATCCAGGAAGACCTCGCGGCTTGGACGATGGCGCTGCGCGAGGTGACCGGGGCGGGCGAGCCGCTGAACCCGGAAGTGATCGAGCGAGTGAAGGCTGCGTGGGGCCTGACCATTCGCGACGGCTTCGGGCAGACCGAAACAACGGCGCAGATCGGGAATCCGCCTGGGCAGCCGGTGAAGGCCGGCTCGATGGGACGGCCCTTGCCAGGATATCGGGTGAGACTGCTCGACCTGGACGACAAGGACTCGGAGGAGGGCGCCGTTTGTCTGGAACTGGACCCGCCGCCGGCCGGGCTGATGCGTGGCTATCAAGGCGACGACGGAGGCATTCAGCCTGTAGCGGACAGCGTGTATCGCACCGGCGACGTGGCCAATCGCGACGGCGATGGCTATTTGACGTATGTCGGCCGCGCGGACGACGTGTTCAAAGCGTCCGACTACAGGATCAGCCCGTTCGAGTTGGAGAGTGTGCTGATCGAACACCCCGCGATAGCCGAGGCGGCCGTGGTGCCGGCACCTGACGCGATGCGGCTCGCGGTGCCGAAGGCGTTTCTGGCGCTGGTGGCGGGCACGGATCCTTCCCGCGAGATTGCGGCCAGCATCTTTGCGCATATCCGCGCGCGGCTGGCGCCGTACAAGCGCGTGCGGCGGATCGAGTTCTTCGAGTTGCCGAAAACCATCTCCGGCAAAATCCGGCGGGTGGAACTGCGGAAATTGGAGGAGGCGCGAACGGAGCGTGCGGCGGCCGAGTATCGAGAGGAGGATTTTGCAGCGTAATGGCCGCCAACACCGACTACGGGATGGATTTCGACCTCGGCGACGACATGGACGCGTTGCGCGACACCGTGCGCCGTTTCGCGAACGCCGAAATTGCTCCACGCGCTGCCGCGCTCGACCGTGACAATGTGTTCCCGCACGATCTATGGTCCAAACTGGGCCAACTGGGCGTACTCGGCGTGACGGTGGACGAGGAGTACGGCGGCGCGGGGATGGGCTATCTCGCGCACTCGGTCGCGATGGAAGAAATCAGCCGCGCGTCGGCGTCGGTCGGGCTTTCCTACGGCGCGCACAGCAATTTGTGCGTCAACCAGATTTTTCGCAACGGCACGCCGGCCCAACGGCGGCGGTTTCTGCCGAAGCTGATTTCCGGCGCGCATGTCGGCGCGCTGGCGATGAGCGAGCCGGGCGCGGGATCAGATGTGGTCTCCATGCGCACTCGCGCGGAGAAACGCGGCGACCGCTACGTACTGAACGGGACAAAATTCTGGATCACCAACGGGCCGACGGCCGATGTGATCGTGGTATATGCGAAGACCAGTCCGGAGGCCGGATCGCGCGGCATCACGGCGTTCCTGGTCGAGAAAGGGATGCCCGGATTTTCCTGCGCGCAAAAACTGGACAAACTGGGCATGCGCGGATCGGACACGGGCGAACTCGTGTTTCAGGACGTCGAAATTCCGGCCGACAATGTGCTGGGTGCCGTCGATGGCGGCGTGGCCGTGCTGATGAGCGGGCTGGATTACGAGCGCGCCGTACTGTCGGCGGGGCCGCTCGGCATCATGCAAGCGTGTCTAGATGTGGTGTTGCCGTATGTTCACGAGAGAAAGCAGTTCGGGCAGGCGATCGGTGAGTTTCAGCTCATGCAGGGCAAGATCGCCGACATGTACACGACGCTGAACGCCGCGCGCGCGTATGTGTACGCAGTGGCGAAGGCGTGCGACCGTGGGCGGGCGACGCGCAAGGATGCCGCCGGCGCGATCTTGTACGCGGCCGAGCGCGCGACCTGGATGGCACTGGAGGCGATCCAATGCCTCGGCGGCAACGGCTACATCAACGACTATCCGACAGGCCGGCTCCTGCGCGACGCGAAGCTGTACGAGATTGGTGCCGGCACCAGCGAAATCCGCCGCATGCTGATCGGACGCGAACTGTTCAGGGAAACGGCGTAGTGCGCCTGACCAGCGACCTCGACCCGCGCTCGGACCAATTTCGCGCCAATGCCGATGTGATGGCGGCGCTGGTCGCCGATCTGCGAGCCAAGGCGGCGAAGATCGCCGAGGGCGGCGGAGAGGCCTCGCGCAAGCGGCACGTCTCGCGCGGCAAGCTGCTGCCGCGCGAGCGAGTGGAAACGCTGCTCGATCCCGGTACGCCGTTCCTGGAGTTTTCCCAGTTTGCCGCTTATGGGATGTATGGCGATGAGGTGCCGGCTGCGGGGCTGATCACCGGTATCGGGCGCGTCGCGGGGCGCGAGTGCGTTGTCGTGTGCAACGACGCCACGGTAAAGGGCGGCACCTATTACCCTCTGACGGTCAAAAAACATCTGCGTGCGCAGGAGATCGCCGCGCAAAATCGGCTCCCGTGCATCTACCTCGTGGATTCCGGGGGCGCCAATCTCCCCAATCAGGACGAAGTGTTTCCCGATCGCGACCATTTTGGCCGCATTTTCTACAACCAGGCGAATATGTCGGCGCAGGGCATCGCGCAGATGGCTGTGGTGATGGGCAGTTGTACAGCGGGCGGCGCCTACGTGCCGGCGATGTCCGACGAGAGCATCATCGTGCGCGGCCAGGGCACGATCTTTCTCGCGGGCCCTCCGCTGGTGAAGGCGGCGACGGGGGAAATCGTCAGCGCGGAGGATCTCGGCGGGGCCGACGTACACAGTCGCACCTCCGGCGTGACCGACCATTATGCGGAGAACGATGCACACGCGCTGGGAATCGCGCGGCGGATCGTCCGTGGGCTGAACGGCGCGAAGCGGCCGGATGTCCCGCTGCGCAGGCCGCTGCCACCGCGTTACGACGCCGCCGAACTGCATGGCATCATACCGGCCGACCGGCGTAAGCCGTTCGATGTGCGCGAAGTGGTTGCGCGTATCGTCGATGACAGTGACTTCGACGAGTTCAAGCGCCTGTACGGCACCACCATCGTCACCGGGTTTGCCCATATCTGCGGCATGCCGGTGGGCATCGTCGCCAACAATGGGATTTTGTTTTCGGAATCGGCGTTGAAGGCGGCGCACTTCATCGAACTGTGCGCCCAGCGCGGCATCCCGCTGGTGTTCCTGCAGAACATCACCGGCTTCATGGTCGGCCGCAAATACGAAGCCGGCGGCATCGCCAAGGACGGTGCAAAAATGGTGACGGCGGTGGCGACAGCTTCCGTGCCGAAATTCACCGTCATCGTTGGCGGCAGTTTCGGCGCCGGCAACTACGGCATGTGCGGCCGCGCCTACGCGCCCCGCTTCTTGTGGATGTGGCCGAACGCCCGCATCTCCGTGATGGGCGGCGAGCAAGCCGCAAGCGTGCTGGCGACAGTGCGTCGGGACGGGATGGAGGCGCGCGGCGAGATGTGGACGAGCGACGCGGAGGAAGCGTTCAAGGCGCCGATTCGCGCGCAGTACGATACGCAGGGCCATCCGTATTACGCCAGCGCGCGTCTGTGGGACGACGGCATCATCGACCCGGCCGACACCCGGCGCGTGCTGGCGCTCGGCCTGTCCGCCGCGCTGAACGCGCCGACCGCGCCGACGCGATTCGGCGTGTTCCGCATGTGAGTACGATGTTCGCCAAACTGCTGATCGCCAATCGCGGCGAGATCGCCTGCCGCGTGATCGCGACGGCGCGCCGCATGGGCATCGCGACGGTGGCCGTGTATTCCGACGCGGATGCCGACGCGCGGCATGTCGAACTTGCCGACGAAGCGTACCGCATCGGTCCGCCACCCGCGCGCGCGAGCTATTTGCGTATCGAGGCAATCTTGGACGCGGCACAGCGCGCCGGCGTGCAGGCGGTCCACCCCGGTTACGGGTTCCTGTCCGAGAACGCGGCGTTCGCCGAGGCCTGTGCGCAGGCCGGCATCGTATTTGTCGGCCCGTCGCCGTCCGCGATCCGGGCCATGGGCGGCAAGGCGGAATCGAAGGCATTGATGGAACGTGCCGGCGTGCCGCTGGTGCCCGGCTATCACGGTGCTGCGCAGGACGAAGCAACGCTGCGCGATGCGGCGCGCCGAATCGGCTATCCGGTGCTGATCAAGGCGTCGGCCGGCGGCGGCGGGAAGGGGATGCGCGTGGTCCTCGACGATGCCGAATTTTGCAGCGGACTGGCGGGGGCGCAGCGCGAGGCGCGGGCATCGTTCGGCGACGACCGCGTGCTGATCGAGCGCTACCTGCAACGCCCGCGCCACATCGAGTTTCAGGTGTTCGCCGACACGCACGACAACGTCGTACACCTGTTCGAACGCGACTGCTCGATCCAGCGCCGACATCAGAAGGTGATCGAGGAAGCGCCTGCACCGGGCATGGCTGTGGAGTTGCGCGCGCGCATGGGCGAAGCAGCCATCGCGGCGGCGCGGGCGGTGGGCTATGTCGGCGCCGGCACCGTGGAGTTCATCGTCGAGGACGGCGCATTCTACTTCATGGAGATGAATACACGGTTGCAGGTGGAGCACCCCGTCACGGAGTTCGTCACCGGTCTCGATCTGGTGGAATGGCAATTGCGCGTGGCGGCCGGCGAGCCGTTGCCGGTGTTGCAGGCTGCGCTTGCAATGAATGGCCATGCGATCGAAGCGCGTATCTATGCCGAGGACCCGGCGCGGGATTTCTTGCCGTCGGTTGGCACGCTGACGCATCTACAGGCGCCCGAGCCAAGTGCGTCCGTCCGCGTCGATACCGGCGTGCGTGCCGGCGACGCGATTTCGGCGAACTACGACCCGATGATCGCCAAGCTGATCGTGCATGGCACCGACCGGGCGGAGTCGGTGCGGCGACTTATGAGCGCGCTCGGGCGGTACGAGGTGGCCGGCGTGCAGACCAATCTGCGACTGCTGCGTGGCATTGTCGCGCACGCTGCATTCGTGGCCGCCGAGCTGGATACCGGGTTCATCCATCGCCATGCTGCAACGTTGCTGGCATCCCCGCCGGAGCCATCGCCAGCCGTCGTTGCGGCGGCGGTGGTCGCGCTGCTGGAAATACAAGTCGCTGGCTGGCCGGACCCGTGGGCGGAGGCGGATTCATGGCGCCTGAATCTACAATCCTGGCAAGCGATTGTCCTTCGCGGTGCCGGCGGCGACATCTCGGTCCGGGCGCGGCGGCACGCGGACAAGGTGCTGATCCTGCGCGACGGGCTGACGCAAACGGTCCACACGCACCGCGAAGGTTCGCGGCTGCGATTGCGAGCCGGCGGGGCGAGCCATGTTGTCACCGTCCTGCGCGACGATTCGCGCGTGACTGTGATCGAGGGCGGCGAGACGTTCGTTTTCGACAGCGTTGATCGACTGGCGCCGCCGGCAACCGTCGCCGCCGGTGCTGGACGAATCGTGGCACCGATTCCGGGGCGCATCGCGGCGGTGCTGGTGGCAGCGGGCGCAAACGTCGTGCGCGGGCAGCCGCTGGTGGTGCTGGAGGCGATGAAAATGGAGATTACGTTGTCCGCCGCGTCCGACGGCATCGCGGCGATTGTGCGCTGCAGCGTCGGCGAGATGGTGGAGGAAGGCCGTGAACTGGTCGAAGTCACGGCCGCCTGAGGCAGGCTTGGCGCCTGGCGGCGGCATCCCCATGTGCCGGAAGGAGCGAAAGGCTGGCACATGAAGCAATCGTCGGTCACGCTGGAGGACAAATATCGGCCCGATGTCGGTCGCGTGTTTCTGACCGGCACGCAGGCGCTGATCCGTCTGGCGCTGCTGCAACGTGCGCTGGACGTGACAGCGGGGCGCAACACGGCGGGCTTCATCTCCGGCTATCGCGGTTCGCCGCTGGGCAGCGTGGATATTCAGGCGTGGCACGCCCGCGCGCAGCTCGAAGCGAATCACATTCTCTTTCGCCCCGGCGTCAACGAGGACCTCGCGGCCACCGCGGTATGGGGCACGCAGCAAACGGCGTTGCTGCCGACTGCGAAATACGACGGTGTATTTGCGATGTGGTACGGCAAGGGGCCGGGTGTGGACCGCAGCGGCGACGTATTCCGGCACGCAAATTTCGCCGGATCGTCGGTCTCCGGCGGCGTGCTGCTGGTGGCGGGCGACGATCACGCCGCGAAATCCTCTACCGTGCCGCATCAGAGCGAGCCTGCATTTGCCTCCGCACTGATTCCTATTCTGGTGCCGGCGGACGTGCAGGAGATTCTCGAATTCGGCTTGCATGGCTGGGCGATGTCGCGCTGGTCGGGGCGCTATGTCGGCTTCAAGACGGTGGGCGACGTGGTGGACACGTCCGCGAGTGTCTCGTTCCGGCTTGCCGATTTTCGCATCCGCCTGCCGGCCGGGGAAGCTCCGGACGTTCATATACGCATGGACGATCCGTGGCTGGCGCAGGAAGCACGAGTGTTCGCGCTCGGGTTGCCCGCGGCGCAGGCGTATGCGCGCGCCAACGGGCTCGACCGCATCGCGCTCGATCCGCCCTCGCCGGCGCTTGGCATCGTCACCTACGGCAAGTCGTATCACGACACCATGCAGGCGCTGGCGGATCTCGGTGCGGCACCGGTGCGGCTGCTGAAGCTTGGTCTGACATGGCCGGTCGAGCCGAACATCGTGCGCCAATTTGCCAAGGGATTGTCCGAGATCGTCGTCGTCGAGGAAAAATCCGCATTCGTCGAGCGGCAGATTCGCGACATTCTCTACGACATGCCGAACCATCCGCGCGTCGTTGGCCGGCGGGACGAGACGGGCGCTGTGCTCTTGCACGCGGGCGGCGATCTGTCGGCCGACGACGTGGCACTTGCCCTGGCGCGGCGGCTGCCGCAGACGGAGTCCGTCCGCGCGCGGCGCGGTTTTTTGGAACAACAGGCGGAGTATTTCGCGCGCGCCGATCTTGCGGCGCAAAGAAGGCCGTATTTCTGCTCCGGCTGCCCGCACAGCACCTCCACGAAAGTCATCGATGGCAGCCGGGCCTTGGCCGGAATCGGCTGCCACTTCATGGCGCAGTGGATGGACCGCAACACGTCGTTCTACAGCCACATGGGCGGCGAGGGTGCGGTGTGGATCGGGCAGGCGCCGTTTACCGAGGAGACGCATGTCTTCGCGAACATGGGCGACGGCACCTATTACCACTCGGGATTGCTGGCGATCCGCGCCGCTGTCGCGGCCGGGGTGAACATCACCTACAAAATCCTGTTCAACGATGCCGTGGCGATGACCGGCGGTCAGCCGGTCGATGGGCCGCTGACCGTGCCGCGCATCTCGCGGCAACTGGAATCGGAAGGCGTGGTGCGGATCGCCGTCGTCAGCGACGAGCCGGAGAAGCACGCGGCGGTGACGGATTTCGCACCCGGTGTCACCGTGCATCATCGCCGCGACCTGCCGGACGTGGAGCGAGAATTCCGGGCCATCGTCGGCACGTCGGCCATCATTTACGATCAGACCTGCGCCAGCGAAAAGCGCAGGCGCCGCAAGCGCGGCACGTTCCCGGACCCGCCGCGCCGCGTATTCATCAACGCCGACGTGTGCGAGGGTTGCGGCGATTGTTCCGTGGCATCCAACTGCTTGTCCGTCGTGCCGCTGGAAACTACACTCGGAACCAAGCGGCAGATCGATCAGTCCAGTTGCAACAAAGATTTTTCCTGCGCCGAAGGATTCTGCCCAAGTTTCGTCACCGCGCACGGTGCCGTGCCGCGCAAGCGGGCACCTACAGCGGCAGACGACTCCTCCGTGCCCGAGCCCACTTTGCCACCCTTGGCGCAACCCTGGTCGATCCTCGTCACCGGTGTCGGCGGCACCGGCGTCGTGACCATCGGCGCGCTGCTCGGCATGGCGGCGCATCTGGAAGGCTGCGGGATCAGCGTGCTGGACAGCACGGGCATGGCGCAAAAGGGCGGCAGCGTCTGGAGCCACATCCGCCTGGCGAAAGACGCCACCGCTTTGCACGGCCTGCATATCGGGCAGGGGCAGGCGGATCTGCTGCTGGCGTGCGATCTCGCCGTCGCCGCCGGACATGACACGATGCAGACCATTCGCCACGGCGTAACCCGCGTGGTGATGAACACGCATGAGGCGGCGGCGGCGGAGTTTGTGTTGGACCGCGATTTTCGTGTCCCGTCGGCCCGGATGCGGCGCGCGATTGTCGAGGCTGCGGGGGCCGAGAACGTGCAGCCGCTGGATGCGACGGCCATTGCTACGGCACTGCTCGGCGATGCCATCGGCAGCAATCTTTTTCTCCTGGGCTTTGCATGGCAGCAGGGCCTTGTGCCGCTGCGGCACGAAAATCTGATGCAGGCCATCGATCTGAACGGCACGGCGGTTACGGCCAACAAGGCCGCATTCGCGTGGGGGCGACGCGCGGCGGTCGATCCGGCAGGCGTGCTGGACGCGGCCGGGCTCGGCCCGCCGCCCGCGCGGCCGGGCACGTTGGAGGAGATCGTGGCGCATCGCGTTGCGCATCTGACCGCCTATCAAAGTGCCCGCTATGCCCGGCGCTATCGGCGGCTGGTGGAGCGGATCGCCGAGGCCGAGGTGCGGAATTTCTCCGGCGCTACGGCGCTGGCCGAAGCGGTGGCGCGCAACTATGCCAAGCTGCTTGCCTATAAAGACGAATACGAAGTCGCGCGACTGTATGCGGCGCCGGCCTTTCGTGCGGCGCTCGAGGCGCAGTTCGAAAATGTGGCGGGGCTGCAAATCCATCTTGCGCCGCCGCTGCTCGCCAAGCGCGATAGCAGCGGTAAATTGCGCAAGCGGGCGTACGGCGCGTGGGTACTGAGGGCGTTCCGCGTATTGGCACCGTTGCGGGTGCTGCGCGGCACAGTTCTTGATCCGTTCGGCCACACCGAGGAACGGCGTGCGGAACGCAATCTGATCGCCGACTACGAAGCCGACATCGCCGAGATTCTGCAACGGTTGCGGCCGGAAACGTTGGCCGTGTCCGTGGCGCTGGCCAGCCTGCCGGACCGCATTCGCGGCTACGGCCATGTCAAGGCCAAGGCCATGCGGGAAGCGGGAGCCGAACGGGCGCGATTGCTGGAACGTCTGCGCGCGCCGGGCGCGCCGCTGCGCATGGCGGCGGAATAACCGATGCAGGCGCGCATTCACCGTGTCGCGGCCACCGGGCCGGACGATTTTTCCGGCATCGCGGCTTTGGTCGCCGAGGGCAAATTGCGGCCGGAACGCGTGCTGGCCGTACTCGGCAAGACCGAGGGCAACGGCTGCGTCAACGATTTCACCCGCGGCTTCGCCACCGCCAGCCTGAAAGCGGGGTTCGCCGAGCTGACCGGGCGGTTAGCCGCGCAGGTAGAGGAGAGCACGCTGTTCGTGATGTCCGGCGGTACGGAAGGCGGGCTGTCCCCACACTGGCTGCTGTTCGAGGTCGCGGACGACGATTCACCGCCGGTGCCCGGCCGCAAGGCGCTGGCGCTCGGCAGCGCCCGCACGCGCCCGTTTGCGGCGCACGAGGTCGGGCGGATGGCGCAGGTACGGCTGACGGCCAAGGCCGTGCGGGCGGCGATGGAGCAGGCGGGCGTCGTCAACGAGGCGGACGTGCATTACGTCCAGGTCAAGTGCCCGTTGCTCACCCGCGCGCGGATCGAGGCGGCGCGCGCCGCCGGCCATGACGTAGCCACCGAGGACACGTATGCGTCGATGGGCGCCTCGCGCGGCGCCTCCGCCCTTGGGGTGGCGCTGGCGCTGGGCGAGGTGGCGGAGGCGGCGCTGACGGATGCAACGATTTGCCGCAACCATGCCTTGTTCTCCCGCCGAGCCAGTGCGTCGGCCGGCGTGGAGCTGCTGGAGAACCAGATATTGGTGGTCGGGAACAGCGATCGGTGGTCGGGCGAGCTGGTCGCCGCGCACGATGTGATGGGCGATGCCATCGACGCGGCGGCGTTCGCCCGCGCATTGGCGTCGGCCGGCATACCACCCGCTTTGCCCGTCGCGGGGGAGGATGCCGCTCGGCTGGTGGCCGTGCTGGCGAAGGCCGAGGCATCGCGCAGCGGTACCATCCGGGGCGCCCGGCACACGATGCTGGACGACAGCGACATCCAGGCCTCGCGCCACGCTCGCGCGATGGTCGGCGGTGTGCTGGCCGCCACCGCCGGCACGACGCTGCTGTTCGTTTCGGGTGGGGCGGAACACCAGGGGCCGGACGGCGGCGGCCCGGTGGCCGTGATTGCTCGTCGCACGGCGACGTGATGGTGCAGTGCGAAAAGTCGTTTCGGTCCGCAAAATGGTCTTGGCAAGTAAACCGGTCGTCAGTAGCAATTGAGGCGAATTTCTGTCTTAATGCGGCCACAGACGGGGTAAACCTGTCTTTTCCCCGGCTGCTACGATCGCCCTCGACCGGATCGGATAGTTGCTAACGAAATGGGAAACATTGTCAGAAAGTGTTTGGTGCCTGAGCGTTTATGGACGCCAAGCGGACAAATTTTGACAAAACAACAGTGCCCTCAACGTTCACGGTCGATTAGGATTCTAGTGTCAAAAGGTTTTCCGGTTTCAACACACGGACAGTTGCAATGATGCACAAAACAGCGTTCTCCCCCTCCCGCGTGACCAAGGCCTCGCCTGCGAACGCCCAGGACGGTCTGGGGACCGACGGCGGCCTGCGCGCGCTCGCCGACGACCCGCGCATCGTGGTTCTGCACGGCACGTTGCTGGCGTTGGTTCGCCGTGACGGTCGCGATCTGACCGCCCGGCAACTGACGGCGTTTCTGTCGGTCTTCATGGACGACCAGACGCATACCGTCAGCAGCCTGGCCGAATTGCTGCACATTTCGCGTCCCGGCGTCACCCGCATCATGGATCGCCTGGTGCAGTTCGACCTCGTGGCACGAGAAGAAGATCGTGAGGACCGCCGCCGTGTGCTGGTACGCCGCACCACACGGGGGGCTGCGTTCTTCCGCGAACTCGTCGGTATCTCCCGCATGGTTGCGGCCGAGCAGGACTCGCAGCCGCAGCACGCCGCCGTTGCCTGACCCAGCTGCCGGCGGGGCCTGTTTCCCGCCGGCTGTCATGCGCCTTTTGGTCGCATTGGGGCGGCCGGCGACTCCTGACTGGCGTCCTACCGAAGGTCAGGAACTTCTAGCGAATGTTCAGAAATGACGTCACGCGGGCGATGCGCTCGTCTTTGTAGCATTCTGGCACCGAACGTAGGGCCGGATTGGCCCTGCCCCCGACACTAAAATACCGATCTGCTCATCGCGAAGCACCGCCTTGCGGGCGCCGTCGGCCTACAATTTGTAACAGGTTCACTTAATGTTGCCGCTCCGTTGCCGCATTGGCCGGCAACGATACCTATTTGCACACAACACCAGCGCCGCCCTGGCGAACGAACCGCGAATAGGCGAGGGCAGGTCGCGCGCCGGGGGCCTGTCAAACACCGTGGCGTACGCTAAATGCTGCCCATGGAGTCCTCGAACCAGACGGCCAAAATCTGGCTTCGCCAGCAAACCCGGCTCGGG
>CAJCJG010000171.1 GCA_903970625.1 Solirubrobacterales bacterium 70-9 | reverse complement strand
CTTCGTCACAAGCCGCCAGCTGCCGGTCCATGTTTTCTTTGATCTTGTGCATCGGCACATGGCCGGGGCCTTCGATCATCACCTGGACATCGTGCTTCCAGGCGATCTGGGTCAACTCGCCCAGGGTTTCCAGCTCCGCGAATTGGGCCGCGTCATTGGCGTCGGCGATGCAGCCGGGGCGGAGGCCGTCGCCCAGGCTGAACGACACGTCATAGGCCCGCATGATCTCGCAGATGTCCTCGAAGTGGGTGTAGAGGAAATTTTCCTTGTGGTGGGCGAGACACCATTTGGCCAGGATCGAGCCGCCGCGCGAGACGATGCCGGTGACGCGCTTGGCGGTCAGCGGGATATAGGCCAGCCGCACGCCGGCATGGATGGTGAAATAATCCACCCCCTGCTCGGCCTGCTCGATCAGCGTGTCCTTGAAGACTTCCCAGTCCAGCTTGTCGGGTTCGCCGTCGACCTTCTCCAGCGCCTGATAGATCGGCACGGTGCCGATCGGCACCGGCGAGTTGCGCAAAATCCAGCCGCGGATGTTGTGGATGTTGCGCCCGGTGGACAGGTCCATGACCGTGTCGCCACCCCAGCGGATCGCCCACACCATTTTCTCGACTTCCTCGGCCGCCGAGGATGTGACCGCCGAGTTGCCGATGTTGGCGTTGATCTTGACCAGGAAATTGCGCCCGATGATGACGGGTTCGAGTTCGGGATGGTTGATGTTGGCCGGGATGATGGCGCGGCCGCGCGCGATCTCCTCGCGGACGAACTCCGGCGTCACGAACGCCGGCAAGGCGGCGCCAAAGCTTTCCCCGTCGGCCAGCGTCGCCTCGGCGTCGTCCAGCATTTTTTGCCGGCCGAGATTTTCCCGGTGCGCGACGAAGATCATTTCTTCCGTTACGACGCCGGCACGGGCGAATTCGTATTGCGTGATCAATTGCCCGTGCGCGCCGGCCAGCACGGTGCGCGGCGCGGGGCAGGGGGCGACCAGCTTGTCGGCGGTAACGAATCCGTTGTCCTCGGGCTTGACCGCGCGAGGAGCGACCGCCGCAAACCCCCGTTTGGCGATCCACTCGCCGCGCACCGACGGCGCGCCGGCCTCCAGGTCGATCTGGATCGAGGGGTCGGTGTACGGTCCGGACGTGTCGTACACCCGGAACGGCGGTTCGTTGGCCGTGGGATGCAGATCGATCTCGCGAAACGGAACAGCGATATCGGGCCGATCCGGTGGCGTGGAATAGATCTTTCGGGAGCCGGCGACGGGGCCGGTGGTGACGGCGGCCGGTTTTGCCTGAACGTTCATGCGCGCATCCTCTCGCCTTTTGGGGGCCGGACGGAGCGGGCGGTTGCCGTGTTGCAGCGGTTCCCGTCCCTACGCCGGTGTGACCCGGATCAGGTTCAAAGAGTTACCGTGCCGGCCGCATGCCCTGTATAAGAACGCAGCCCATCGGAATCTCAGCCCCTTGCCGGGGCACCCCTCGGAGGGCGCTACACTGGGAGCGGCACGCTATCCTGTCAATTCGGGTTTGGAGCGGCGCACTCGTCTATGCGTCATGCGCAATCGGTATCGCCGGATCAGAGACGTTTGTTGACACGAAATTGTTTAGGTCTATAATTTAGCAATGTCTGAAAAAAAAGAAGAGTTGGTGTCAAAAATCGGTAAGTCTGGCGGCGCGCGGCGCGGCTGGCGGACCGATTTGCGCGCGTTGCTGCTTGAACGGCGCTCCGTGGCGATGGTGGAATTCGCCATTGTCGGCCCTGTGTTCGTGTTCGCGGCGGTCGCGCTGTTCGAGTTCGGCTACCTGTTCACCACGCAACTGGTGCTGGATGCCTGGACGCAGGCGGTCGCACGGCAAATCCAGATCGGGCAGGCGCAGCAGCAGGGCACGCAGGCGCTGTTCAATTCCGCCGTCTTGTGCCCCGGCACCAGCCCGAATACCACGCCCTCCTGGCTCAGTTGCACGCGGTTGTTGGCCTATATCGTTCCGGTCGTGCCAGATTATTACAATCAGGCAGGATTCGCCTTGCCCACGTCGAACGGCGCCGTCGTCCCGCCCAACGGGGCGTACGGCTTTTGCATGGCGCAGCCGGGGCAATTGATGGAAGTGAACATGGTCTATATGGCACCGGTTTTTCTGGCCACCGTGCTGCCGCAAACCATCACATATCTTGGCGCGTCCGCATTTGCACTGTATTCGACCGCCGCCTTCGGCACCGAGAACTACCCCGTCAGCGGCACTCTTTCCTCGCCATGCTGAGCGGTAGCAAGCGCGGCCGGTCGGGGTCCGTCGCGCTCGAATTCGCGGTGGTCATCCCTGTCCTGATCGTCGTGACCCTGTCGGCGTTCGACCTGATCGGCGCGGTGACGGCGTGGCGCCGCGTCCGCGCCGCCGCCACCTCGACCGCCGAAATCGCCACCGCGCTTGCGGTGACGAGCAGTGGCGGAACCGTGTCGAACGTGCTGACCAGTTCCCAGGTCAACCAGGCCAGCACGGCGATCTTTGCCTATCTGCCGGCGTTGCGGGCCGCCACCATTCCGTTTTCGGTCACGTTGTCGGCGGTCTATTTCACGCCGTTGGCGGTGGGCACCGGCTGCTCGAACGGCTCTTGCGTCTGCCTGACCACCACCAGCGCGGCCAGCGGCGGCGGCACCAGCAACAGCATCGCGCCGCACATCAACGGCACCACGACGGCAACGACCAGCACCACCGCGAACGGCACCACCACATCCATCACCGTTCAATGCTACACGGCGACGACGGCGTGGACCTCGCCCCTGCCGACCAGCTACGCCAGCGCCCTCCAGTCCAAGCGCCTGTGCAATGCTCTGTTGACGCCGACGACCAGCACGGCCGCGTCGCTCACGTCGCTGCCGATGGGCGTCTACGGTCCGTATTCGCTGCTCGTGGCCGACCTGACGTATAAGTTCACGCCGATGTTTCTGGGTTACATCATGGGCAGCATCACGTTCGCCGAAACGGCCTACGTCCCCCCGCGCATCGGATCGCCCGGCGCGAACAACTACGTCGAATATTCCCCGACCACGTCGTACCCGCCGATCTGCACCAACGTCACCGAACCGGCCCTCCAATGAGCGACCAAGGAAATATGAAACGACGGACCCGCCGCCCGGCTGCCCGCGCCGGCGGCCTGCTGCGGGACCGGCGTGGCGTCATCGCGATCATGCTCGCCCTGCTGGCGCTGCCGCTGATCTGCATCATCGGCCTCGGCATCGACTACGGCCTGTCGGTGCGCGCCGAGGCGCTGCTGAATTCTGCCGCCGACGCCGCAGCCGTCGCGGCGACCGACACGGCGGGGAACGCAGCCAACCAGACCGGCATCACCCAAAGCCAGATCTTTGCCGAGGGGCAGGCCGCCGGCGTGCAGATGTTCAACGCGCAGGTCAGCAACGTCCCCAACGTCAGCACGCCCGTCGTCACGGTCACGGTGACGCAGCCGGTCGCCGGGTCCGCGACCTTTGCCACCACCGTTACCTACACGGCCAGCTACACGACGTGGTTCGGCAGCATGTTCCGGGTCTTCAGCAACGCGCCGAATACGCCCACGTTCTTTCTCGGCGGCGGTTCCTCCGCCCAGATCACGCTGACGGCCTACGAGGATTTTCATATCCTGATGGACACGTCGGGTTCGATGCAAATCGCGGCCACACCGGCAGACATGGCGAAACTTGGGCCGCTCGCCTACGCGGCCTCGGTTGCGGCCGGCAACAACACGTCCCCGTACAACAAGCCTTTGAACGGAAGTAGCAGCTACATGCCGCAGGCGGCGCAGGGCACCAACTGCGCCTTCGGCTGCCATTGGGACAACAGCAACACCGGTTGCAAGAACTGCGATTTTTACGAGATCGCCGAGAACAACGGCGTGACACTGCGCCAGGATGTCGAGCAGACCGCTGTGTCCGACGCCATCACGACGATGGAGGGCCAGGACTCGATCAACCAGTACAAGGTAGCGGTGTATTACTTCAACAATGGCCTGACGCAGCAGGCCGCCCTGACGTCGAGTCTGTCGGCGGCGGCAACCGCCGCGACGCAGGTGCCGCCGACATGGTCGGACCCGAACAACGAACCCGATACCAGTTTCGGCACCACTGCGACCGCATTGGCGGCCGGACTGACGAACTGCCCGAGCGGCACGCCCACGTACATTCCGTGCCCTGGAGATGGTGCCACGGCCGCGACAGCCAAACAGTTCGTGTTTCTGATCACCGACGGCATGGAAGATTACTACGGCGCGGCGTGCAACAACCCCAGCGGCCGATGCGAGCAGCCCATTACCCAATCCGAATGCCAGATCCTTACGAACAGCGGTGTGCAGTTGCTTGTGCTGTATGTGCAGTATGTGCCGCTGGATACGTCATATAACGGCGTAAACTACACCAACAGTTGGTATCAGCAGCACATCCAGCAATATGTCGATCCCTCCGGCAACGGCGTTCTGCCCACGCCCCCGTCATACGATCAGGTCGAGACCAATCTGCAAGCCTGCGCCAGCCAGCCCAGCTACTACATCAAGGCGAACGATTCCTCCGGCATCGAGGCGGCACTGAAAACCCTCCTGCTTGCCGCCGAAAACCAGGGCGTTCGCCTGACGCATTAGGCGAGGGCCGCGCCTCGCAATCCGCCGCTGTCAGGGTAGCATCCGCCCGAGCGGCCGGCCGCCGAAGATGTGGACATGGAAGTGCGGAACCTCCTGTCCGGCATGCTCGCCCATGTTGGTCAGTACCCGATAACCTGCGGATTCCAGTTCCAGATCCCGCGCCACGACGCCGACCGCGCGCCAGAACCCGGCGATCTCCCCGGCGCTGCCGCGCGCGGAAAAATCTGCGAGCGACACAAACCGCCCCTTCGGGATCACCAGCACATGGATCGGCGCCTGCGGAGCAATGTCGTGGAACGCAAGGGCAAACTCGTCCTCGAACACCCTCCGGCTTGGAATCTCTCCGCGCAAAATCCTGGCAAAAACGTTGCTGTCGTCGTACTCGCCCAGGCCACTCACCGGCATCGCCATCGCCCCCCGTTACGCCAAACCCTTCGACGCTTTTTCGAACGTTCCACGGCTCAACTTCGGCGTTGCCAGCACCCGCTCCAACTCGCCGCGCATCAGCGACTGCCGCGCGAAATTCTGCCGCCGCCATGCGCCGAGCGGATTGATCAGCCGCGCTGCCGTCTGCCCGTTGCTGGCGTCCAGCGCAATCACGATGTCGGCCAGAAACCGGTAGCCCTCGCCGGAGGCATCGTGGAAGCGCACCTGATTGGCTGTGGAAAAGGCCCCCACCAACGCCCGTACGCGATTGGGGTTGCGCAGGTCGAAATCCGGATGCCTCGAAAGTATTCTGACCTCGGCCACTGTCTCAGGTCGCGGCGACATGGCCTGGATGGAGAACCACTTGTCCAAAACCAGATCGTCGTCGCGCCACAGCGCGTGAAACGCGGACAGCGCCGCCTCCCGATAAGGATTGTCGCTCGCCGCCAGGGCGTCCAGCGCCACCAGCACGTCGGTCATATTGCCCTGTTCATCGAACTGCGCCTTCGCCAATTCGATGCCCTCGCCGCCGGCGGCCGCGAGATAGGACAGGCACGCATTGCGCAGCGCCCGCCGCCCAATGGAGGCGCCGTCCACCCTGTAAGGGCCGGAATCGGTTAGCTTTTCGTACGTCGCGCGCAGCGGTTCGGCCAACCGCGCCCCGATCGCCGCCCGAAATGCGCGGCGCACTGTGTGGATGCCGTCCGGGTCCGCGACCGGCATCTGATCGGCAATGTACGCCTCCGACGGCAACGCCAGCGCCTCCGCCGCGAACGCCGGATCGTCATGCGCCTTTGCCAGCGTCGCTGCCATCGCGTCCGCCAACCCGTCCGTCAACTCCGGCTCGCCGCCCAGCGCCACCGCGTCCAGAATCACTTCCGTCGCGTAAGCCTGCAAGGAATCCCAGCGGACGAACGGGTCCGTGTCGTGCGCCGCGAGGAAATGGAACCGCTCGCGCGGTACTCCGCTCAGCTTCACCGGCGCCGAAAAGCCCCGCAAGAGGGATGGAATCGGTTTGACCGACACGTCCTCGAACACGAATTGCTGTTCGGCCTCCGTCAGCAACAGCACCCGCTCGCCCTCGTGCGCCGCGATCTCGCCGGCCAATCGCGTTGGTAACTCGCCGCCGTTGGGGCCGAGCAATCCCATCGCGACGGGGATCGGCACCGGGCGCTTTTCGGGTTGTCCCGGCGTCGCGGCCGTCGATTGCTTCAAGGTCAGCGTGTAACGGCGGTTGTCGGCGTCGTACTCGTCGAGCACCGCCACCTCCGGCGTTCCGGCCTGCGCATACCATTCGACGAACCCGGACAAGTCGGCGCCCGAGCCGTCCGACAATGCGCGCACGAAATCCTCGATGGTGACGGCGTCGTTGTCGTGGCGAGCGAAGTAGAGATCCATACCGCGCCGAAAATTCTCCGGCCCGATCAGCGTGTGCATCATGCGCACGACTTCGGCGCCCTTCTGATACACGGTCGCGGTATAGAAATTGTCGATGGCAATGTAGCTGTCCGGACGCACCGGGTGGGCGAGGGGGCCGTCGTCTTCCGGGAACTGCGCCGCCCGCAGCCGCCGCACGTCCGCCACGCGCTTGACCGCGCGGCTCCCCTGGTCGGCGGTAAATTCCTGGTCGCGAAAGACCGTCAGCCCCTCTTTCAACGACAACTGGAACCAGTCGCGGCACGTCACCCGGTTGCCGGTCCAGTTATGGAAATACTCGTGCGCCACGACCGTCTCGATGCCCTGGTAATCGCCGTCGGTAGCCGTCTCCGGCTTGGCCAGGACGTATTTGGTATTGAAGACGTTCAGCCCCTTGTTCTCCATCGCACCCATGTTGAAATCGGATACGGCGGCGATATTGAAAACGTCCAGATCGTATTCCAGCCCGAACACCTGCTCGTCCCAGGTCATCGAGGTTTTCAGCGCCAGCATCGCGTGGTCGCAGCGGTCCTCGTCGCCGCGCCGCACCCAGATGCCCAGATCGACCGGCTTGCCGGACCGAGTGGTGAAATGGTCGCGCACCGCCACCAGATCGCCGGCCACCAGCGCAAACAGGTAGCTCGGCTTGGGGTGCGGATCGACCCACCGTGCCCAATGCTTGCCGCCCTCCGCCTCGCCGGTCCCGTCCGGGTTGCCGTTGGACAGCAGAACCGGACAGGCGGCACGGTCGGCCACCAGCGTCACGGTGAATTTCGCCATCACGTCCGGCCGGTCGGGAAAGAAGGTGATCCGCCGAAAGCCTTCCGCCTCGCACTGGGTGAAAAAATTGCCCCCGGACACGTACAGCCCGCTCAATTCGGTGTTCTTGTCGGGCGCGATGCGCACCTCGGTCTCCAACGTGAACGCATCCGGCACGGACGCGACCGTCAGACTGCCGTCCGGCGCCACGGTGGCCGCCAATTCGTTCCCGTCGAGCCGAATAGCGAGCAGAGTCAACGCCTCGCCGTCCAGGTGCAGCGGGGCGGCCGGGTCGCCGTGTGCCGGGTTCCGCCGCAGGGCCATCTGCGCCCGCACGGTTGTCGAGTCGGGCACGAGGTCGAAATGCAGGTCCACGGTGTCCACGAGGAAGGCCGGCGGCCGATAATCCTCGCGCCGGACCTCGGCCGGGGCCGTGTCGCGTTGGCTGTCAGGCATGAACCATTCTCCCGTCCGCAGGCCCTGTACATTAGGTCGCGGATCGCGGAGCGCCACATCACAGTTTTACGCGGCCTCGCCCCGCGCTTCCGCCAACGCCCAGTCGCAGAACGCCGCCACCAACGGCCGGTCCGTCAGCCCGGTCGGGGTGACAAGATAGTAGGCGAAATCCGCCGCCACCTTCACCGAGACCGCGAACGGCCGCACCAGCCGCCCGCTCGCCAGATCGTCCCCGACCAGACTGGTGTTGCCCAGCGCCACGCCCCGCCCGGCAATGGCCTCCTGGCTCGCGAGTGCGTAGGAGGTCATGCGCACCCCGTGCGAGGCGTCGATGTCGGTCACGCCTGCCGCCAGTAGCCAGCCGCGCCAGTCGGGCCAGTCGTCGCCGCTGGCCTGCCACTCCAGATGGATCAGCGAATGATGCCGCAGATCTCTCGGCTCGCGCAGCGGATGCGGCCCCGTGAGCAGTGCCGGGCTGCAAACCGGAAACACCTGCTCCTCGGTCAGCCGCTCCGCGTGCGTGCCCGGCCACGCGCCATGCCCGAAGCGGATCGCGATCGAGCCGCCGCCGGACGTTAGGTCCGCGATGGCGTCCGAGGCGTCGATCACCACGTCCACGCCCGGATGCGCGGCACGGAACCGCTCCAGGCGCGGCAGCAGCCATTTGGCGGCGAACGAGGCCGAGCACGTAACCCGCAGCGTGTGCGAATCGGCGGTCGATAGCTGTGCCACGGTGCGGGTCAGCGTTGCAAAGGCGTCGGACACACCTGTGAGCAGGATTTGCCCCGCATTGGTCAGCGCCATCTGCCGGCTGGTCCGCAGGAACAGTTTCACCCCCAACTGAGCCTCCAGCGACCGAATCTGGCTGCTGACCGCCGCTGGCGTGACGCCAAGTGTCTCGGCGGCACGCGAAAACGACAGATTCCGTGCGGCAGCCTCGAACGTGCGGAAGGCGGGCAGGCCGGGCAAACGTTGCATCTGTGTCATCTTCAAATTCGACTTACAGATACAGCAAGAAACACTCGTTTGTAAGTGTGCGTTTTCAGGCAGATATGAGGCGGCGAACAAGGTTGCAGCGGCGCTTGCCGCAAATGGAGATTTCGCCATGTCGAACCGTCTCAGCTTCGCCCACACCGCTCCCCGGCGCGAGCCGCACGAGTGGATGACGGCACCGAGCCCGAGCAAGGGCTTCGCGACGTCGGCGCTGGCTTGGTTGCGTGGCGTGGCGGATATGGGCGAGGTGCCTGCGGCGATGCGGCGCGACCTTGGCCTGCCGTATGCGGCGACGCCGGGCGTGGCCTTCGCGGCCGAGGTGGAGCGTAGCCGCCTGCGCCTCTAGTGGCGCGAGCCGCGATCGGTGGCAGGAACCGATCGCGGCGTCTTGCGTTGTCGTTTGATGAGCACATACCAACGACCCTTCGAGACGCCGGTGCCCGTTACAACCGCGATAGCCATGCGCTCACGACGTGCGGGTGCGGGTCTTGGCGTTTCGGTTGTGGTGCTATTCGCTGTTTTGGCCATTGGCACCGCGCATGCGGCGACAAACGAAATGCCGGTGGACAAGGGACCCGATACACCCGAGGCGAACAAGGCCTTCATGGGCGGTGGCGTGATTTTGCAGGGCCAACCCGGCGCACCGGCCCCCACGCCCCACGCCTTGCCCGAGACCCCGCCCGGTGCGCCACCCGCGAAATAAGAACATGGCGCAAGCGATCATGCGTCGTCGGGGCTGAGAAGGCCGACCATCTCCGCCGACTTTTGGTGGAATTCCGCCTCTCGTTCCAGGTTCTTCGGAAAGCGGCTCCGTCGTGCCGCAATCAGCGTCTTTTTCGCCTGCGATTCATGCCACTGCCGCACGGCAAGAAGGGCGGCATCCCAACCAAGCTGGAACTCCGGGGTGATCGCGGGAGCCGGGTTGGTCATTGTCGTGTCCAGCTTTCAGCGATTGCGCGTGAGGATGGGTCGAATGGCGGCCGAATAATACCAGCCTATAGCCGGACCGACGTCACCTGCGGCCCCAGCGGTGGCCACCGTCGCATCATACAGTTTTATGCAGATGGCACGCCGTTTGCGTGAAACGTTTATCGTGATCCTCGGAGGACCCCCGCATGAGCGACAGGCCCGAGTTCGGCTATCACCTCGCCAAACCGGATAGCGCCCGGTGGGCTGCGACGGTCGACTCGCTGCTGTTCCCCGTGCTGTCCACGCCGAAAGCCCCTGAAACATTCGCGGTCGATCTCTCCGCTTGGTCGCTGGGCGACACCTCGCTCATTCTGTTGCACTCGGATGCGATCCGGTATCGCCGCGAACAGTGCCATGTCCGCGCCGAGGGCAAAGACTACCTGCTCGTCACCTTTAATATCGACACGCAACTGCACTTCGAGCAGGACGGAATCCGCCGCATCTGCAATCCCGGCGAGTTCCTCGTCGAGCGGTCCGCCGACCCGTACGAATTTCAGCAAGCCTGCCGCGGGGATACCTGGACCCTCAAGGTTCCGGTGCAGGCGCTCAAGCATCGGCTGCGGTCGGTCAACAGTTTTGCACCATATGTCTATCAGGCGCGTAGCGGCCCCGGCAGCCTGTTGCTCGGGTTGTTGCGGACCATCCCGCGCGGCCTTGCCGGCGCCACCCCGCAGACGGCGGCGGATATCGGCCGGGTGGTGGTCGATCTGCTGCTGCTGGCGCTGGAAGGCGACGCCAGGGTGCTCGGCAGTCAGCTTGGGTCGGTTCGCAGGGCGCATCTGGCGCGCATCGAGCACTATATCCGCCTCCATCTGGCCGACCGCGACCTCGATCCGGCGGCCATTGCCGCCGCCAACGCGATCTCGCCACGCTATTTGCATAAGCTGTTCCACGAATGCGGCCGGTCGGTCGCGCGATGGATCATCGACCAGCGGCTGGATGCCTGCGAGCGCGACCTCCAGCGGGCGGTGCGCGGCGAGACCATCGCCGAGGTGTGCTACCGCTGGGGTTTCTCGGACGCGGCCCATTTCAGCCGCCTGTTCAAGGCGCGCTTCGGCGCTTCGCCCAAGGATTACCGTCGGTCGTATAGTTGAGTGCGGCTCATGGCGCGACGCGGACATGGCTTCGCGTCGCCATCAGCGGCTGGATGCGCGTGCCGAACGCAACCATGTCGGTACGGTAGTCCTCCAGGATCAGCATTAGGCCCGACGTGCCGGGGACATCGCCCATCTCGTCGAGCATGCGGGCCACGTTGGCGTACGAGCCGATCAGCCGCCCGATATTGAGCGAGATGGCGCCCTCGCTCTGCGTCAGCGTGCCGATCACCGAGCCTTCCGCCACGTTGGCGTTCTCACCCGCCTGGGCCGCGACCCAGGCCAGTGCTTGCAGGTCCGCGCCGTCGCGGTAGTGCTGCCAGCGCGCGAATGCTTCGGCGTCGGTATCCGCCGCGATGATCATAACCAGAACGTAGAGCCCGACGGCTCGCCCGGTGTCGGCAGCGGCAGCGCGCAGGCGTTCGGCGGCGTCGGCATGGCCGGTTGGCGTGTTCGTGCCGAGGGCGACACAGAAATTATAGTCGCCGTGGGTGGCGGCGAACCGCATCCCGCTCGGGCTCTGGCCGGCGCAAACGATCGGCACCGGCGCGCTCGGGCGCGGTGCCAGTCGGCAGTCGTTCATTGTGAAATAGTGGCCCTTGAAGTCCGACTGGCCCTGATCCAGCAATTCGCGCAGCACGGTGACGAATTCGCCGCAGTACTCGTACCGCCGGGCGAAATGCTCGCTGCCGGGCCATAGCCCCATCTGGTCGTATTCCGCCTTCTGCCAGCCGCCGACGATGTTGAGGCCGACGCGCCCGCCCGAGATGTCGTCGATGGTCGCCACCATTCTGGCGACGATGGCCGGTGGAATGGTCAGCACCGCGACCGAGGCGAACAGCCGGATGCGGCTCGTCACCGAGGCAAGCCCCGCGACCAGGGCGATGCTTTCCAGATTTTCGTCCCAGAACCGCGTGGCGCCGCCGAAGCCGCGCAGCTTGACCATCGCGAGCGCGAACTCCAGCCCGTACGCCTCGGCCTCCTGCACCACTTGCCGGTTGAGCGCGAAGGTCGGCGGGTAGTGCGGCGCGGTGGTCGACATGAACCAGCCGTTGTTGCCGGTCGGGACAAAGACGCCGAGGTCCATGGCGCGACTCTGCCGCTCAGAACGCCAACAGATTCTCCCGCAGCGTCTTGTGGTCGTAGCCTTTGCGGATGGAGCCGCGACGCTGGAGCGCAGGCGCCAGCCCATCGGCGATCTCGGCGATCTGCAAGCGGGTCGTCGGCAGATAGAACAGGAAACCGTCGCCGCCGACTTCCTCCATCAGTTCGTCCATCTTGGCAGCGACCGTCTCCGGCGAGCCGACCAGGCCGAGATTGGCCACCGAGAACCGCGTGGCGGCGATCTCGCGCAGCGTCATGTCGCCGCGATTGTTGAACATGTTGCTCATCGACACCCGCTCACCGTTGCCGCCGGCAATCATCAGGTCCGACACCGGCTTGTCGAGTTCGTACTGGCCGAAATCGATGCGACCGCCGCTGACATAGGTCATGTACCAGAGGCTGTATTCGATCGCGAGGTCGCCCCAGCGCGCGGCCTGCGCGGCCGCCAGCCGCTCCTCCGCGTCGGCGTCGGTCCGGCCGACGAACGGGGTTGCGATGAACAGCATCTTGAAGTCTTCCGGCCGCCTGCCGTAGTCGCGCAACCGGCGGTGCATGTCGGTGCGGAACTTGCGCATCTCGGCGGCATCGGTGGAGATGACCAGCATGGTATCGGCATAGCGCGCGGCGAAGTCGCGCCCGGCCGGCGAGTTGCCGGCGGCGGCAATCGGCAGCCGGCGCTGCGGACCGGGAATGGTGTTGAGCGGACCACGGCAGGAGAAGTACTTGCCCTTGAAGTCGATGGTGTGGACCTTCGTGTGATCGGCGTAGTAGTTGCGCACCGGGTCGGCGACGACGGCGTCCGGCTCCCACGATTCCCACAGCCGCGTCACCACCTCACTCCACTCGGCGGCCAGCACGTAACGTTCGTCGTGCTCCAGATGCTGCTCGTAGCCGAAATTCTGCGCCACCCGGTCGGTGACGGAGGTCACGATGTTCATGCCGACCCGGCCTTCGGTCAGATGGTCGAGGCCGGTGTAAAGTCGCGCCGCGAGATACGGCGGATACTGGATGGTCGAGCAGGTCGGGATGATGCCGATATGCTTGCTGCGCTGGGCCATCAGCGGCACCAGCGGCACCGGATCGTTTTTTGGCGCGAAAAGGCCGCGGCGCAGCGTCGCCTCTGCCGTGCCGCTGTGGGTGTCCTCGATCATCGCGGTGTCTTCGATGAGAATATAGTCGAAGCCTGCACGCTCCAACGACGAGGTCATGTCCACGTACAAATCGGGCTTGGTCCAGTCGGTCAGGTTGGTCCCGGAGAATGGGGTGTCGAGGATGCCGTCCCAGGTCTGGATACCGAACCCGTTGCCGAGAAACCAGCCGAGATGGTACATCCGCGCAATCCTTTCCGCACAAGACGACCGGTATCGGTTGCGCCCGTTGTGGCGCGGCCCCGCGACACCGTTGCTTCGCCTCTAACGTGCGCAGTCGTGCGCTACAACCGGCGCAATTGCTTGTGCGCTCACGGGCAAGAGTCAGTGCGCGACGGGACAATTCTACCGCACCGCTTCGCTTGCGGGCGCGCAGGCGATCCCGCAGGCTGGCCCGATCAAACTCCCATCGGCGAAGGCGAGACCATGCGATCTTTCACGAGCCTGCTATGCGCCATGACCGTCGCGAGCGCCGTGGCCGGCCCGCTGCATGCCGAGACGGCGAAAACCATCCTGTTCCTGGCTGAAGACGTGCCATCCGGTCTGGACCTGGACGGCGCGTCGGCGTCGATCACCACCAGCCAGACCGGCATGGTCAATATCATGGAGCCGCTGTTCGGTTACGCCACCAAGGGCGTGAACGCGAGCGGCATCACGGTCCCGGACTTCAGCAAGTTCGAAGGCCGGCTCGTCGAATCCTGGGCGTTCGACCCGAAGACGCTGATCTGGACGCTGCATCTGCGCCACGGCGTCAAGGGCTGCACGGGCAACGAGTTCACCGCCAAGGACGTGGTTTACACGTACGAGCGTGGGAAGTCGGTGTCGGGTTCGACACCGGTGGGCTGGTTCCTCGCCAACGTCGCGTCTGTGAAGGGCTTCACCGCCGACGTGTTCAAGAACCCAGCCGCGCGCACGCTGAGCCCGGATGAAGTCAAGGCGGTGGACGACTACACCGTGACCATCGCGCAGTCGGAGCCGAATGCGTTGTTCCTGCCGGTGCTGACCATCTTCGGCACCTACATCTTCGATGCCACGCTGATGAAGGCACACGCCACGGACAAGGACCCTTGGGCGCACGACTTCGCCAACAACGTGAGTCCCGCGAGCTTCGGCCCGTACTGCGTCGAGCGGTGGGAGAAGAACCAGGAGATCATCTTCAAGGCCAATCCGAACTACTGGCGCGGGAAGCCAGCCATCGACCGCGTGATCATGCGTCGCGTGCCGCAAAGCTCCAACCGCATGGTGATTCTGCGCACCGGACAGGCGCAACTGACGCAGAACCTCACGCCGCGCGAATTCGACAGCTTGCGCGGCGCGCCGGGCCTCAAGGTCGAAGGCGTCGAGGGCAACGAGAGCCTGTTCATCATTATGAACTTCAAGATCAAGCCGTTCGACAACATCAAGCTGCGACAGGCGATCGCATACGCCATCCCGACCGAGCAGATCATCAAGACCGGCTATTTCGGCCAGGCCAAGCCATGGCACAGCATCGTGCCCAGCATCTATCCGGGCTACGCCGAAACGCCGACGCAGTATCCGTACGATACCGCCAAAGCCAAGGCAACGCTGGCGGACGCCGGCTACCCGGACGGCAAGGGCCTGGAAGCATTCCACGATTCTTTCCAGTTGACCTACCCGGCCGAGAAGGAATCGACCGTCGGGCCGATCGTCAACATCATCCAGTCCGCGCTTCGCCAGGTCGGCATTCCGGCGACGCTGAACCCGATTCCGCTGGCGCAGTTCGGCGACCGTACGCTGGTCAAGCGCGACCTGCCGTTCGCGCTCAACGACTACGACAAGGCCATCGGCGTCGATGCCGGCTACACGCTGCAACTGTTCTTGGTCTCGGCGAACAAGGGCGGCATCGCCAACGAGTCCGACTACTCGAACGCTTACATCGACGAGACGTGGCCGAAGGCGCGCGTGGAGACCGATCCCGCCAAGCGCAACGCGCTGCTGGCCGACATGCAGGAGCAGGCGATGAAGGACGTGGCGCTGCTGCCTATCGTCGAGTTCAAGACGCAATACGCGCTGAGCGACAAACTGACGGGCCTGTCCTGGCAGTCCGACTCCTCGGAGCGGTTCTTCGATCTGAAGCTCCAGTAGCGGGCGCCGCCGGATGGGACGCTACATCGTCAAGCGCGTCGCGGTCGGGCTGGTGCAGTTGATCGGCCTGACCGTCGCGGTGTTCTTCCTGATCCGGCTGCTGCCGGCCGATCCGGCGTCGCGTCTGGTCGGCATGAACCCGAGCCGCGAGGCGTACGAGCAGGCGCGGCACCAACTGGGCCTGGATCAGCCGCTGCTGACGCAACTTGGCGCCTATCTCGGCCTGTCCTCGTCCGGGCCAGGATTGCTGGAAGGCGACTTCGGCACCTCCTGGGTGACGAGTTCGCCGGTCGGGTCGGAGATCGCCACCTACCTGCCGGTGACGTTGGAACTGGTCACGATCAGCTTCCTCATCGCCTTTCTGGTGTCGGTGCCGATCGGCATGGTCGGTGCGCTCAATCCGGGCGGGCGCTCGGACAAGGCGGTGTTCGTGTACGGACTGTTCGCGGGTTCGCAACCGGAATTCTGGTGGGGGCTGCTGTTCGTCTATGTGTTCTTCTTCGCCCTCGGTTGGGCGCCGGCGCCGCTCGGCAGCCTGTCGCCGATGACATCGCCGCCGCCTTCCGTCACCGGGTTCCTCACCATCGACTCGCTGTTGGCGGGCCAGCCCGACGTGTTCGTGGAGGCCTTGCAGCATCTGGTGCTGCCGGTCGCGACGCTGGTGTTCGTGCTGTCGGGTCCGATCGTCAAAATGGTGCGGCAGAACATGGCGCGCGCGCTGCGGGCGGATTTCGTGCTGTACGCCAATTGCGCCGGCCTGCCGCCGGCGCGCGTGGCCCGCTACGCGCTGCGCGCGGCGATGGCGCCGTCGATGACGCTGATCGGCATTCTGTATGGCTTCATGCTGGGCGGCGCGGTGCTGGTGGAAAACGTCTTCTCGCTGCCGGGCATCGGGCAATACGCCGTCCGCGCCGTGCTGGCCTACGACTACCCGGCCATTCAGGGGGTCGTGCTGGTCATCACCGCGTTGTCGCTGGTGGTCTATCTCGGCATCGACCTGATCCACGCCGCCATCGACCCCCGCATCGTTCACTGACAGGACGCAGCCGCCCATGTCCGCCACCGATGCGATGGCGCCCGTCTATCAGGAGGATGTGCCGCTGCCGCGCCGCCGCGACTGGCTGTTGTGGGTCGGCGCTGGCGTGGTGGCCACGGTCGTTGTGCTGGCGCTGATCGGTCCGTGGCTCGCACCCTACGACCCGACCTCCACCACGCCAGACGTGTCGGTGCCGCCGCCCGCGCTCGCGGAAATACCGGGCCTGCTGTCCGGCGTCCTACGCGGCAACTTGGCCGAGGCGCCGCACTGGATGGGCACGGACGCGAGCGGCTTCGACATCTTTTCGCGCATCATCGTCGCGCCGCGCACCGATCTCAGCATCGCGCTCGTCTCCAACATCCTCTCGCTGGTGCTCGGCGTGCTGCTGGGTCTGCTGGCCGGCTATTTCCGCAACCTCGCCACGGAGGCGATGATGCGCGTCTCCGATGTGGTGCAGTCGTTCCCCGCGTTCATCTCGGCGATGATCCTGGTGGCGCTGGCCGGGCGCTCGCTCGGCAACATCATCATCGCGCTCGCGCTGCTGTACACGCCAATCTACATCCGCCTGACGCGCGCGGAGGTGATGGCGCAAAAAGTCCGCGGCTTCGTCGAGGCGGCGCGGGCGATGGGCAATTCCGAACTCACCATCGCCTTGCGCCACGTGCTGCCGAACGCGCTGACGCCGGCCTTGATCCAGTCCTCCGTCACCATCGGCTTCGCCATCCTGCTGACCGCCGGCCTCAGTTACGTGGGCGCCGGGGTGCGCCCACCGACGCCCGAATGGGGGCTAATGATCGCCAACGGCGCCAACCAACTCATTCTCGGCGAGTGGTGGTCGTCGGTGTTTCCGGGCATAGCCATCTCGCTGACCGTGTTCGGCTTCGCGGTGCTCGGCAACGCGCTGGAGCGCCGCTATGAACGCGATTGAGCCGGCCTCGGCGGCCCAGCTCGCGCCGCCGCCCGTGCTGCATGTCGAGGGCCTGTCGGTCTCCTACCGCACCGGCGAACGTGTCGCCACGCCCATCCGAGGTCTCGACCTGACGCTGCGCGCGGGCGAGATCGTCGGGCTGATCGGCGAGACCGGGTCCGGCAAATCGACGCTGGCGCTGGCGCTGCTGGGGCTGGTCCGCTCGCCCGGCCGCATCGTGTCGGGAAAGCTGCTGTTCGGCGGCCGCGACTTGTTGGCCATGCCGCCCGACGAACGTCGCGCGGTGCGCGGGCGGGATATTGCCATCATCGTGCAGAACCCGCGCGCGTCGCTCAACCCGCTGCTGCGTATCGGGCGGCAGATCGGCTACGTTTATCGGTCGCGCGCGCACAGCAGCGCCGCCGAGACGCGGCGACAGACCATCGAATTGCTGCGCGAGGTCGGCATCAACGATCCCGAACGGCGCGTCGATGCCTACGCGCACGAATTGTCGGGCGGCATGGCGCAGCGGGCGTTGATCGCGATGGCCCTTGCGTCGCGGCCAAAACTGTTGGTGGCCGACGAGCCGACCAGCGGACTGGACGTGACCATCCAGGCGCAGTTCCTCGACCAGATGTGGCAGACCGTGCAGCACTCCGGCTCGGCCGCGCTGCTGATCGCCAAGGAAGTCGGCATCATCGCCAACTACTGCGACCGCGTGCTTGTGCTGCACGAGGGCCGCATCGCCGAGGACCAGCCGGTACGGGCGTTCTTCCGGGCGCCGCTGCATCCGTACAGCCGCGCGGTCTTGGCGTTACAGCGGGACGGGGCGGCGAAATTGTCCGGCGTGGCAATGGCCGCTGGCGCGACCACGCGCCCGCTGATTTCGGCGAACGGCCTGTCCAAGCACTTCCCGGTGCGCAACTCGGCCAAGGTCGTGCAGGCGGTCAGCGACGTGACGCTGGACATCTGGCCGGGCGAGACTCTCGGGCTGGTGGGCGAAAGCGGCTCCGGCAAGACCACGGTGGGGCGCTGCTTCGTGCGGCTCACCGAAACCACCGCCGGTCACATCGTCTATCACGGGCGCGACCTGGAACGCCTGTCGGGCAGCGAACTGCGGCAGGCACGGGCCAAGTTGCAGATCGTGTTGCAGGACCCGTTCGACAGTCTGAACCCGCGTTGGACGGTGGCCGAGCTTTTGGGCGAGCCGTTCCGGATTCACACGAAGCTGGGCCGCGCCGAACGGCGGCAGCGCGCGGCGGATCTGCTGAAGGTGGTGGATCTCGAAGCCGACCTGCTCGACCGCCGGCCGCGCGGCCTGGGCGCCGGCGCCATGCAGCGGCTGAACATCGCCCGCGCGCTGGCGACCAAGCCGGACTTCATCGTGCTCGACGAACCCACCTCGGTGCTGTCGCCGAGTGCCATCGTCTCGCTGGTGGCGTTGCTGCGGCGCATCCAGGTCGAGTTCGGCGTGAGCTATCTGTTCATCAGCCACGACCTGACGACCGTGCGCTATCTGTGCCACCGCGTCGCCGTGATGTATCTCGGCCAGATCGTCGAGACCGGCGCCGTGGAGCAGGTGTTCGCCCGGCCGCGTCACCCGTATGCCCGTGCGCTGCTGTCGGCGCATCTTGACCCCGACCCGGCGAACCGCCGCGTCGATCGGCGCAGCGACGAGCAGCTCAAGGGCGAGATCCCCAGTCCGATCGACCTGCCCGTGGGGTGCTACCTTGCCAGCCGTTGCCCGCATGTCCTGCCGCGCTGCGGCGAACAGCCGCAAAATCTGGTGCCGCTCGCCGACGGGCGCAGCGTGCGATGCTGGCGGGTCGCCACCGGCGACCTCACGGGCGACGCGTTGACGGGACCCCTGGTCTAGCTCCAAGCGTGTCGTGGAGGGGCCGATGATGGTTTTGAGCGTCGGCGTGCCGAAGCTGCCCGGCCCCCGCCGCCGCACGCGATTTTATGTCCCAACATGATTTTCCGCTTGCCCAGATCACGTCATACATACTAACATGTCTGCGTGAACAACACCCCAAACCTTTCCCCGGCCGAGCGCCTCGGGATTTTGATCGAGTTTCTGATCCAGGCGCTGCTGGCGCGGGCCGGCTGGTG
>CAJCJG010000170.1 GCA_903970625.1 Solirubrobacterales bacterium 70-9 | reverse complement strand
CAGGTGGCCCCCGATGCCGGTAGCCCTGGTGCTGGCGGACAGGGCTCCCCCGTCTCGACCGAAACGCCCCATCCGGTACGACCGCTGTTCATGGTGGCAGAGGGGTTCGGCGATCAGGTTCCCCTTCGCTTCGCGGTCCGGCAGATAGTGCCCAGGGCCGTCAAGGTGACCTACGGGCCCGGCGCCGATCCCGATGCCGCGGTCGATTGGAAGGGCGGGCAGGGGTGGAACTGGGTCCTGTTCCGCGCGGTAAAGCCGCTCGGCCTCAGATTGGTGATGACCCATATGGCGGTCGAAATCCGGAAATAGATCGCAGTTCGCAAGGCTTCGCCGAACCATCCTTTGAACCGAACGGCCCGCTGGTCTACATCCGGTCCATCGGGACGGCAGATCGGCTGAGAGAACGTCCCCCGGCGGGTTCACCCCCCGTGCTCGCGCAATGCGGGCCGCAAGCGGTAGCCGAGTGCGAATGGCCGGCGCGACCGTGGGGTGACGGACGGTAGCGTTCATATTTTCTCTTGGTGCTGGCGCAGCAACGCGACCGTCTCCGGCAGGTCCTGAATCAGGAGGGTTTCGAGATATTCCTCCACCGATTTCGGTGGGTTGCGCAGAGCCGCGCGATGAAGTGCCACGGCGCCGATCATAGCCGCTTCGTGCTGCCGCAGAAGATTGCGGATGAAAACATCCGGATGTTGCGCTTCGACGCCGAATGGCGCGAGGCGGTCGGCCGGAAAGTCCCTCAAATTCATCGTCACCAGCACATCCGCGCCGCCGGCGATGGCAGCGGCGAGAACGTGGCGGTCATCGGCATCGGGTAGCTCTATGGTGTCGATCAAGCGCTCGTAGCCGGTAACCAGGCTGTCCATCACATGGGCGTCCATGAGCTGGCGCGTCCGCTGAAGTTGCACTGCGAGTTCCGGGCGCTGCCGTAGCACCGACCTGATCCATTCCTCGTGGATCGCATCCGACCAGCGCGCCCGGAAAAGCTCCGTCATGGACAAGCGCATCAGCAAATCGCGCAGTGGCGCCGGGTGGAGCACGCAGGCGTCGAAGAGGGCCGTGAGAATCGCCATGCGTCAGACCGGCCATCAGTAGCCGAGGCCGAGTTCCTGCGCTTGCTCGACCAGTTCGTCGAGCGCCCGATGGCGGGCGTCATGTTCCCGGCGCTTGTAGGCAATGAGGTCGCCGTAGCGGACGCGGCGATGTGTGCCCACCTTGTGAAATGGCAGATCGCCGCGCTCGAGGAGACTGACCAGGAATGGCCGCGACACGTTCAGCATGTCGGCTGCCTGCTGTGTCGTCAGCTCGGCATGGACGGGAACAATGGATACGGCGTTGCCGGCGGCAATCTGGGCCAGCATATCCACCAGGAGCCGCACCGCGGCCGGCGGTATCACAAAGCTTTCTGTCCGGCCGGCCGCAGTCTCCGTTGCCTCAACACGGACGGCGCGATCCTGTCCGGCCAGGTTCGCCAGCGCGCGGCTCGCCTCACGCGCGAGGATCACCTCGGCGTCGCTGGGTTGGAACGGTTCGGACAGGCTGAGGGTCGCGGACATGGGTTTCTCCAGCGCCATAGATAAGGTGCCGCAGGCTCAAACGCAATAAACGAAAGACGGGATTGGCGGAGCGCAAGGCCGCGATGCCCCTGCACCGCCAGAGTCAGGTTGGAGCCGCCGTTCGCAAGGCAATTGCCCAGACTGCGGCCAGCGATCGCTGGAGCCCTGGATGCCGAACCTCGAACAAACCGCGGTCACCGCCTGGCTGACCGAGCTCAGACCGGACCCAGCCGTATCGGAATGGCCGCCCGCGGTTCGGCTGGTCGAGACGCAGGCGGCTCTGCCCGAACGCCTGGCTGCCTTGGGCGCCGCATTCGACGATCTGGCCAAGGCCGATCCGCGAGCGCTCAGCGATGCTCTATGCCGCAGCCCACTGCGGGACGAGGTGAGAGCCGTCCTGGCCCAGCTCGGGGCCGCACGCACCCTGCGCCTGCTGCACTGGCTGGCTGAGGTGGACCTTCCCGACTGCCACACCGTCATCGCCGCCTTGGTTGAGGACGACGGACCCGAAGCCCGGTCCATTCGCGCCGCCGTCGCGGCCGTCACGCAGAAGGCGACGGTGCGCCGGATCTTCGCCCCGGAGCGGATCGCCGCCCTTTCACTTGCCTGCAAAGCCCTGAACGAGGAGTCCTGAATGACGAGGCTTGCCATGTTTGGGCTGCTGGCGACGTTGCCGGTCGCAGCACTCTGTGGCCCCGCCTGGGGTCAGACGACGACCACCAACAGCACCGGCAGTGTTGGCTGCGCGGCCATCACGCAGGCGGCGGCCAACGGCCTTACGGCGCGGGTCGGGGCGGACGACCAATCCATCAACCCGCCGATGAGCGTCATCAGCATGACCTGCCTGACGAACTTCTTCAACGGAACGGGTCTCAATCTGGTCACCAACCTGCTCAACCCCAGCACCCTGCTCCAGGCTGTCGAGGGGCAGATTTGCGCGCTGGTGAAGTCCGAATGGAACCAGTTGGTCGGCAGCGCCCAATGCGGCCTCACCCTGACCGGATTCAATTTCGGCTTTGGCGGGCTGGGGGGAGGCCTCTCCTGCCCAAAGCTGACTTTTGGTGGCGGCGGCCCGCCGATCGGCTCCATCGGCCTCGGCGTGGGTTCGGGGAGCGGCCTCTACATCAGGGGGACCGGGATGGCGCCGAGTGGCTACACCGCGCCTCCCACGCTTCAACCCGGCACGTTCTGAGGCACCGCGATCATGAAGAGACTCACCCTCATCGGAACAACCGCGCTCGGCTTCGTGCTGGGCGCGGTCATCGTGAACGCGGGGCCATCCTCCGCG
>CAJCJG010000169.1 GCA_903970625.1 Solirubrobacterales bacterium 70-9 | reverse complement strand
CGCCGTTGCAGGTTGCGCCGCCGCCCGACCCGGCGCCGCCGTTCGCGCCGCAAGCCACCAACGCGGTTGGCGCCCCGCCGAGCTATCAACCGCCGGGCCTGTCCGATTCGGGTGCCAATGTCGGTGCGCTGCCGCCGCCGCACCGACTGCTCGACACCGGCGCCGCCGACCTGCCGCCGACGGGCGACACCATGCCGCCGTCGGCGCGCGGGCAAGACATCGGCGCCGACCAGATGAACGCGCTGGAACTCGGGCGCGAGCGGGCGATCAACGAGCGGGCAATGCCGCCGCTTCCTGCGGACCCGCAGGACGATGACCAGTTTCCGCCGTACCCGGCGCCGGCCGCGCCGCCGCCGCCGACCGTGGTGCGCCGGCAAACCGCCCAATCGCAGCCGATCCCGGCCGCCCCCGCGCCGGGCTACTCTGCCAATCCGTTCCGTCCGACCGGCGACACCGTCGGCAGCATCCAGGGCGGCTCCGTCGCGTTCCCACTGCAAATGCAGGACGCCGAGACGGCGCAGATCGACCGGGACATCCAGGCGCTGCGCGAAACCCTCGCGCCCACCGCGCAAGCCGGTTTCGGCATCCGGACACGCTCGGGCGATGCGGGCCTGGACAAGCTCGACGAATTCACCGTCCCGATGGAGGCGACCTATTCGCCCGGCGGCACGGGCACTCTGAAGTTGGCGGTCACGCCGACGATCCTTGCCTCCGGCACGCTCGGTGGCAGTACCTCCAACCAGCAACGGTTCGGTAGCCAGGCGCTGGCCCTGGTGCCGGGCGCCAACGGCGCCTCGATCCTGCGAGGCGCGGCCCAGGGCGACCAGCATGCCACTGGGGTGGGCCTGGATGTCGGCTACGATTTCGGGTCGCTCGCCGGCGACATCGGCTCCACGCCGTTCGGTTTCCGCGAGGAGAACGTCGTCGGCGGCCTGGAATGGGCGCCGCAACTGACCGACACCATTCGCCTGCGGCTGCGCGCCGAGCGGCGGGCGGCGACGGACAGCATCCTGTCCTATGCCGGCACCGTGGACACGCGGACCGGCGAGACCTGGGGTGGCGTGGTGCAGAACCATGGCCGTGCGACGCTGGAGATGAGCGCCGGCAAGGCCGACTTCTACCTGCTCGGCGGCGGCGCCCAGTTCACCGGCACCCATGTCGAAAGCAACACCGAGTTCGAGGCCGGGGCCGGCGGCAGCTATCCCGTCTATCGCACCGACACGCAAGAAGTCCGCGTCGGGCTGGACCTGGTCTATTTCGGCTACCAGCACAATCTGCGATTCTTCACACTCGGCCAGGGCGGCTATTTCAGCCCGCAATCCTTCACCGCCGCGATGGTCCCGGTGAACTACAAGGATCAGGTCGCGGACAACCTATCGTACCAGATCGGCGGCTCGGCCGGCTATTCCAGCTTCCACGAGAACGCCTCGCCGTACTATCCGCTCGATTCCGGCTTGCAGGCGCAGCTCGTGGCGCAGCAGGCCGAAAGCGGTGTGCAGACGGAGTATCCGTCCCGCAGCCAGGCCGGTTTCGCCGGGACCGCGCACGCGCAAGTGGACTACCGCGTCTCCGCCAGCCTGCATTTGGGTGGGCAGGTGGACTTCGAGCATTCCACCAACTTCGACCAGACGACGGGGCTGGTGTACGCGAAGTACGTTTTCGACGGCACCGGCAAGTAATCACGTCCCACGAGAAGCCTCCGTGTGGCCCGGCCACCGCGTTCTCGCATCATTTTTGCTGTGATAGAGGGTTCCCGGCCACGGATATGCTACCCTCCATGTCGGTCGTCGTGCCATCGGGCACGGCCCGCATCAAATGGGTCGGCCATCGGCGCGTGGACTGCCGCCGGCATCGCGCCCCATCCTCGGGACATCGTGACATACTGGCACATCGAACTCGACCTTCACGACGCCCTGCTCGCCGAAGGCCTGCCGTGCGAAAGCTTTCTCGACACCGGCAATCGCCACGCTTTCGGGAACGGCGGCCCCGCGATTGCCCTGCACCCAGACTTCGCCTCCCGTGCCCACGAGGCGGACTCGTTTGCCCCCCTGGTCGTCAGCGGCCCAATACTCGACAGGGTTCGCGCGCGATTGCGCGAGCGAGGCGCGCAAACTCTACTCCGCAGACCCCCGCAGCGCCGCCCCCGCCGCCAGCGGGCATAACGGCAGAGCGGCGGCCAGCATCGCCGCCAGCAGCAGCAAATCCGGTCGCGCCGTTTGCCCGAAGCTGGCCGCGTCCGCCGCCGCCACGCCGAAAATCAGCACCGGCGTCGTCAGCGGCAGCACTAGCAACGGCAGCAGCACGCCGCCCCGACGCGCCCCCAGCACCAGCGCCGCGCCGACCGTCCCGAACAGCGAAAGCAGCAGCGTCGCGGGCAGCAGCCCCATCAGCAGCACTGGCAGCGTCTCCGGCGCCATGCGCAGCATGATCGCGATGGGGGCGGCGGCCAGCAGCAGCGGCAACCCTGTCACGATCCAGTGCCCCGCCGCCTTCGCCCCCGCGACGGCCGCCGCCGGCAACCCGCTCAGCAACAGCAAATCGAGCGAACCATCGTCGAAGTCGGCGCCGAACAGCCGGTCCAGCGGCAGCAGGGCCGCCAGCAGCGCGCACACATAGACGATGCCCGGTGCCAGCCGCCCCAGCGTCTCGGGCGCCGGCCCGATCGCCAGGGGAAACAGCGCGGCCGTCACCAAAAAGAACAGCACCGCCGCCAGCGTGTCCGCGCCATGCCGCAGCGACAGCCGCAACTCGCGGCGCAACAGGGTGAGGAACACACTCAAGCCAGGGACAATTCGACAGCCCCCGGCAACGGCAGCGGCAGATGCGTGGCCGCCAGCACCACGCCCCCGGCCGCGCGATGGCCCGCCAGCATCGTGCCGAACCGTGCCACGGATGCGACATCCAATCCCAGCGTCGGCTCGTCCAGCAGCCAGATCTTTGCCTCCGGCCGCAGCGCCAGCCGTGCCAGCGCCAGCCGTCGCCGCTGCCCCGCCGAAAGCATTTTCGCGGGAAGGTCCGCCAGCGCCGTCAGCGCCACCGCCTCCAGCGCCGCCGCGACCCGCGCGCGGGCGCCCCAGACAGACAGATTCTCCGCCACCGTCAGCCCCGGCTTCACCGCGTCCAGATGCCCGAGATAGCCGACGCGCGCGGCATGCTCGGGCAAATCGGCCAGCGCGTCTGCGCCGTTCCAGCGCAACTCCCCCGCCTCCGCTCGCACGAGCCCCGCCACCAGCCGCAGCAGCGTGCTTTTCCCAGACCCGTTCGGCCCGACCAGAAGCAGCGCACCGCCCGCCGCGACGCGAAACCCCAGGCCGGAAAACACCAGCCGCTCGCCCCGAATGGACGCCAATCCCGTCGCCTCCAGCACACGTCACCCGCCCTTATTGCGCCGCACAAGTTTCCCGCGCCGCCGTGTGGACGGGCCGGCACAGGTATGGTCTAAACCAAGGGACAGGTAACAAACACCGCCCGCCCGCTGCGGGGAATACCCCGTGACGTTGCGCGCGGCGCAACGAAAGACCGCGCATGACCTCGATCGGGCACGACAGCCTTAACACCCGCCGCACCCTGACGGTGGAAGGCCGCGATTACGAGTATTTCTCGCTGCCCGAAGCGGCCAAAACCATCGGCGACATCAGCCGCTTGCCGGTCAGCCTGAAAGTATTGCTGGAAAACGTGCTGCGGTTCGAGGATGGGCACAGCTACCACGTCGCCGACGCGCACGCCGTCGCCGACTGGCTGAAAGAGGCATCGTCCAAGCAGGAAGTCCCGTTCAAGCCCGCGCGCATCCTGATGCAGGATTTCACCGGTGTTCCCGCCGTCGTGGATCTGGCCGCGATGCGCGACGGTATTTTGGCGCTGGGTGGCAAGCCCGAGAAGGTGAACCCGCTGGTGCCGGTCGATCTGGTCATCGACCACTCCGTCATGGTCGATGCGTTCGGCCACAGCGACTCCTTGCAAAAAAATGTCGATATCGAGTTCGAGCGCAACGGCGAACGCTACGTCTTCCTGCGCTGGGGCCAGACCGCGTTCGACAATTTTCGCGTTGTCCCGCCCGGCACCGGCATCTGCCATCAGGTCAATCTGGAATACCTCGCGCAAGCGGTCTGGACGGCCGAGATCGGCGGTAAAACCTTTGCCTATCCGGACACGCTGTACGGCACCGACAGCCACACCACGATGGTCAACGGCATGGGCGTGCTCGGCTGGGGCGTCGGCGGCATCGAGGCGGAGGCGGCCATGCTCGGCCAGCCCATTGCGATGCTGATTCCGGACGTGATCGGGTTCCGCCTGATCGGCAAACTGCCCGAAGGTGCAACGGCGACCGACCTCGTGCTGACGGTCACGCAAATGCTGCGCAAGAAGGGCGTCGTCGGCAAATTCGTCGAATTCTTCGGCCCCGGCCTTGCCGACCTGCCGCTCGCCGACCGTGCCACCATCGCCAACATGGCGCCGGAATACGGCGCCACCTGCGGCTTCTTCCCGGTGGACAAGGCGACGCTTGCTTACCTGCATCTGTCCGGCCGCGACGAGCACCGCATCGCGCTTGTCGAAGCCTATAGCCGCGCGCAGGGCCTTTGGCGCGACGCCGACACGCCCGATCCGGTGTTCACCGACGTGCTGGAACTCGACCTGTCCACCGTGCAGCCCAGCCTCGCCGGCCCGAAGCGCCCACAGGATCGCGTACTGCTGAAGGATGCCGCGTCCGCCTTCACCGCCGAACTGACCAAATCGCTCGGCGTCCCCGCCAACGACGTCGGTACGCGGGCCAAAGTCGCCGACAAGAATTTCGACATTGGCCACGGCGACGTTGTCATTGCGGCGATCACGTCCTGTACCAACACGTCCAACCCGTCGGTCTTGGTGGCGGCCGGCTTGGTCGCCCGCAAAGCCCGCGCGCTCGGCCTGACACCGAAACCCTGGGTGAAAACCTCGCTCGCACCCGGCTCGCAGGTCGTGACCGAATATCTCGACAAGGCCGGCCTGACCGAAGACCTCGACGCAATGGGCTTCAACACCGTCGGCTACGGCTGCACCACCTGCATCGGCAATTCCGGCCCGCTCGACGACGCCATCGCCGAAGCCATCGAGGACAATAAGCTGGTGGCCGTCTCCGTCCTCTCCGGCAACCGCAACTTCGAGGGCCGCGTGCATCCCAACGTGCGCGCCAACTATCTTGCCTCGCCGCCGCTGGTCGTCGCCTACTCGCTGCTCGGCACGATGACGGTGGACATCGCCACCGCCCCGCTCGGCACCGGCAAGAACGGCGAACCCGTCTATCTGAAGGACGTGTGGCCCACCAACAAGGAGATCGCCGAGGTCGTCGGCGCCAGCCTGTCGCGTCCTCAATTCCTGAGCCGCTACGGCGAGGTGTTCAAAGGCCCGAAACAGTGGCAGGCCATCGAGGTGGAAGGCGGCACCGAGACCTACAAATGGTCCGACTCTTCCACCTACGTCCGCAATCCGCCGTATTTCGAGGGCATCACGATGGAGCCGGCCGCGCGCGGCGACATTGTCGGCGCGCGCATTCTGGCCGTGTTGGGTGATTCGATCACGACGGATCACATCAGCCCCGCCGGCAACATCCGCAAAGTCTCGCCCGCCGGCGAATACCTTTTGGAACGGCAAATTCTGGCGAAGGACTTCAACAGCTACGGCGCGCGGCGCGGCAACCATGAAGTGATGGTACGCGGCACCTTCGCCAACATTCGCATCAAGAACGAAGTGCTGGCGGGCGTCGAAGGCGGCTACGCCAAGCATCTGCCGTCCGGCGAGGTTTTGCCGATCTACGACGCGGCGATGAAATACGCGGCAGAGAACGTTCCCCTCGTCGTCATCGGCGGCAAGGAGTACGGCACCGGCTCCTCGCGCGACTGGGCGGCGAAGGGCACCAAGCTGCTGGGCATCAAAGCCGTCATCACGGAAAGCTTCGAGCGTATCCACCGCTCCAACCTCGTCGGCATGGGCATCATGCCGCTGACGTTCAAAGAGGGCATTGACCGCAAGACGCTGGAACTGACCGGTGCCGAAATTCTGGACATCCTCGGCCTGGAGGATTTGAGCCCGCGCATGGATCTGTCGCTCGTCATCCACCGCCCGAACGGCACCGTCGATACCGTCCCCGTTCTGTGCCGCGTCGATACGTTGGACGAAGTGGCCTACTACCGCCATGGCGGTATCCTGCAATACGTGCTGCGGGGCATGGCGAAGGCTGCCTGATTCGCAGATGGAGGCCGGAGCGCCCACCACTCCGGCCGCCCGCATCACGCTCGGCGGCCTGCGGCAACTTGTTGCAGTCGATCTGCGGCAGGTCAGCATCGCGGAGGGGTTTCGTGCCGCTCTCTCCGTCGCCGTCATTGTCGCCATCAACGAGGCGTTCGACTGGCCGCCGTTGATGGAAGCGGCGCTGGCGGCGCTATTGACCTGCCTGTGCGACCCTGGCGGCGCGATGCAACGCCGCATCCAGGCTATTGTGACCTTCGGCGTGCTCGGTGCCCTGTTCACGGTCGCCTTCGGCCTGCTACGCAACGCACCGCTGGAGGTGGTGATACCGGTCGCCTGCGCCACCGTGTTCTGCACCGGCTTCGCCCGCATCCACGGTCAGCCCGCGCAGCAGGTCGGCAATCTGCTGACCGTCGTGCTCGTGCTCGGCCTGACCCGCGCCATCGGCAGCGTGCAGGAAGCCGTCGAACTTGGGGGCACCTTCCTTGGCGGTGCCCTGTGGGCCGGGGTGCTGACCTTGCTGATCTGGCGCCTTCACCCGTACGCCCCCGCCCGCCGCGCCGTCTCGGACGTCTATCTGCAACTCGCCCGGCTCGTGCAGGACATGCGCCTCGTGCTGCGCCACCCGGAGCCGCACGAGACCATCTGGGACCGCCACGCCAGCGCCCATCGCCGCACCGTCCGCGAAGCCATCGAGCGCGCCCGCGCCGCCCTGCTGGCCACGATGCGCGCCCACGGCCCCATCAGCGGCCCCGCCGCCCACACGTTCATCCGCTTGGAAGCGGCGGATCAGATCTTTGGCGGCCTGATCGCGCTGTCCGAACTGCTGGCCAGCGACCCCGGCCCTGCCGCCCGCGCCGATGCCGAGCGGATGCTGCGCTTGATCCGCCCGCTGCTGATGGTGCTGGGCCGCGCGGTCGCCACCGATGCGCCGGCGCACCCGGACCGGCTGGAGCGCGCGGTGCAAGCCATCGCCGCCGCGGCACCCGAAGGCTCGCCGCTGCACGCCGTCGCCGACGTGCTGGCCGAGCGCCTGCGCGTGCCGATCAATCTCGCCGCCCCGGACGGCTGGCAGCCCGCCGGCCTGCCGGACCGCAAACCGGAGTCCGTGTGGACCCGCACGCTCGCCAACATCCGCGCCAACCTGTCCTGGCAGTCGGAGGCGCTGCGCCACGCGCTGCGCAATGCCGCGACTGCCGCCGCCGCGTTCGCCATCACGCTCAGCCACCCGACCCAGTTTGGCCACTGGCTGACGATCACGCTGGTGATGACGATGCAGCCCTACGTGGCGCTGACCTACGCCCGCGCGCTGGAACGGGTCGGCGGCACCATCGTCGGCGGTCTGATCGCGGCCGTGATCGCGACGGTCTGCACCACGCCGCTGTCCATCGCCGCCGCCCTGTTCCCGCTGGCCGTGATCGCGCTGTCGGTGCGCCCCGCCAGTTTCGGCCTGTTCATCGCCTGCCTGACGCCGCTGGTGGTGCTGCTCTCGGAACTCGGCCGCCCCGGCGAGAGCCAACTGACCATCGCCGCCATGCGCGCGCTCTACTCCGTCATCGGCGGCGGCCTTGCGGTGGTCGCTTCCCTGGTTCTGTGGCCGAGTTGGGAGCCGGGCCGCCTGCTGCGCGACCTGAAGGCTGCCATCCTGGCTCACGGCACCTACGCCCGCGCCGAAATCGGCATCATGCTCGGCGAGGCGGCTTGTCGCCGTTTCGATCCAGGTGGCCCAGGCGTGCCAGGGCGTCGGGTCATGCCCGCTCCTCGGGTCCAGATCCATGGCTGTCAGGCGGCCGGCCATCCGGCGCAG
>CAJCJG010000168.1 GCA_903970625.1 Solirubrobacterales bacterium 70-9 | reverse complement strand
CGCTGGCCGCCCGGTTCCGCCAGCTCGGCATGGCCACGGAAGCAGCGGATTGAGCGGCGACGGCCCGCACCGAAGTGCCGCGCCCGATGCCACGCTCGCCCGCCTGCGCCCGCTGCTGCCCGCCCTCGGCATCACCCGTGTCGCCGTGCTGACCGGCCTGGACGTGGTGGGCATCCCGGTCGCCGCCGCCTACCGCCCCAACTCCCGCTCCATCGCCGTCCACCAGGGCAAAGGCCGTACGCTGACCGCCGCAAAAGTGTCCGCCGTGATGGAAGCGGTCGAATGTTATTGCGCCGAGAGTTTCGACGGACCGCTGAAGTACCGCACCCGCTCCCTCTCCGTCCCCTGGGGCGGAGAGGGCTGGGGTGAGGTGGGGGTCGCGCCGCTCGCTTCAGGGTTCGCAGGATCACACCCAACTGCCTTCCCGCTGGGCCGCCCACCTCGCCCCGGCCCTCTCCCCCCGCAAGAGCGGGCGGAGAGGGAGAAGATCCTCTGGACCGAAGCCGAAAACCTTGTCACCGGGACGACAATGCTGGTCCCGTTCGAACTCGTCTCCGCCGATTTTTCCGCCCCCGCCCCGCCCGGCTTCGGCGTGTTCCAGCAGACCACCAACGGCCTCGGAGCCGGCAACACGCTGTTGGAGGCGACGCTCCAGGGCCTGTACGAAGTCCTGGAACGCGACGCAGTGGCCCGCTGGCATGGCCTGCCGCCCGAGGGACAGGCGGCATGTGCCGTCGATCCGGCGACCGTGGAGGGGCCGGCAAGCACATGGCTGCTGGCGCGCTTTGCGGATGCGGGGGTGAAAGTGCGTCTGTGGGACATCACGGCGGAAGCAGACATACCGGCCTTTCTCGCCCTGGCATGGGACGCGGACGGGATTGCCGGGATCGAGCCCGAATCCGGGGCCGGCTGCCATGCCAGCGCCGACGTGGCGCTGAGCCGCGCGCTGGCGGAGGCCGCGCAGGCGCGGCTGACCCGCATCTCGGGCGCCCGCGACGATTTTGCGCCTGCCAGCTACGCGCCCGCCGCCCGCGCCGAACGGCAAGCGGCCGCCGAGTTTTTGGCCCGCGCCAAAGCCACCCGCCCGTTCCGCCCGGTCGCCGCTGCCGCGACCCCGAAAGCCGATCTGGACGCCGTCCTTGCGCGCCTCCCCGGTCCGGTCGCACGCGTGGATCTGACGCGGCCGGAGATCGGCATTCAAGTCGCCCGCATCGTTGCACCCGGCCTGCGCGCCCCGGTGGAGGAAGCGTGAGCGCCGTCATTTTCACCGGCCCGACATTGCCGGCGGCCGAGGCCGCGCGCCTGCTGCCCGGCGCCACCGTCCTGCCGCCCGCCCGGCAGGGCGATATTTTTCGGGCGGTACGGGACCGGCGCCCGCTCGCGATAGGGCTGGTCGACGGCGTGTTCCTGCACGAACCTGCCGTCTGGCACCGCGAAATCCTGTGGGCGCTGAGCGAAGGCGTTCACGTCTTTGGCGCCGCCAGCATGGGCGCGCTCCGGGCGGCCGAGCTTTTTCCTTACGGCATGCACGGCGTGGGGCGCGTGTTCGAAGCCTATCGCGACGGACGCTGGCCCGGGTTCGACGACGATTTCGAGGACGACGACGAAGTGGCCGTCGTCCACGCGCCCGCCGAACTGGGGGCTACGCCGCTGTCGGACGCGATGGTCGATCTGCGCGACACGCTGTTGGCCGCCGAATCCGCCGGCATCGTCACCCGCACCGAACGCGACGCGCTCTGCGCCGCGCTGAAGGCGCTCCCGTTCCCACAACGCAGCTTTGCGGCCCTGCCCCAGCCCTTCCGCGCGTGGCTGCAAGCCAACCGCGTCGCCCGCAAGCGCCTGGACGCCGAGGCGATGCTTGCCGAGATCGGGCAATTTTTCACCACCGATCCCGCACCGTTCGCCCCCGCCTTCCGCTTCGAGCACGTCCATGTGTGGGACAATTTTGTGCGGTCCCAAGTCCCCGAAGAAGACGCGCTGGTTCTGGACGAACTGCGCCTGCGCCCACCCGAATGGCATGCTGCCGCCCGCGCCGTCCTGGGCCGCATGGCGCAAAAACCCGCTCTGCCCTTGTGGGAGAGGGTCGGGGTAAAGGGTCGCGACGCATGGAAATCGGAGGGCGCGGCCCCCATAGGCTTGAGAGCCGCCTTCGACGCCTTCCGCACCGGACGCGGCCTCGCCCGTCGCGCCGACCTCGATACCTGGCTGGCCGACAACGCTATGACCGAAGCATCGCTGTCACGACTATTGCGAGAAGAAGCGGCGCTGACGGCGGCACTGACCGATGTCCCGCTCGCCGCTCTCGCCGACCATCTGCGCCTGACCGGCGCCTACGCCCCCCTGCTCCGCCGCGCCCGTGCCAAACAGGCCGCACTCGCCGGCATCCCCGGTCTGTCCCCCGGCCCCGATGCCGACGGGGCGCTGATCTTGTTCGCGGATCGAAATAACGTCGCGATTGATGCGTTACGCAACGATACCACCTTGGCCGCCGCCGTGTGCCGCGAGTATCAGTTCCAGCGGAGGATTTCGTGAGCAGCACCCGTGCGGCACCGCTGGACCTGATCGACGCGGTAGCCCCCGGCACGCGCTTCCGCCTGTTCGCGGTGTATGCCGAGGGTATGACGCCGGACACCGTCGCCATCCCACTGCCGCCCGGCACGATCGGCCCCGGCCCGTCCGACTCGCGCATGTACGTGGCCGACGCCGCCGCCAAACCCGCGCCCTACGATCCGCCAACTTATTTGCCGCCCTACGAAGGCGCATTGCTGGCCCCCGCCCTTCCCGACGCCGACGGCCATTTCGATCGCATTCCGCTCGATACACCGCAATTCCTCGCCGCCCATCTCTACGGCAGCGTCCGGCACACGCTGGCTCTGTGGGAAGCCTATATCGGCCGTCGCATCGAATGGGCGAGCGCCGCCGAATTCCCGCAGATGGAACTGATTCCGCTGCTCGACTGGAACAACGCTCAAAGCGGCCCGGGCTTTCTGGAATCCGGCCTGTGGCGCGGGCCGGACGGCGAGACGCAACCGTTCGCGCTCAATTTCGACGTGGCGGCGCACGAAACCGGCCACCAGATCCTGTTCTCCGTGATCGGCGTGCCGGACGCCGATCGGATCGGCGTGCCGTTCCTCGCGTTTCACGAAGCCTTCTCCGACCTGATCGCCATCGTCGGCGTATTGCACTTCCCCTCCGTCATCCCGCGCCTGCTCGCCGAGACGAACGGCAATCTATACGTACTGAACCTCGTCAATCGCTTCGCGGAAACCTCGGCCACGACGCAGATTCGCCTCGCCTCCAACACCGCCACGATGGCCGATGTCGCCGGCATCACGCTGTCGCCCGACGGCGAGTGGATCGACCCGAGCGGGCAAGGCCGCAACCAGCACGCCATCGCCGCCCCGCTCGAAGGTGCGATCTTCGATTGTCTGGTGGAAATCTATCAGGACACGCTGGTCGCCGAAGGGCTGCTGCCGGCCACGGCAGACGCGCGCGGCTGGACGCGCGAGGAGGTGGAGGCGTCGTTCGCCTCGCTGAGCCAGGCTTCGGCCCGCGCGCTGCGCCGCTTCGATGCAGGCTTCGCCGCCGCCGTCCGCCACGCGCGCGATCAGGTGGCCCGCGCGATGGCGCATGCGATGCTGACCATCCGGCCGGAAACCCTGACGTTCGACGAAGTGGCGGCGCGCTTCGTCGAAGGGCTGCTGGAACAGGGCAACGGCGCGGCGCTCGAAGCCATGCTCGACCATTTCCTGTGGCGCGGCATCGACCCGCGCCCGTTCCTCACCTTCGTCCCGGCCGGCAGCCGGCGCGGGCCAAAAATATTTCGACCGTGGACGGCGGAGCGCCGGCCGCATTGCGCGTCCTGCGACCCCGGCGCGATCCGCCGGGCCGGGGTGCTCATCCGTGCTGGGCACGCCGCCGTGCGGCACCGGATTGTCGCAATATGACACCGATCTTCCAAAGCCGCCCGGCCGGCGTTAGGCTGGCCGCCAACGATCCGAAAGAGGGAGCCATCAAATGCCCGAAAACCTGTTCTCCAGCGGCTCCATCCGCTTGTTCGGCGCCCCGTTCGCGGGCCTTACCCTGAACGCCGACCAGTTCGGCGGCCCGAAGGCTCACCCCCTCACCGCACAACTCGCCAAGGACCTCAAACCGGGCCTCGCCCGCATCTACGGATTCAGTTACCAGGGAAATTACTTCAAGCTGTCGCAACCGACGGTCCTACTGGTCCATGGGCCGGGCGAGGACGTAAAGGCCAGCACCGAACCGGTGCCGCTGGAAATTCTCGGCGTCGAGTTCAAGGACGAGACGTTCGCCTCCGGCGTCAAGATGTGGCTTCAGGATCAGGTCGATTTCTCGGTGCGTATCGACATCACGTCCGGCTGGTTGCAGGACATCCTGCTCGCGCCGGAATTGTCCGACGATGCCAACGTGACCGGCGGCGACGCGCCGGATCTCGTCGGGCGCGGACAGCTTGTCGGGCGGGGCCAGTTGGTCGGCCGTGGGCAGCTTGTCGGGCGCGGGCAACTGGTGGGTCGCGGCCAGTTGGTCGGCCGCGGCGGCTGACCCCTCCTCCGGCCATGCGCGCCGGGGGCGTTGCCAGCGCCCGAAATTCTGCGCACAATGGTCCGACAAGTGAAGCGGCGCCGAACGAACGGTCGCTGCAAAGGGAGAGTAACGAATGACCGACATCACCACCCATCGGCGGAGCCTTCTGGCAGCCGCCACCGCGTCGGCCGGCGCCGCACTGTTCGGCAGTTTCGGCATTTCGCCGGCGCTCGCCGAAGAAATGGCAGCCGCCGCCGGCCGTTCGGAAAAGCCGCTGAAGGCGGCGTTCTCCAACGCCGGCTTGCAGGCCACCTGGTGTGCGCAAGGCAAGCAGGCCGCCGAATACTGGGGCAAGCTGTTCAATGTCGATGTGACCTGGTTCGACGGCGAACTCAGCGCCACCAAGCAGCGCGCCGCCATCGACGACATGGCCAGCCAGAAATGGGATTTCGTCGCCATCCAGGCGTTCGGCATCGGCACGCTGACGGCCCCGGTGGAAAAGATCATCGCCGCCGGCACGCCGGTCATCGACCTCGACACGCTGATCGCGCCGCTCGACAAGATCGACGTCCACAGCTTCCTCGCCCCCGACAACGAGTTCATGGGCGCCTCCGTCACGCAGGCGCTGGTCAGCGCGCTCGGCGGCAAGGGCAAGATCGTGATGACGCAGGGCGCGCTCGGCCACACCGGCGCACAGGGCCGCGCGCGCGGGTTCGAGAGCATCATCAAGAACTCCCCCGGCATGGAAGTGCTGGACACGACGCCCGGCGATTGGGACGTCTCGAAAGTTTCCAAGCTGTGGGAGACGCTGCTGACCAAGTACCCGGAAATCGACGCCGCGTATTTCCACAACGACGACATGGCGCTCGCTGCCTACAACGTGATGAAGGCGCATGGCCGCACGAAAATCCTGATCGGCGGCTGCGACGCGATGCCGCCGGCGCTGGCGGCGGTGGCCGACGGGCGCATGCACGCGACCGTCCGCAACCCGTCCGGCCGCATCCATGGCGGCGCCATCGTCGCAGGCGTCGCGGCGGTGACCGCCGGCGAGAAGACTGGCGGCAGCGGCATCCCGAAGAACATCGTCACCGACGGCCCTGTCGTGACCAAGACGAACGCGCCCGGCATCGCCTGGATGGAAAGCCACTTCCTGATCTAGACTAGCGAATGTTGGACAGCGTGGTCGCGCAGGGGATGCCGCTGCTTGAGTTGCGGGGCATCTCCAAATCCTTCGGTGGCGTGGCCGCGCTGACCGACGTGGACTTCACCCTTCGCGCCGGCGAGATCCATGGTCTCGTCGGCGAGAATGGGGCCGGCAAAAGCACGACGATGAAAATTATCGCCGGCGTCCATGCCGAGTATTCCGGCACGATGCACCTCGCCGGCCAGCCGGTACACTTCCGCTCCGCGCGCGATGCCAAGGCGCATGGCATCGGCATGGTACATCAGGAGCTCTCCATCGTTCGCGACCTGTCGGTGGCAGAGAACGTGTTGCTCGGCATGCAGCCGGTCAACAGGCTCGGCATGATCGACTACGCCGCCATGTACCGGATCGCCGAGGAACAACTGAAGAAACTCGGCATCGACGTCGATCCGCGCCAGCCCATCGGGGCGCTGCCGCTCGGCCTGCAACAACTGGTCGAAATCGCGCGCGTGCTGTTTTCCGGGGCGCGCATCATCATCCTCGACGAGCCGACCTCCGCCCTGTCGCCGCCGGAGGTGGAAAAACTGTTCGCCATCCTGCGCCGCGTGCGCGCCGAGGGCACCAGCTTCGTCTTCATCTCCCATTTCCTCGACGACATTCTTCGCATCTCCGACACGGTGACGATCTTCCGCAACGGCCGGCGGATCGAAACGGCGGCGGCGCGCGACATCGACAAGGGCTGGATCATCGAACGGATGATCGGCACCGGCCACGAGGAGCTGGAGGAAAGCTACACCGGCGAGATTTTCCTGCACAGCAAGCCGGGCGCCGCCGTGGTGATGACCACGCAAGGGCTTACGCGCGAAGGCTTGTTCCAGGATATCAGCCTGCAAGTGCGCGCCGGCGAAGTGCTCGGCATCTACGGTTTCATGGGTTCCGGGCAGTTGGAGTTGGCGCGCGCGCTGTTCGGCAAATTGTCGCTGGAAAGCGGCAGCATGCACGTCGCGGGCGCGAAATTGCGGCTGCGCAACACGGCGGATGCGCGCCGCGCCGGCCTCGCCTTCGTGCCGGAAAGCCGCCGCTCCATGCTGTTTCATCTAGAGCCGGTCTATAAGAACGTCTCCATCGCCATCCTCGGCCGCATCTCCCGCCTCTGGGTGCGCCCCGCCGCCGAGCGGACCATTGCCCACACCCATGTCAAGAGCCTGCAAATCCGGCCGCCGCTGGTGGACCGGCCGCTCGGCACGCTGTCCGGCGGCAACCAGCAGAAGGTGGCACTGGCGAAGTGGCTCACGCATTTGCCCAAAGTACTGCTGCTCAGCGAACCGACGCGCGGCATGGATGTTGGCGCCAAGGACGACGTGCTGAAGATTGTACGCGGCCTGCGGGAGCAGGGCATCGGCGTCGTCGTGGTCTCGACCGAGCCGGAAACCGTGCTGTCGATGGCCGACCGCATTCTGGTGATGAAACGCGGACGCATCACGCAGGAATTTGCCGGCGAGGTGGTCAGCAAGGACCGCCTGCTCGCCGCCGCATGAAGGACCAATCTCGATGAATTCCTGGCTGCGCAGCCGGCTGCGCAACATCGCGCCGTTCGCGACCCTGCTCGTGCTGGTGATTCTATTCAGCGGCCTCAGCCCCAGCTTCCGCACGCTCGACAATCTCGGCAACATTCTCCAGCAGATTAGCGTCACCGGCATCATCGCGGTCGGCCTGACGTTCGTGATCCTCTGCGCGGAAATCGACCTCAGCGTGGCGGCGGTGGCGAACGCGACCGGCATTGTCGTCGCCTACTTCACGTTGCAGGACGCGAGCGTCAACATCGCCAACTTCCCGTTGCCCGGTGCGGTCGCCATCGTGCTGGCCTTCGTCGCCAGCCTCGCCCTTGGCCTTGTCACCGCGTTCGGCATGAACGTGATCGGCATTCCCAGTTTCATCATGACATTGGCGATGTTGCAGATCGGCTCTGGCGTCTCCGCGATGCTGGTGCGCGGCCAGATCGCCTACAACGTGCCGAATTTGGTTGCGACTCTCGGCGCCGGCTCGCTCGGCCCGGTGCCGTGGATCGTCATTGTCGCGGCCGTGATCCTGCTCGCCGGGCACATCGTGCTGACCTACACGCGCTTCGGCCGCTACGTGTACATGACGGGCGGCAATCGCGAAGCGGCTGAGTATTCGGGCGTTAACACCAAGCTGATCGTCGCCAGCGTGATGGTGATTTCCGCCGTGTGTTCGGGCATCGCCGGCATGCTGGGCGTCGCGCATTTCGGCAGCGCGCAGCAGGACGAATTCAACGACTATCTGCTCGACAGCATCTCCGCCGTCGTCGTCGGCGGCACCAGCCTGTTCGGCGGCCAGGGCGGCATCGGCAACACCATCGTCGGCCTGTTCGTGCTCGGCGTGCTGAACAACGGGTTGGATCACGTCAGGATCGACAGTTTTCTGAAAATCCTGATTCGCGGAATCATCCTGTTGCTCGCGCTGATCGTGAACGTCTATGCGCAACGGATGCGCGCGAAAGCGGCAACAACGGTGACGGGGGCCTAGCGGCGCGTCAACACCACCGGCTTGAATTTCCCCGCCCGCGCCTTCGCCCGCGCGCGCCGCAAAATCTCCAGCAGGGCCGCCTTGTCGCGCGTCAGCACCGCGTTGCGCAGCACGTCGTTCATGCGCGCCTCGGCGGCGGTGTAACCGGGTGGCCCCGGCACATGCAGGAACACCGGAATATCGGCGGCCACAGCGGCACCGATTGTTTCGGCCAATCCTTCGGCCTTCAACGCGGCATCCGTCAGCAGCGTGACCATCACGCCAAGTTTCTTGGTGCCCTTGGTTTGGGAGACTTCGTAGTGCAGCCGCACCAGCACGCCCGAAATATCCGGCCGCAGCGTCTCGGGGACCCATTTCAACTGCCGCCAGCCGCAGAAGAACCTGCGGCACGTATCCGGCCGCGTCGCGTAGATCGCGCAGCCTTTGTCCGGCAGCATGTTCTTGCAGCGGTAGCCTTGGACTTTCTGCAACTCCGGATCGTCGATGGTCAGCGCCACGCAGCACACGTTGCAGGCGCCGCATTCACGGCCGGGGACTAGCGTGGTTTGATCGGATGTCGCGCTGTCGGACATTGGCTAGGAGCCGCCGTCGGAGCGGTCCAGCAACACGTCCAGCATCTGCTCAGTACGGTTCAGGAAATTGCGCGTCACGGTATAGTGCTCGGTATCGCGATAATCGATCGGTCGCGGCGGCCCGTCCGCCATCAGGAAGATGTCTGCGTCCGGATACGCCATCAGGATCGGAGAGTGGGTGGCGATGACGAACTGCGATCCCTGTCGCACCAGATCGTGCATGCGCGACAAGAACGCCAACTGCCGCTGTGGGGACAAGGCGGCCTCAGGTTCGTCGAGAACATAGAAGCCTTCGCCGCGAAAGCGGTTCACGAACAGCGCAAGAAAGGACTCGCCGTGCGACTGTTCATGAAGCGACGACCCGCCGTACGAGTCGCCGACCCCGAGGTTGTCCACCTGCGTTGCGACATTGAAGAAGCTTTCTGCGCGCAGGAAAAAGCTGTCCCTAACCCGGCGCGGGCTGCGGCTCAGCCGCAGCCATTGCGTCAAATCCGAATGCGAGGCCCGGGTCGCAAAATTGAAATTGCGGCTGCCGCCTTCCGCATTCAGGCCCCACCCGACCGCAATCGCTTCAAGCAGCGTCGATTTCCCAGCGCCATTCTCGCCGACCAGAAACGTCACCGGCTTTTCGAACTTCAACTCGTCCAGACCGCCGATAGCAGGAATGGTAAACGGATATGCCTCGAACGACGGCACATGATCCCGCAGCAGAGTCGCCTGGATCAGAAAGTTACGGGCGTTGTACGCGGGCATCAGCGGGTCTGCGTTCCGCGTCTTTGCGGTCATCCAACTCGCGCCATATCGACGCCATGAGGTCTGCGCCATTCGCAAACCACTCGAACCGCCGCTCGGCAATCTCGGCAATCCCCAGTACCGCCTCCCGCCGCACCATCGCATCGTGCGCGTCCTGCTCGGCCTGCGCATCGCGATACAGTCGGAGTGCGCGTTCGACGACCTCATCGGCCGTCGCATGGCGGCCGGCAGCGATCTGGTCGTCGATGAAGCGCCGCAGGCTCGGTTCGGAAATGCCCATCTGCCCCTCCAACCCAGTCGAAGCAACGGCATACTACAGGGCCGGCAGCCGGAATCCCAGCGTCAGCCGCCCGGCTTCCGCCCGGCCGCGATCCGTTGGTCGATCTCCGCCACCGCCGCCGGCAAGTCCGCGATGCTGTCGATGACGATGTCGGCCCCCACCGCGTCCATCTCCGCCGTCGCCCGCGCCCGGATTTCGGCCACCGTGTCGGCCGGCAGCGCCGCAAATTCGGCCTCCGAATAACCGGAAATGTTGCCGGTCAGCGCCAGCCCCACCGTCCAGGTGCCGGCCGCCGTGCCCTCGCCGATACCGACCGGGGTGTCGTCCACCTTCACCACCCGGTCCGCCGGCCACACGCCCATCCGGGCCATCGCGTACCACATCATCAGCGGGCTCGGCCGCCCGGCCGGCAGGTCGCCGGCGCACACCACCACCTCCGGCGCGTAGCCCCCGGCCGCCGCCACCGGCTCCAACACGGACATGATCGGCCGCGTGTAGCCGGTCGTAGAGCCAATTTTGATCTCCTGCCCCTTCAGGGCCGCGATAGCGTCCAGCGCGCCGGGAATGAATCCCGCATGATCGACCACCGAGGCGACGTTCAGCGGCTCGAACACCGCGAAGATCGCATCCACGTCGGCATCCGAAAAATCGCGCCCATGCGCCTCTCGCCAAGCGGCGGCCACACGCGGCGAGTTGCCGACGGCATGGATGTGGTCCCATTTCGCCATGCCCATTGGCCCGCGCGCGTCGGCCACCTCGATGGCCACGCCGAACTCGGCGAATGCCCGCACGAACGCCCCCATCGGCGCCCGGCTGCCGAAATCGACGATTGTGCCGGCCCAGTCAAGAATCACGGCCTTGATCGCGCTCATGCGTCGGTCTCCAGCGTGTGTGGCGGCGGGGGGTGGCCGAGAAGGTCCGAGATCGTCTCCTCGGCGAGCGCGAACGCGGTGGAGGCGCCGCTGCCGCTGGTCACGTTGACCAGCCGCACGCCCGGCCGCACCGCCTCGACGAACGCGGCGTCCGGGCCGGACGGGTACACCCCAGTCCAGCGTTCCACGACGTCCGGATACGGGATGTCCAGCACGGCGGACAGTTCCTCCAGCATCCGGTCGTCCACCTCACGCGGCTGGAACGTGTCGTGGCTGTCGGCGTAGTGGTGGCTGTCGCCCACCACAAGCGATCGGTCGGCCCCCTGCACCGCGATCAGGTGGATGCCGTCGGCGAGATGGTCCGGCTGTTCCGCCTGCAACCGTTCCTGCAATGCCGGCAGCGACGGCGTCCGGTAGCCGAGATAGCGCGCCAGCCCCAGATCGCTCATCACGGCCGCCGGCAGCCGCCAGCCCGGCGCGGCCACCCGCAGCATGTGCAACTTGCACAGCGTCACCCGCCGCCGCGCGTATTCCTCCGGAAACAGCGTCGTCAGGTCCGGCCCCGGGGCGACGACGATATGCGTCGCGCCGATCCTGCCCGCGCTGGTCGTCACCTCGCCCGGCTCGACTGCAAGCACCATCGCGCGCGGCAGGAACGTCACGCCCAGCGATCTCGCCAGCCATTCCGCCAGCCGAGGTACCGCGTCCCGGCTTTCCACCCGCAACTCATGCGGCGAATACATGCCGCCGGCATGGCCCTTGCGGATCGGCTTCGGCAATTCGGCGCTTTTCAGCACCCGGCAGCTCTTGCCCATCGGGCCGGCGACGAATTCCTCGATCACCGCCAGCGCCTCGGGCCGCCGCGCCACCATCACCAGCCCGCGATGATGCACCGCGATCCCTGCCCGCTCCGCCACCTCCGCCCACACGTCGCGGCTGCGCAGGGCGCGGCGCCAGGTGATGCCCTCCGCCTGCCCGCTGACGGTCACGAAGCCGAAATTGCGCACCGAGGCGCCGACGGCATGCGTCTCCCGGTCCAGCACCGCCGTGCGCAGCCCAAGCCGTGCCGCGGCCAGCGCGTGCGCCAGCCCGACGATGCCGCGCCCGACAACCAGAACGTCGAACTGTGCCCGACTCATGGCGGGGGTTAGCCGTGGTCGGCGAGCGCCGCCGCAATGCCGATGGCCGCCATCTCCTCGTCCTCGTCCTGCGACAGCCCGCTAACGGCGACGGCCCCGACCGTCCGTCCGTCCAGAACCATCGGCATGCCGCCGCCGAACCCCTGATAGCGGGCGTCGCCGTACCAGGCGGCGTCGTATCCTTTGGTGCGAAAATTGTCGCCCAGCGACCGCGACGGCCCACGCACCCGCGCGGCGGTGAACGCCTTGTTGATGGCGATGACGCCGGATTCAAGCGGCGCCCCGTCCATGCGCAGGAACGCCAGCAATTCGCCATGCGCGTCCGCCACCGCGATCACGGCGGTCTGGCCGTGCGCCAGCAGCGCGTCGCGGATGGACACCACCGCCCGCATCGCGTCGCTGCCGAGCAGCAGAGGGATCGTTTGCACGGTCAGCCCCCCGCC